>JAFZWV010000003.1 GCA_017617035.1 Bacteroidales bacterium
AATACATCGCGGGATGTCTGTCGAGCACCGCAACAACTTCATCAAGTGGTACCTCTTCTTTGCTAATGAAAAGAAGAAAAAGCGGTAAGCTTCACCAACCGCTTTTGTCCGAGTCACCAACCGTTTTTGTCCACATTACCGCTTTTTTTTGTGTGGGAGATACTGGATTCGGGCCAGTGACCCGACTTCGATTCAGCGGACTGCAAAATGTTTCTATTTTCAGGTAGTATCAAGCAAGCAGAAGCAAACTGCACCCCTGAGCCGCTTTTTTCCCGGACTAGGGTCGCCGTTTGACGCGAAGCGTCCTCAGGCGATAGCGGTATCAGGGGTGCAGTTTGTTCTGCTAAGAACGGCTACATTTTTTCCAGTTTATAGCCTAGATGGAAGAGCTCGAGCGCGCAGCCGAGCTTGTACATGGTCTCGACGGTGATGAGGAAGAGACGGTATGCGAGGGCGGTTCCGGGTTCGGGTGTTTCGCGCATCAGGAAGTGATAGGCTGAAGCGGCGAGGGATTGCATCATGGGAGAACTGCGACGATGATCGCGGAGTATCTTATCGGTGATGTGATCATCCATGTCGTCGAATTTGCGCTCGCCCTGGAAGAAGGAGTACTGGACATCCGAGTACTTCGCCCAGTCCTTGTCCCAAAGAAAAGCTACTGCCATTCCGAGATACCCGGCGCAGCCGAGGCAGAATTCCGGATAGTCATTGAAATTGCGGACCGCATCGCCGTAGAACGACGGCATCAGCCTCAGCCATGCCTCGTCCAGGTCCGGACTGTTCAACAGACTCCCCTGCAGCCAGCCCTCGCTGGTGCACTCTTCCAAAAGGTACTGAGTCAGCCCTTCGCGGTATTTATCCTCAATATTACTAGTCAAGTTTATTCAGATTCTTTTTCTTGGCGGTGTTCCACATGCCATAGACCTCTGATACATTGCCGGCAGTGATGAAACACTTGATGTTGTGGACACGAATGTGGTTCATAAGGGCAGCAAATTCGTCCTGAGAGAGGATGGCCTGAAGTTCGATATGCTCTTTGCCGGAAAAGCCTCCCTTCATCGGGTAAAGACTGCAGCCGCGCTTGAGGTCCTCGACTATGAAACGACGTATCTCCTCACTATCGTCGGAGACCACACAGACGCGTTTTTTGCGGTTAAGCGAAGCAGTGAAATAGTCTACCGCGAGTCCGTTGATCCATGTACCGATGAGGCCGATGACGACCATCTGGAACGGGTTGATGGCAAATGCGGTGCAGCAAATGACTGCGCCCGCGATAGACACTGATGCGCCTATATCGAAATGGAGATACTTGTTAAGAATCTTCGCGAGGATGTCCAGACCGCCGGTAGAGGCATTTATATTAAACAGTATCGCCTGGCAAATGCTGAGCATCAAGACGAAACACAGCAGGTCGAACCAGGGGTCGCCCATCACTGAAGTTGCGCCCTCGGCTATCACTTTTTCATATGGCAGGATTGCCTCCCATACATCCATGAGCGGACCGAGGATCAACGCGGTATAGACGGTCTTGATACCGAATTCCTTGCCTATTAGGAAATAAGCCAGGACAAGCAGGACCGCGTTGATTGCAAGAACCACCCACGAAACTTTGATGGCAATGCCAAGATTTTCGCAAATACCTGCGATTACGATTGACAAACCGGAGATGCTTCCTATAACGAGTTTGCTGGGGACCAGAAAATAGTAGACGGCGGCCGCACCGACCATCATACCGACTGTCATAATGATGAGCTCTTTCCAGAATTTCCAGGAACCGAGCGCTTTCAAAATGGTCTTGAACATAAGTTTTAGTGAAAGAACATGCAAATATAATCATTAATTGTGGGACAATGATTACCTTTGTGCGGTTTATGAAAACACGATCGATACTGTTAGCCATCGCAGCGCTCTTCTGCCTTTCCAGGGTGGAAGCCATGGCCGAAATCGACACCCTGTATTTCGACGTTAGAGCGGCTTACAACGAAGAAGTGGCCGGGGGAAATTTCAGAGGAAGGTTCTTCTCCGACCATCTCAATATCAATTTCTACGGAACCCTTACCGAAGAAATCGGTTTCCGTATCAGGCACCGCCTCAATGTGGCTCCAACGGCTGTGGATCCTCTACGGGCAACAGACTGGGCGTCCATAATATGGCGTCCGACTGATAAATGGACTCTCACCGCCGGAAAGCAAGCAATTCTTGTCGGAGGCTACGAATACGACTCGATACCGATCGACGTTTATTTCTACAGCAATTTCTGCAACAACCTTCCGCAGGGTTACGCAGTCGGCGTAATGGCAGACTATCAGGTTGCCGAACACCAATCCATAGTGTTTCAGGCCATCAACTCTCCCCTGTCGTTCGGCTTCAGCGACACTTTCGCCTACAACCTTGCCTGGCAGGGACAGTTAGCCCCATGGTGGCACACCATCTGGACATTAAACGCCGTGGAGGACAACTACCGCAGGTTCATAGGTTATGCGGCCCTTGGCAACCATCTGGTGCTTGACAATGTCGCAATCGACCTCGACCTCATCGACAGGGCGAACCTCCATCAGAAAAACCTATTCTCAGACTATACCTTCATCACCAAGGTAATCTGGAGCGTAGGAAAATGGAACTACTGCGGAAAGATAGGCTATGAGCGCAACGATGCCGCCAATGTCGATGAAAGCGGACTTGCGTACGACACCGTCATGGCCCCGGGCTACCACTACCTGTACGGTGGTGCCGGAATCGAATATTTCCCCTACGATCGCGACGGTAAACTGCGCCTGCACGCTATCTGGTTCAGAGACAGCGATACACACCTCAACAACTTCCAGGTCGGCGTAACCTGGAGGTTCGATATCATCAAGCGCTAAGCTAGAAAGAGAAGGTGTACCCAAGCCCCAGTCCGAAGAAAGGATACTGGGCTATGGTTATGGACTTGAGAGTACCCTTGCTGCGGGATGCGTCTATATCTTTGTCGATAAGGTAATCGTAGTGCAGGAAGAACTCCAGCGCGTTCTGCTTGTCGAAGTTGTACTGGGTACCGCCCTGGAATCTTATCCTATTCACATACAAATCGTTGTGGCCGTCAAAGGTATATGTAGATCCGTTTTCGGTCACCCAGTTCGCTCCGTTGAGAACCAACTTCAATTCCGCCTGAGCGTAAGGAGTGAACCTGGAGTGGAACGGCTTGTAGGATACCTTTGCACGTGTCTTGAAAACGAGTTTGGTGCGGGGATTCTGAAGGGTATTTATATCCTTTACTCTGTACGTCGCCTGGAAAGTCTCCTTGAGGGAGAATCTGAATTCATTCCAACTGAGAGACTCTGATACGCCTAGCGACACACGGTGACGCCAATCCAGACCGCTTGTCTTGTTTACGGCGATTGCATCATAGTCAAGCGCAGTCTTCAGATAATCATTAATCTTGTAAGACACACCCAGATTGCTGTAAGAGCGGTCGAAACTGAAATCGCTCCCGAGACGCACCTCTTCAGATGCCGTGAGGTGGAAGCCTTTAAAAACTTTATAGTTGACGCCGGCTGAATATCTGGTGCCGAACTGATCCTGTGCAACTGCCGATAATCCGACCGCCAACAGAGCAACTATCAACAATATCTTTTTCATATTACCTGTCCTCCAGAAAATCCTTGCTTCTGCGAAGTGAATCGATGGCGTTTTCCTCACCAGGGGCGAGGAAATAAGTTACCTTAATCCATGCGCAATCCCTTATGAAATCTATCTGGCCAATTTCCAGGCTCTTAACCTTAAGGCCGGCCCTCTTCTCGAGATCTTCGATCAGTTCCGCCCGCTTCTCCGGCACAACGAGATCTATCCTGTCGTAGATGACCAGCTTGGTCGAAGTGCGTCCGCGAATAATCTTGCTCTGCTCAAGGGCAAGGATGAGAAGGAGCACGACTACATTGGCAACGACTATCTCCAGAATCGGCATCTCTGCGCCTACGCCATTAATCACCGAAAGGGCGATAATAATGAATAGGTAGGTCATTTCCCTGACCGGCACCGCTTCCGTGCGGTAGCGTATCATTCCGAAGATGGCGAACAACCCAAGCGTAAAACCTATCTGCAGGCTTAGGTTGTTCATCACGAACAACAGCAGGAACATCGCCGACGAGAAGATCAGGAAGGTGAAATAGTAGTCGGTACGTCCGTTCTTGCGGAAATAGAAGAAATGGACTATGATCCAGCTAATAAGGAGGTTGAAAAGAAAACGCTCCAGGAGCCTGAGTATCTCAGCCCAGACGGCGGAGAACGAAGAACGTATCTTGTACTCGCCCGTAGCTTCGTCGAGGTCTACCTGATAGCCATTTTCCTGGGCTATTGTCGGGTCAAATTCGGGGAATTCTTCCGACTCCAGGTCTTCTGCCGGAAGGAGCTGGACTGCGCCGCTCTGCGGTTGGGCATAGGCTGCATTGACTGCGAAAAGCAGCGCGAAGGAAACTGCCAGCGTTCTAAGAATTGCTTTCATAAGTATCTATTTTATCGTTTATTATCTTTTCAACCATCCTGAGTTTCTCCTTGAAGCGGTTGGTACGTGCCCGCGGTTCAGTAAGGACCACACCCATACAGTATTTGCTTATGCGGAAAGGATGAATACGATGATTCAGAAGTATACCCTTCATCTGGGAATCCGCCCTTCCGTCCTGCTTGAGTTCAATGATTACGGCATCCTTGAGATTACCGTCAAAACCCGAGGAGAAATTGTGGAAATGAAGGTTCATGTCGATAGTGAGCCTTTCTGTCTTCGCAGCATTCACCAAGGTAATGCGGTCAAACTCGGTTGTGCACTCGGGAAATATCCCGTCTGCCTTGAACCACGACTTTTCTGCCAGAAAATCGGCAGCCGCCTTGTCGCCGGAAAAGTCCATGCGCTCCTCAATCGGTATCCCTATTCTCTTCTTTTTCGTGCGTCCTTTATTGTTCTTGCGCTTGATTTCGAGGTAGGTGTCACCCGAGATCAGATAGGTTCTTACCCTGACCTTCTGACGTGTCTTGCGGCCGGTTTCGTGGGCCGTGTACATAAAGAGGTCGGGGGTATCATAGTAGACAGAATAATAGCTCAGAACGCGCTGGCCTTCGATGGTACAGACGCGATAGCCCTGAGCCGCGGCATCGTCAAGAACCCGAACGAGGGTACTTTCGCTCGTGACGAATTTGGTGTCGATCCTGTTCATCAACTTGATCGAATCCATCTCGTCCAGCGAAATCTCCCCCATCTTTTTCCAAACGGGAAGTTTCCTGAAATCGATACCGGCCGGCATGTGAGCTATTCTGAAGAATACTCGAACACCTTCACAGTAAGCAATCTGCCGGTAGGCGAATAGTTGTACTGCTTTTTCTTGGTACCGTCTTCGTTGTACTCGTATTTACGGACCAGTGAAGGTTTGTTCTTGGCGTCGTACTTGGTCTCCTTTATGATCTTTCCGACCTCAGGATCGTACTCATAAACCTCCCTCCAAGCCATGCCGTACTGGTTGTACTCTATCTGTTCGATCTTGCGGCCCTGATCGTCGTACTTGGTGATGCGGTCGAGCCACTTGGTCTTGGACTTGGCGTCGGTGTTCCACTCTTTGATAACCAGATTCTTGCGCGCTTCCCTCTTCGCGAGAGTAGCTGCATCCAACTGGCTTTGAGCAAATCCCGGGACGGACAATGCCGCCAGCAGGACAAATAGTAATATTCGTTTCATCTCAGTGTTAATAATCAAATACTATACCTCTCCTTTCAGGCTAAGTACAAGTTTGGCCTTGACCTCGGCATCGGATATTCCTGCGCCAAGAAGGTGGAAGAGTTTTGCAAGCATGGCTTCGGTAGTACTGTCAAAACCAGATACGACACCGGCTTCCTTCATCTGTTTCCCCGTGGCGTAAAGGTCCATATCGACTGTACCTGCGGGGCACTGGGTTACGTTGACCAGTATCTTTTCCCTGGCCGCCTCACGCACCAAATCCATGAACCATGCCGCTGAAGGGGCGTTACCGGCTCCGTAGGTTTCTATAATGACGGCACGGGTCTCCGGGCCCAGCAAAATATTGCGAACTACTTGAGGCGTAATTCCGGGATGGATTTTCAAAATAGAGACACGGGTATCGAGCCCTAAAGAAACCTCCAGCGGTTTTCCGTTCCACTTTCGGATGATGGCGTCGTTGTAGCGAATATTGATGCCGGTTTCGGCGAGAGGCTCAAGATTAGGCGAACGGAAAGCCTCGAAACTCTCTGCGTTGACCTTTGTAGTGCGGTTACCGCGCATCAGCTTGGAGCCGAAATAAATGGCGACCTCAGGCACCCTGGCGCTGCCGTCGGGGTTCTTGGCCGCAGCGATCTCGACCGCCGATACCAGATTCTCCTTACCGTCTGTGCGTGGAGCTCCGACCGGAAGCTGGCTACCCGTAAAAATAACCGGCTTTGCCAGGTTATGAAGCATGAAACTGAGGGCTGAAGCCGAATACGACATAGTATCAGTACCATGAAGCACCACAAAACCGTCGTACTGGTCGTATTTCTCCTGAATCACCCGGGCCATCTTCTGCCACATTGCCGGATCGATGTCCGATGAATCGATGAGAGGGTCGAAAGAATACGAGTCGATTGTTCCCGCGAACTTCAACAACTCAGGCACCTCTTCCAGTATCTGGCTGAAATCGAAAGGACGGAGCGCGCCGACGCGCGGATCGGTTTTCATGCCGATCGTTCCCCCCGTGTAGATTATGAGTACGGCTGATTTGGTCATTTCTTCTCAGTTAAGCCCATTTCGGCGGCCTTTTTACGCATGAATGCGTCCGCCTGTTCGAAATCGTTTTCTATCACGCCGTCGAGAATAGCCTCCTTGACGGCTTCCTTGAGAACTCCGATAGTGTTGCACGGGTCGAGGCCGTAGACCTCCATCACGTGTTCCCCTGTAATCGGGTTCTTGAAATTGCGTATTTTGTCTTTCTCCTCAACCTCCACAAGCTTCTGCTCCACCAGCGAGAAGTTCGACTGGATTCTGGCCACCTTGGCGGGGTTCTTCGAAGTGACATCTGCCCGGCAGAGTATCATGAGGTCCTCGATGTCCTCACCGGCGTCGAAGAGCAGACGGCGCACGGCCGAATCGGTCACGCCGTCGTCGACAAGCGCTATCGGGCGGAGATGCAGCCACACCAGCTTCTTGACGTATTTCATGGCGTCAATCGGGAGTTTCAGGCGCCCGAAGATCTTGGGCACCATCCTCGAGCCTATGAGGTCATGGCCATGGAAAGTCCACCCGGTAGAAGGGTCGAAGCGCTTCGAGGCGGGCTTCCCTATATCATGGAGAAGCGCGGCCCAGCGTAGCCAGAGTTTCGGCTCCGGGCCATCGGTGGCGGCTACATTGTCCAGGACCATGAGCGTGTGCGAGAAATTTTCTTTGTGGCCCTTGCCTTCCTGGGTCTCAACGCCCTTGAGGGCGCACAGCTCGGGCAGGATGCGCGACAGCAGGCCGGTCTGTTCCATCAGCTCGAAGGCCATGGACGGGCGGCGCGTCACCAGCATCTTGTTCAGTTCTTCGGTGATGCGCTCTACAGACAGAATACTCAGGCGGTCGGCCATGCGGCGCATGGACTCGAGCGATTCCGGGACTATGGTGAATGTCTGCTCGGGAGTCGAGAGTTTAGTGGCAAAACGCACGGCCCTCAGCATACGCAGGGGGTCGTCCGAATAGGTTGTATCGGGGTCCAGAGGGGTACGGATTATTCCGGCCGCGAGATCCTTGATTCCGCCGAAGGGGTCGACCAGCTCGCCGAATGAGTCCTTCTGGAGCGAAAAGGCCATGGCGTTGATTGTAAAATCGCGCCTCTCCTGGTCGTCGCGCAGCGTCCCGTTCTCCACTATGGGCTTACGGGATTCGCGCCTGTAGGACTCCTTTCGGGCACCGACGAATTCGATTTCATCGCCCTGATAATGGAGCATGGCGGTCCCGAAGTTCTTGAAATATGATACGTAGGAATGGGTCCTCTCGCCAACCGCGCGGGCAAAATCTATCCCGCTGCCCTCGACCACTATGTCAATATCGCAAGACGGGCGGCCGAGGAAGCAGTCGCGCACAAAGCCACCTATCACGAAAGCACGCACTCCCCTCTCCTCAGCCACTTCGCTGACGAGGCGGAAGATCTTGCGATCGAGATACTGGGGCACTATTGTCGGCATAGCATTTCTTCGAAGGACGGGACGCGGTCCAGGCGGACGAACTCGGAGCCATCCCTGCCGTAAAGATAAGTATTATTTCCGTTTGTGAGGAAGATGAAACGGACATCGAGCACGGAGTTGTAACGCAGAGCCTGACGGACCACCTCTTCGGTGATGGCGACTTCGGGACGTTTGCACTCCACGACTGCCATGGGTCTGGCCGAGCGATCAAAGACTACAATATCGGCCCTGTAGGGTTTCTTTCCGAACTCGAAGGAAACCTCGCTGCCCATCATGTGTTCGGGCACTCCGAAGGAATCACGCAAAACGCCGATGAACCACTGCCGCACCTGCTCCTCCGGAGTGAGTGCGACATTTTTGCGCCTGAGCGGATCCCATATCTGTTTCATCCCTACAAATTTAATCCTTTTTTAGTATATTTGTGTCTATGCAGAAAATTGAGTTCCACGGCAGCGCACTATCCTTCGAAGACCAGATCAAGCTCCTCAAGAGCCAGGGTCTGCGCATACCCGACGAAAAGAAGGCCCTGCGCGTCCTGCAGAACGTCAGTTATTCCAGGCTCAAGAGTTATCTGGTCCCTTTCATGGAAGACCGGGTGACGCACCGTTTCAAGGAATGGACGACCATGGACGACGTCTACGCGCTCTACGGTTTCGACCGCCGTCTGCGCGAGCTCATCTTCCATGAAATGGAGAAGATCGAAATCTCTATCCGCGCCCGCATAGCCTATGCCTCCTCATCGGACGATTCCGGCTATTGGTACATGAATCCGGACTATTTCCGCAGCAAGGGCGAGCACCGCGAAATCATGCGTCACCTCACCTCCGAGGTTCAGAGGTCGGACAACGATGCAATCAAACGCTTCTACTTAAAGTATTCGAATCCCCTGCCGCCGTGCTGGCTTGCCCTCGAAGCGACATCGATGGGGACTCTTGCCAGCCTCTTCGCGGCCATGAAACCGGGTATCCTGCGAATCAAGATAGCCGGCCACTACGGCGTTTCGGATACCGTCTTCATATCCTGGCTGCAGCACCTCGTCTACATCAGGAACATGTGCGCGCACCACAACCGTCTTTGGAACAAGACCCTAAGCGTGCCGGCGCTGGTGCCTGACGCGCACCGAGGACTCTTCCCGGAGCAACAGCCCGACGCCCAGGACCACGTCTATCTCACGCTCTGCGTGATCAAATACCTTCAGAACACGGTGAAGCCTACGAACACCTTCGCCCAACGTCTTAAAAACCTGATCCACAACTACCCCGTAGCCAATCCCGCACTAATGGGCTTCCCCGAAGGCTGGGAGGAGGATCCCTTCTGGCAATGACGGACCCAATCACTAAATATCTGGCTTACACTGGCGGAGTGAAACGTTATTCATCCCGCACGCAGGCCGTGTACAGGGAGATACTCGATCAGTTCGCCAGGTTCGTCGAGCCCGAAGAGATAGTCGCATCGCTGAACACATCCGTGCTGCGAAGCTACGAAGTGTGGCTGATGGACGACCAGGGGGTAGGCGCCAGGACCGTCGGGCTCCATCTGAGCGTGCTGAGCGGATTTTGCCGCTGGCTAGTGGCCCAGGGGGCACTGGCCTCCAACCCGGTCAGGACGCTCCCCCGACCCAAGGTCGAGAAGCGCCTGCCCGTTTTCTATCGCGAAGAGAACATGGACGAGTATTTCGAGCAGACCGCCCTTTACGGCAGCGAAGAGGTACTCCGGCTGTTCAGCGGAAAACCAGGCGACAAGGGCGACGTCCAGCTCTATTCCCGAGTTCTCAATCGCATAATCATCAGCCTGCTGTATTCCACCGGTATTCGCCGCGCGGAACTGATATCTTTGAACCGCGGCTCCTACGACTCTTCCCGCAAGGTAATGCATGTCCGCGGAAAGGGAGACAAGATGAGAGAAATACCCCTCACGCAGACAATTTGTGAGGAGATTTTGCTATATTTACGAGCAATTGACAAAATGGGAATAGAGGTGGGCGGAGCGGACTCCCCTCTGCTTGTCACAAGAGCCGGAAGCAGGCTTTATCCGGTCTTTGTAGACAGAGCGGTAAAGGAGGAGCTCGGAGCCGTGCCGGAGATCACATCGCGCAAGTCGCCCCATGTCCTCAGGCACACCCTCGCCACCGAACTGCTCGACGACGGAACCGATATAAACAGCATAAAAGAGCTGCTCGGACACTCCTCGCTGGCCGCCACCCAGGTTTATACCCATAACTCGATTGAGAAATTAAAGAAAGTGTACGACAGCGCCCATCCAAGAGCCGCAAAGAAATAACCGATGCCCGTCCTTAAGAAAATTGTCGTGAGGAACTGGAGGAACATAAGCCTCCAGGAGCTCGAGTTTTCCCCTAACCTCAACTGCCTGAGCGGAGGAAACGGCGAGGGAAAGACCAACCTTTTGGATGCAGTCTACTATCTCTCGATGACCAAGAGCGCCTTCGGAGCATCGGATAAATATAATTATGCCCACGGCACCAGCGTTTTCGAACTCGCTGGAACCTACGAGATGCACGACGGCCTTCAAGCGCGTTTCGGAATCAAGACCGCCGAAGGCGAAGAGAAGAAAGTCACCCGCGATGGAAAACCTTACGTTAAAATCAGCGACCACATAGGAATCCTGCCTATCGTAATGGTCTCCCCCGGCGATTCATCGCTTGTCAGCGATTCATCCGACGAGCGCAGACGCTTTTCCAATGCAGTCCTCTCGCAGATTGACCGTGAATTTCTTGCGGACATCCAGCGTTACAACAAACTGATCCAGACCCGCAACGTAGTCCTTAAAGGCGGTTGCGACGACGACATTCTGGAGACTATCGACACCCGCCTTGCTGAATGGGGAACGCGCATATTCGAAAAGCGTAAAGCTTTCGTGCAGGCAATTGAACCCCAGGTTGGAAAGTTCTATTCGCTCCTCTCAGGAGGCCGAGAGAATGTTGGCATACGCTACCGCTCGGACCTCGACAAAGGTTCACTTTATGACCTGCTTCGCGAGAACCTTCCTAAGGACAGACTTCTCGGGTTCACAAGTTGCGGAATCCAGCGCGACGACCTTATCTTCACGATGGACGGTGATCCCATAAGAAAAGTGGGCTCCCAGGGCCAGCAGAAGTCGTTCCTCATTTCGCTTAAGTTCGCCCAATATGAAATCATGAAGGACAAGTACGGCTTCGCGCCCATCCTTCTTTTGGACGACCTTTTCGACAAGCTGGACTTCGACCGAACCCGCAACCTCCTCGAGATGGTTGCCAGCAAAGATTTCGGCCAGATTTTCATAACTGATACTGACAAATCCCGTCTTCAGAGCATAATCTCTGGAATCACCGAGGAATCCACATTCTATCAGGCGTGCGGAGGCGTGTTCACCAGGCAATGAAACTAGAGAAGAAGACAGCCGAAGGCATGGAGAACATTATGCTGCGCTACGTCAAGGCCATGGGCATAAGTTTCTCGCACAACAGCCGCAGGATTTTCCAGGCCTGGGATGAGGCTTCCGGAGTCGCAGACCACACCATCAAACGCTATTTCAAGGACGGAACCCTTACGATCACCCTCGATTCGTCGGTACTTCGTAGCGTCCTGTTCCTCCAGACCGAGGCCCTTGTTGCAAAAATCAATCAGATACTGGATGCCGACGACCTCTTCATAAAAGACGACCCGAGGCTCCATAAAGTCGAAAAACTGGTCCTGAAATGAAACTGGTCATAGAGAAATCGATTCCGTTTATCGAAGGCGTCTTCGAGCCCTACGGCGAAGTCGTCTACCTCGACGGCGCCGAGATTTCCCACAACGACCTGCTCAATGTCGACGGCCTTATCATCCGAACCCGCACCAAATGCAACGCCGCTCTTCTCGAAGGAACCAATGTCAAGATGATTGCGACCGCCGCCATCGGTTCGGACCACATTGATCTGGAATACTGCAAGGAACACGGCATCCATACCTCAAGAGCCGCCGGCTGCAACGCCGGAGCGGTAATGAACTACGTATTCTCTGCCATGTTCGGCTGCGCGGCGCGTAAGAGCCGCAACATAATCGGCGCCACCATCGGTATCATAGGCTGCGGCAACTGCG
Organism: Bacteroidales bacterium; assembly: GCA_017617035.1. GTDB lineage: Bacteria > Bacteroidota > Bacteroidia > Bacteroidales > UBA932 > Cryptobacteroides. The sequence goes on from JAFZWV010000003.1 coordinate 12,252, forward strand.
GCATCAGGGTCGAGACAGCAGCGCGCCAGCTCGGCTTCAAGGTCCTGCTTAACGACCCTCCCAGAGAAGAATCCGAAGGTCCTTCGCAGTTCTGCTCACTGGACTACCTGCTGGCCAACTCCGACATCGTAACGCTCCATGTCCCTCTGAACGATCAGACCCGCAAGATGTGCGACGACGCATTTTTCGAGAAAATGCGCCACGGAGCCATGCTCATAAACACCGCCCGCGGCGAGATTATCGACGAAGCGGCGCTGTTCAGGGCCTTGCCAAAACTCGATTCAGTAGTGATCGACACATGGAACGGCGAACCAGACGTCAACCCCAGGCTGGTCGAAGTCGTGGATATCGCCACCCCGCATATTGCCGGGTACTCCTACCAAGGCAAGCTCGGCGGTACGCGAATGGCCGTGCGCTCGACAGCCCGCTATTTCGGCATCACGGACCTGTTCGATTTTGTGCCGGTGCCGGACATCGAGGGCATGGACTCGGTACGTCTTAATATGACCGGAATGAGCCAGGGCCAGATGACAAGTACCTTCCAGTACAACTACCCCATCTTCACCGACGATTTCCTGTTCAGGATGAACCCAGGAGATTTCAAGGCCCTTCGCAGGGACTACAAATACCGGAGAGAATTTTTTATAGAATAACCGCATATGACACAGAAAGAACAAATCGAAAGGTTCAAGGAAGGCTTCCCCTCCCTTAAGATCGTCGCCGCCGCCACCATCGGCCGCGGCATCGTAAAACTCGACGAAAAGCAGCTCAAGGAGGCATCGGACTACTGCGACACAGCCAAGGTCGCGGGCAAGTGCAAGTTCGTTCCCGCTTCGGGCGCCGCTTCCCGCATGTTCAAGGACGTCTTCGCCCACAAACCGGAGACCATCGAAAAGCTTGCGGACAATATCGAAAAGTTCGCTTTCTATGACCCGGCAGTCTTCGGAAAGGCTCCTTACGATCCCGTGAAGACAGCTGATGCCCTGCTTGAAGAGCCCGGCCTTGGATATGGCACCAAGCCCAAGGGAGTGCTGAAATTCCACCGCTATCCGAAGGAAGCCCGCACCGCGTTCGCCGAGCACCTTGTCGAAGGTCAGGAGTATATGCGCAATGCCGACGGCACCGTCAACCTCACTTTCACCATCTCCCCCGAACACAAAGCTCTGTTCGAGAAGGCCCTTGCCGAAGTGAAAGAGGCTTACGAGAAGCGCTATGGCGTGAAGTATAATATAAGGTTCACCTACCAGGACAAAGCGACCGATACCATCGCAGTTACTCCCGACAACAAACCCTTCCTCAAGGAAGACGGGACCGTCCTCACCCGCCCTGCTGGCCATGGAGCCCTTATCCACAACCTCGGCGCGGTAGACGAGGAACTCGTCAGCATCAAAAATATTGACAACGTCGCGGTTGAGAGGCTCCTGCCCACCACCGCCCTTTATAAGAAGGCTCTCATGGGCCGCGCCCTCCAGCTTCGCGACCGCGTGTTCGGATATCTGGTCGATTTCGACCAGCTTGCCGGAATCAACCCGGCTCCTTACCAGCCCAATATTGCAGGCTATTTCCCCTCCTACGACGATCGCTTTGCTACAGAGGAAATGCAGGCGCTGTGCAATGAAATAGAGAAATTCCTCAAGGATGAATTCTGCATCGAGATGCCTGAGTTCAAGAACTGCAAGGAGAGGGCCCTGGCCCTGCGCGCCAAGCTTGACAGACCACTCCGCGTCTGCGGAATGGTCCGCAACGAAGGCGAGCCGGGAGGCGGCCCGTTCATCATCCGCGAAAAAGACGGCAGCACCTCTCTCCAGATACTCGAGAGCGTCCAGATCAGCGATCCTTCACTGATGAAGGAAGCAACTCACTTCAACCCCGTGGATCTGGTTTGCTGCCTGCGCAATTCAGAAGGCAAGAAATTCGACCTTCTCGCCCACGTCGATCCAGAGACTGGTTTCATCAGCTCGAAGAGCTACCAGGGACGCGAGCTCAAGGCTCTCGAACTCCCCGGACTCTGGAATGGAGCAATGTCCGACTGGCTCACTTCTTTCGTTGAAGTTCCAATCGAGACATTCAATCCTGTAAAGGTTGTGCTCGATCTACTAAAGCCAGCACATCAGCAATAGTATAATAAGCAGTATGTACTTTCACGCCCTATCGCTCATCGACGCTGCGCGTCTGGGAGCGACCCTAGTCCGGGAAAATGGGCGTGAAAGTGCATACTGCTTATTGGCATTGTCGCTTTTCCAACCTATTCAAGGAAAATGGGCGTGCAAGTACATGCTGATTATGTTATTTTTTATTGTCAATTATTACGTTTTTGATTATTTTTGCGCGCGTTTTTTAAGCGACAAAGAATAAATCGTAACAATATCAATATGCAGAACAAACTCCAAGAACTCACCGACAAGCTTTATCAGGACGGTCTTGCGAAAGGCAAGGAAGAGGGCGACAAGTACCTCGCCGACGCCCGTGCTCAGGCCGAGAAGATAGTTGCTGATGCTAAGGCAGAGGCTGCCAGGATAGTGGCCAAAGCCGAGAAAGAGGCAGCGGACCTCGCCGGTAAGGCAAAGTCAGATGTGAAGATGGCTTCCGAGCAGGCCCTCCAGGCTACCCGCAAAGACATCGAAAACATCCTCACCGACTCTATAGTGAAAGCCGGAACCGTCAAGGCCCTTTCAGAGGCCGATTTCCTCAAGGAGATCATCCTTGCGGTAGCGAAGAACTTCAGCGCCCAGGAAAGCGCCGATCTCGAGATCGTGCTTCCCGAAGCTCTCAAGAAAGACCTCGCTCCGTGGGTGGAAGCCAATCTCGCCAAGACCCTCAAGGGTGGCGTAAAGGCCTCTTTCTCCAAGAAGATCGCAGGCGGCTTCACCATCGGTCCTGCCGACGGCGGTTGGTTCGTCAGCCTTACAGACGAAACCTTCGTTGACCTGATCGGCGAATATCTCCGTCCGGTAACCAAAAAGCTTCTCTTCGGTGAATAATTACGAGTATATAGTGGCGAGTCTCCCGGTGATCACCAGTGATTTCCGCGGAGATCTCGACTGCGATGCCGTCATCGGGGAAATACGCAGCCAGCTTTCGCGTAAAGACGAAGCTCTGCTCGATATCCTGCTGTCGGGTTTCGAGCCCGACAAACTGGACTCCGAATTCTACATCAAGGCCCTCGCCTGCTCAGATCCCTTCATCCGCGAGTATTTCTCCTACGATCTGGATGTGCGCAACACACGCGTGGAGTACCTCAACAAGGCTCTTAACAGGCCGGAAGGTATGGATGTAATGGTTCTGGACAAGGAAGCCGAGCCCCGCGAATTCGAAGGTTACAAGCAGGTGATGGGCGTGCTGGAAGGCAGCGACATCCTCGAACGCGAGCGCGGTTTGGACGACCTTATGTGGGCCAGGATAGACGAAATAGTCGGCCTGCAGGTCTTCACCATCGACGCTATCCTCGGCTTTGTAGCAAAGCTCAGGATTATCGACAGGTGGCTCAAGCTCGATCCAGAAACCGGGCGCGAACTGTTCCGCAAGCTCGTAGACGAAATCAGAAACAATAAAAACGAAATAAATAATGAGTACAACAGGTAAAGTAACGGGCATCGTGTCCAACCTGGTGACTGTGCAGGTAGACGGTCCTGTAGCGGAGAACGAACTCTGCCATATCGACCTCAAAGGCACTAAACTTCTCGCAGAAGTCATCAAGGTGGGCGGCGACAAAGCGTCCGTACAGGTGTTCGAAAGCACTCGCGGCCTCAGGTGCGGCGACTCCGTTGAGTTCCTCGGCAAGATGCTCGAGGTCCAGCTCGGTCCCGGCCTTCTGTCCAGTTCGTACGACGGACTGCAGAACAACCTCGCGACCATGGAGGATGTCTTCCTCAAGCGCGGCGAGTACACCGCCCCGCTCGACCACACCAAGCTTTGGGACTTCGTGCCCGAGGCCAAGGTCGGCGACAAGGTCCAGGCTGCAAGCTGGCTGGGCGAGGTCAAGGAAGGATGGCTGCCCCACAAAATCATGGTCCCCTTCTCCTTCAAGGGAGAATACACCGTAAAGAGCATCAAGGAAGCCGGACAATACAATATTGATACGGTGATCGCAGTCCTTACCGCCGAAGACGGAGAGGATGTCGAGGTCACCATGGTCCAGAAATGGCCGGTCAAGGTAGCCGTCAAGGGTTACAAGGAGAAACCGCGTCCGCAGAGGATCATGGAAACCGGTATCCGTATGTTCGACACCTTCGATCCCATCGCCGAGGGCGGTACCGGCTTCATCCCCGGTCCTTTCGGCTGCGGTAAGACCGTGCTTCAGCACGCTATCGCAAAGCAGGGCGAGGCCGACGTCATCGTGATGGCCGCCTGCGGAGAGCGTGCAAACGAGGTCGTAGAGATTTTCACCGAGTTCCCCGAACTCATCGACCCCCATACCGGCCGCAACCTGATGGAGCGTACGACCATTATCTGCAACACCTCCAACATGCCCGTTGCAGCCCGCGAGGCTTCCGTCTACACGGCCATGACCATCTGCGAGTACTACCGCGCCATGGGACTTAAGTGCCTCCTTCTTGCGGACTCGACCTCCCGCTGGGCCCAGGCTCTGCGTGAGATGAGTAACCGTATGGAGGAACTCCCGGGCCAAGACGCTTTCCCGGTGGACCTCTCGGCCATCATCTCGAACTTCTACGCCCGTGCGGGCATGGTCGTTCTGAACAACGGCAAGACCGGCGCCGTGACCTTTATCGGTACGGTCTCCCCTGCCGGCGGTAACCTCAAGGAACCCGTCACCGAGTCCACAAAGAAGGCAGCCCGCTGCTTCTACGCCCTCGAGCAGAGCCGCGCAGACCAGAAGCGCTACCCGGCTGTCAACCCTATCGATTCCTATTCCAAATATCTCGAGTATCCCGAGATCATCTCCTACCTCGACGAGAAGGTCGAGAAGGGCTGGGTCGACCTCGTGATCAAGGCCAAGAACTGCGTGCGCAGGGGCCGCGAGATGAAGGACCAGATCGACATCCTCGGCGACGACGGCGTGCCGATGAATTACCATATCGACTTCTGGAAGAGCGAGATGATCGACTTCGCATTCCTTCAGCAGGATGCATTCGACGAAGTCGACGCACTCTGCCCGCTCGAGCGTCAGAAGTATATGCTCAACCTTATCATGGACATCTGCTCACGCGATTTCGATTTCGAAGACTACGAGCAGTGCCGCGACTACTTCAAGAACCTGATCAACGACCTTCGTCAGATGAACTACACGGGCTTCGAGTCCAAGGAGTTCTACGCATACAAGGACAAGATCACTAAACTTCTCGAAAGCAATGGCAAGTAAAGCATACCAGAAAATCTACACCCACCTCGAGGCCATCACCAAAGCGACCGTATCGCTCAAGGCCGCGGGTGTGTCCAATGACGAACTTGCAACAGTTGCAGGGCGTCTCGCCCAGGTAGTGAAGATCAAGGGCGACCTCGTCACCCTTCAGGTCTTCGCCGGAACCGAAGGCATCCCTACCGATGCAGAAGTTACCTTCTTCGGTGCTCCCCCTACCCTCAAGGTCAGCGAGCAGCTCTCAGGCCGTTTCTTCAACGCCTACGGTCAGCCTATCGACGGCGGTCCGGAGGTAGAAGGCGAAGAGAGGCAGGTAGGCGGCCCGTCCGTGAACCCGTATAAGCGTCGTCAGCCCAGCGAGATTATCCCTACGGGTATCGCTGGTATCGACCTCAACAATACCCTGGTCTCCGGCCAGAAGATTCCTTTCTTCGCCGATCCTGACCAGCCTTACAATAAGGTCATGGCCGATGTGGCCCTTCGCGCCGACGTCGACAAGATCATCCTCGGAGGCATGGGCCTTACCAACGACGACTACCTGTTCTTCCGCCATGAGTTCGAGAACGCCGGCGCGCTCGACAGGATCGTTTCGTTCGTTAACACTACCGAAGAGCCCCCGGTAGAGCGTCTGCTCATCCCGGATATGACTCTTGCGGCCGCGGAATACTTCGCAGTGGACAAAAACGAGAAGGTGCTTGTGCTCCTTACCGACATGACACTGTATGCCGACGCCCTTTCGATCGTGTCGAACCGTATGGACCAGATTCCTTCGAAGGACTCCATGCCCGGTTCGCTGTACTCCGACCTCGCAAAGATCTACGAGAAGGCCGTGCAGCTTCCTTCGGGAGGATCGATCACCATCATCGCCGTTACTACCCTTAACGACGGCGATATCACCCACGCTATTCCTGACAACACAGGTTATATTACCGAAGGCCAGCTGTACCTGCGCGCCGACACCGATTCCGGTAAGGTCATCGTCGACCCGTTCCGTTCGCTGTCCCGTCTGAAACAGCTCGTCCAGGGTAAGAAGACCCGCGAGGATCACTCACAGGTCATGAACGCAGGCGTGCGCCTCTACGCAGACGCTCAGAACGCCAAGACCAAGCTTGAGAACGGTTTCGACCTGTCGGACTACGACCTCAGGTGCCTCGATTTCGCCAAGGAATATGCAACCCGCCTGCTGAGTATCGATGTCAACATCAAGATTGAAGAGATGCTTGACACCGCCTGGGAACTCTTCGGCAAGTACTTCAAGCCCGAGGAGACCGGCCTCAAGCAGGCTATGATAGATAAATACTGGAAAGCCTGATGGCAATCAAGTTTCAATACAACAAGACTTCCCTGACCAGTCTCGGCAAGCAGCTGAAGGTCCGGCAGAAGGCCCTCCCTACCCTCAAGAACAAGGAGTCGGCCCTCAGGATCAGCGTGATGGCGGCTAAGACGGAAGCGGAAAGGCTGGAAGCCGAAGTTACGGCGGCGCTTCAGAGGTACGACTACCTTGCAGCGCTCTGGAACGAATTCGAGCCCGGCCTCATCCGCATAGTGGATATCAAACTCTCTACCGCCAAGGTGGCCGGAGTGAAGATCCCCGCCCTGGACGACATCATCTATGAGCTCAAGCCCTTCAACGCCTTTACGAAGCCTGCCTGGTATGCCGACGGAGTTCAGATTCTCAAGGACATAACCCGTCTGGGCATCACCTCGGAGATCTTTGAGCAGAGGCGCAAGATCCTGGACTATCAGCGCAAGAAGACTACCCAGAAAGTGAACCTCTACGAAAAGGTCCAGATTCCGGGGTATCAGGAAGCCATTCGTAAGATCAAACGTTATATGGAAGACGAGGAGAACCTCAGCAAGGCATCTTCGAAGATAGTCAAGACTCGTCACGCCGCAGAAGAAGAGGAGGAGGCCGCCGTATGATCACACCCATGACACGCTACGACTTCATCCTGCTCAGCAGCGGGACCGAAGCCTTCCTCGAAAAGATCCAGGCCCTTGGAGTAGTCGACATCACCCGTTCGGTGAAGCCTGTCGATTCCACCTCGGCCGCCCTGCTCGACAAGGTTACCGCCCTCAAGGCGGAAATCTCCGATATCGAGAAGGGTTCTGATGCCCATCTGTCTTCACTTCTCTCCCACCGTTCCGAACTCGAGAAAGAAGCTGCGACTGCGGAAATCTGGGGCTCGTTCGATGCCGACGCTGTAGCCGGACTCGAATCCAAGGGCCTCAAACTTAGTTTCTACAGCGTCCAGACTAAGAAGTTCGACCCTGAGTGGGAGCAGCAATACCCTATTCAGGTTGTCGCCGAACAAAAGGGATACACATACTTTGTGGTGGTGGGCGCCACCGACTTCCCTCTCAAGGCCATTCAGGCTCCGTCCAGGAGCAGTGAAGACGTCCGCGCGGAAATTGACGGACTCGACTCTGAGATAGAGGCGTACCGCAAGACCCTGGTCGATCGCTCCTCGGAGCTTCCCGGCCTCAGGGCCCGCTTGGCAGAGCTCACCGCTGAACTCGACCGCTATCTTGCCGGTGCGGCAACCGAAAGCGCAGCCGAAGACCATCTGACTGTCGTTACCGGTTTCGCCCCAAGCGAGAAGGACGAGGAGTTAAGGGCTGAGTTTGCCGAGCTCGATGCGTATTTCACCTGGAGCAACGCCGTTCTGGAAGACAATCCACCAATCAAACTGAAGAACAACAAATTCGTCAGCATGTTCGAGGTCCTTACCGACATGTACGGCCGCCCGGCCTACAACGGTTTCGATCCGACCCCCTACATCTCCATCTTCTTCCTGCTGTTCTTCGCTATGTGTATGGGAGATGCCGGATATGGTATCGTCCTGATTATCATAGGATTACTCCTTAGGAAGGTGAAGAGTTTCGCCTCCCTTGCCCCGCTTGTCGTCACCCTTGGCGGCGCGACGGTGGTTGTGGGCTTCCTCTTCCACACTTTCTTCTCGATGGACATCAGCACATGGGCAGTGATTCCCGATGCGTTGAAGGGAATTATGGTTCCCGCGAAGGTATCAACCTACGACGGAACCATGATCCTTGCTCTCGCGGTCGGTATCGTTCACCTCTGCCTCGCAATGATAGTGAAGACCGTCTATGCTACCAAGAACCAGGGCTTCCTTAACAGCCTCGGTACATGGGGATGGACTTTATTGATAGTCGGCGGAGTGGTAGTGGCATTGATTTCCCTGATGGGAGTCATCGACGCAGCCCTTACCAAGATTATCGTGATTGCGCTCGGAGTTATCTCGGGACTCGGAATTTTCCTCCTGAACAATCTCCACCGCAATCCCCTTATCAACATAGGATCCGGACTCTGGGAAGCTTACAACACGGCTACCGGCGTCCTTGGAGATGTCCTTAGTTACCTCCGCCTATATGCCCTCGGCCTTGCTGGCAGCATGCTCGGCTTCGCATTCAACGACCTCGCGAAGATGGCCCTCGGCGACGGCGGCATCGGCAGATGGGTAGCCTTCCTCCTGATCGTTATCATCGGCCATACCCTCAACCTTGCGATGGCAGCCCTTGGCGCCTTCGTACACCCCTTACGACTCAACTTCCTCGAGTTCTTCAAGAACTCCGGTTATGAAGGAGTCGGACGCAACTACAACCCTCTCAAGAAAAACAATTAACAATTAAAAACTTATAGATTATGCTTCAAACAATTCTCGGTTATCTGGGCCTCGGCCTTGTGCTGGCCCTCGCAGGTATCGGAAGTAGCATCGGCACCACCACCGCCGGCAACGCCGCAGAAGGCGCACTCAAGAAGAAACCCGAAGGATCAGGAACCTACATGGTTCTGTCCGCACTCCCTGCTACCCAGGGTATCTACGGCTTCGTAGCATTCTTCATGCTCCTCAGCAAAATGAAGGAAGCTCCAGAAATGGGACTCGTCATCTTCGGAGTTGGAGCTTGTGTCGGTCTCGTGTGTATGCTTTCAGCTATCCGTCAGGGACAGGTTTGCGCAAACGGTATCGTAGGTGTAAGCCAGGGCCACGACGTGTTCACCAACACCCTTATCTACGCCGCTCTTCCTGAATTCTACGCCATCCTCGGTCTCGTAGGAGCCCTCATGGTCTAGTTCATTTAGGGCACACAGAGAGCCCCCCAGAGATCTGCTATCGCTTGACGACGCTGCGCGTCTGGAAGCGACCCTAGTCCGGGAAAATGCAGACTCTGGGGGGCTCTCTGTGTGCCTTTATTTGCGGAAATCAGGATGTGCGAGGACGTTGATCTTCTTTCCGGGAACGATTGAGATTTCAATCGGGAGGTTACCAACGATTTCTCCGTCTATTTCCATAATATCGGCGGACTGGTCGTCGAGAGGGACGACTTTGAAGTTAGTGCCGCGAACGTATAGAATCTTTTTCGACTTGTCGAGAGTGCTGCGCAGCAGGCGCGGGACCTCAGAGATGAAGCTGGAGAGAGGCATCTTAGGCAGAATGATCGCATCCAGAATGCCGTCGGTCGGGTCGGCAAGGTTGCACTGCTGCATTCCTCCGCCGCAGTATGAACCGTTTCCGAAGGCGACATCCAGTATGGGACCGGAGTAAACCAGCTCGCCGTCGCGGTAAAACGCTGCGTTGAATGACTTTGTGTGGGTGAAATTGTAAAGCAGCGAATTCAGGTAAATACGCGAGCTGCGCATTCCCCTCTCCTTCTGGGCGTTGACCCTTTCGCAGACGTGGGAATCGAAACCGAGGCCGCCGATGTTGGCCATGTACGCGACCTTGTCGCCGGCCAGGGAAACTCTTACGACGTCTTCCTGGACGAACGATCCCTGGGCGACATATTCGAGAACCTTCTCGACATCGCGCTTGATGCCGAAAGACTTGATCCAGTCGTTGCCGGAGCCAATAGGCGCCACAGCAAGGTAGAAGTCTGCAGGGTCTGTGCCGCTTACTTCGCACCAGCCAAGCACACCGTCGAACACTTCATGGATAGAGCCGTCGCCACCCACCGCCATGATCCTGCGGTAGCCCATACGGGCAGCGAGAGCCGCGAGTTCGGTGGCGTGGTGTTTATGCGTTGTGTAGACTGTGTAATACGGGACGCCCAGCTCTTTGAGCTTGCTCTCGGCAGGCACCCAGTAGCGCATCGTCTTGCCTGATCCGGCGTGGGGATTGACGATGATATACCATTCTGGTCTGATCTTCGACATGACTTAGGTTTTCGGTTTTGCCACTGCAAAGTTATTCATATTTTTGTTAAATTTGTGGTCTATGGGAAAGATTATAGCCATTGCTAACCAGAAGGGCGGAGTTGGTAAGACTACTACCGCTATCAACCTCGCCGCTTCTCTCGCCATACTTGAGAAAAAAGTCCTTATAATAGACGCCGATACCCAGGCCAATACAACTTCCGGACTCAACTACGACCCGGCAGCAGTCGAGGGTAAGACCCTCTACGAGATAATGATAGGCCAGGTCAGCGCGGCAGAGACGATTCTCCCTACAGAGATGGAAAATCTCAAGCTTATTCCTTCGCACATAAACCTCGTCGGTGCCGAGATCGAGATTATTGACCTGCCCGAAAGGGACCACATCCTCCGCAAGGCCCTGGAGCCGATTCGTGATGCCTATGATTATATCATCATCGACTGCGCTCCGTCGCTGGGTCTGATTACCGTCGGTTGCCTTACCGCCGCCGACAGCGTAATTATCCCTGTTCAGCCTGAGTTCTTTGCCCTCGAAGGTATAGGCAAGCTCCTTCAGACCATCAGGCTTGTCCAGAACGGCAGCAATCCCGGCCTTAATGTCGAAGGTTTCGTTATTACCATGTTCGACGGAAGGACTAAGGTCCACGCTCAGGTAGTGGCCCAGCTGCGCGAGTACTTCAAGTCGATGGTCTTCAATACGATTATCCAGCGCAATATCCGCCTCTCCGAGGCTCCCTCATACGGTAAGCCCATCGTCCTTTACGACGTAGCCAGCACCGGAACCATGAATTATCTCAACCTCGCAAAAGAGGTCCTTGAACACAACAAAGAGACTATATGAGTCAGCCACCAAGAGGCCTCGGAAAGGGGCTTAGCGCCATCCTGGGCAATGTCCCGGGCGCAGAAGAACTGCAGGGCAAACCGGACGTAGCGGTCAGAACCGCAGGTGCGGGCCGCAGCGCCGCAGATGTTCTCCTGATTTCCCTCGGTGAGATAGAGCCGAACCCCTATCAGCCGCGCCAGACCTTCGACCGCGAAGAACTCGACGGCCTCGCCGCCTCGATCAAGTCTCTGGGGCTTATCTCCCCTATTACCGTCCGCAGAATCGCGCCGGGTAAGTATCAGATCATCAGCGGAGAGCGCCGTTTCAGGGCCTGCCAGATGGCCGGGCTTACAGAAATACCCGCCTACGTACGCGAGGCCGATGATCAGGGTATGCTGGAGATGGCTATCGTGGAAAATATTCAGAGAGCCAATCTCGATCCTATCGAGGTCGCTCTGAGCTATCAACGCCTGATGGACGAATGTTCTCTGACTCAGGAACAGATGGCCGAGAGGCTAGGTAAGAGTCGTTCTTCAGTAGCGAACCAGCTTCGTTTGCTTAAGCTCCCCGTCAAGGTCCAGCACGACCTCAAGGTCGGCCAGATCAGCGTGGGCCACGCAAAGGTACTTCTCTCTATAGAAGATCCCGATATGCAGGTCAAACTTTGCGACCTGGTCATTAAAAACGGACTCAACGTAAGGCAGTTGGAGCAGAAAGTTGCAGCGATTGCCGCAGCCGGCTCGTCGAGCGGTACGGTTTCTGCTAACAAGAACGTCGGCGAAGTTCCCCAGGTTCACAAAGATCTTTGCCGCGAAGTGGCAAAATACTTCAAGGGCGAGATCAGCGTGAGGCGCAGACCCAACGGTAAGGGAACCCTGACAATTAACTTTTCATCCGATTCGGAAATCAACGGCTTCCTTGATGCTCTCAAGAAGTAGGAAATATCTGCTGATTTTGCTGGCGGCCCTTCTGGTGCCGTCGCTGACTTGTCGCGCCCAGTTCAGGGAGGAAGCTTTCTCTCAGAACTTCAACGACGATACTGCAGCAGATGCCGATTCTACCGACAAAATATTCTCTGTAAAGGACTATTGGCGCGGCCTTACCCACAAACAGGAAACTGACCTGTTCACCATGTTTGAGGGTTCCGCTCTGCTTGTCGGAGGACTTCAGATCTACAATAAGGACTATTGGAAACTTCCGTTCGTCTACGGAGGAATCGCCGCCGGAATCGGTGGAGGACTGTATCTCAAGAATCAGGGAGATCCCAACTACAAGTATTGTTACCTGGGAGCTGGACTCATGTACTGGGGCGCGTTGATGGACGGCGTAATCTGTTATAAACCAGACGATTATCCCTCTCCAGCAAAAGCGACTTTCTATTCAATGCTGGTGCCTGGCCTCGGCCAGATTTACAACCACGAAGCGTGGAAACTGCCTATCTATTGGGGCATCATGCTTGGAGGTCTGAATTATCACCTTATGTTCAAGCAGAATTATGAGCGTTTCCGCAGAATCTACAATGCGGAGGATACGACATATTTCTCCCTTGAAACCTCCAAGTATTACAAGAATATCTATCGCCGCTATCGCGACTACGGAACTCTGGTAATCGCGCTCGGCTATGTCCTTCAGATTATCGACGCCAACGTCTTCGCCTACATGCACAACTTCGAAGTGACCGAAGACCTGGCTCTTGACGTCTACCCCACCGTTATCGTTCCCGATAACAACTACGCCTTTACTCCCGGCGGTCCAGCCCCCGCCTTCGGAATGTCCGTAGGCTTCAGATTCTAATATCTTTTTCAGCGGACGGCAGTTATTAAAAAGCGTGAAGCATAAGTTGCTGTCTATTAGGGAGTTATAACTTTTCGCCTACCCAAAAATAGCAAGGCGATTTTCACGATTCTACTGATAACCAGGGAGTTAGACTTTACGCCGTTTTTATAGTTTGAGATTGAGTTGGAGTTTCAGTTCGTATTTGGATGGTTTGTCGGGCATGGATGGGTAACGGGTGGTGGAGGCGCGGAGGGCGAGCCGGCGCCAGCGGACGTATAGGGCGAGGGCATAGCCCCGCCCGTAGTACGTTGGGACGTTGAACGAGCCCGGAGCGTCGCGTTCGTAGGAGTAGATGCGGTCGTTCCATTTATCGACTTTGAAGAGAGTCCCGCGCAGGTAGAGCGCGGTTTTTTCGTTTTTATATCCGGTTTCTAGGTAGCTCAGCCATGCCCACTGCTCGCAGTGGAGGGCGTTGTAGCGCGCATGGAATATCCATGGCGCCCTTTGCAAATCCAGTTCAAGACGAAGGTCGTTGCGCCAACGGAGTTCTTCGTCAGGGCGATAACGGGAGTTCAGGCGTAAAGAAGGTTTCAAGGTCCAGGCGCCAAAAGAGAGCGAGGGATTGCAGAGGGCGACGGTGCGTAGCTGGCGGGTCTGTTTAGTGAGGTTCTTAGAGGCCTCGGCGGTGAGGGAAGCCCAGCGAGTCTCAGCGCCGAGGGCGGCGGCGCGCTCGTCGGCGCTGTAGCGCAGTAACAGCGCGCCGCGATTACCGTACGAATGGTTGTAGAACAGTCCGGAACGAAGAGCGGTCGAAGCTTCACGCGCCGCAAGTTCGCCGAAGGCGGTAAACTTGCCGAGCGTGAAGCGCCAGTCGGCCGAGCAGGCGAAGCCGTCGAGGCCGTGGAGCGCGGTGGCGCCGACGGTAGCGCGGCGGGAGATATGTTGGACGTGGACCATTTGCTCGCCGTCGAGCGTGGCGTAAGCCCACAGGTCGACGGGACCGAGCTGAATATCGCCCGCCACTCCCCTTTTCGCACTGCCCTCCGAGAGCGTGTTTAAACCCGACAGACCGGTCGGGGAACGGGCGAACGCGCTGACCGTGTAGAGCGTCGTCATCGTCATTCCGGTCCACGTCAGCAGGCCCTGGCCGATGCGGGCGTTGAAATCGCCCACGATCAGCTGCCCCGGGATGCGGCGGCCCTGCCAACTGAGGTAGCACGCAGTGGTTTGGGAGTTCTTCGCGGCGAGTCCGGTCTTCAGGCCGCCATAGCTGGCGCTCGCTTTCATGGCGCTCGACCATGTTCCGCTTTTGTCGGCCACTCTGGCCATGGCGTCGGCATGCAGGCGTTTGCGGGGCCTGGCACCCAGCTGGCCTGTGGGTTCCAGTTTGAGAAACGGGGCTAGGTCCTTCGCGCGTTCCGGGCCGAAACCGTCGACCGCAGCGAGCTCCACGACCGAACATATTTCCCCGTAGTGCGCAATGTAGTCCAGCAGGGTCGCGACCTGGTAGGAAGTTAGCAGGCCGCTGGCGAGGAGCTCACGGCGGGTAGCTGTATTGATGTCGAGCGGGTGGGCGGCAAGAGCCTCGTAGCGTTCTATCTCAGATTCTGAAAGATCCTCAACACAGGAGGCTCCAGACAGCCTTACGGCCGATCCCAAATAATCTGCGCCGGCAACGAGAGCCAGCGCCAAAAGAAGAAGTTTCATGGCACAGTTCAAATTTGGTTGATGCAAGTTAGCAAAGACGGTTTTAAATTCCTATCTTTGATAGCAAATTAATTGCACATGTCAAGCAGCATCACTCTCCATGACAAACAATTCGTGCCTTACATCAAGGCCGAAGAGGTAGAAGCGGCTATCGACAAACTCGCCGCCAGGATCAACGAGGCGCACAAAAACGAAAAAGAGCCCGTTATCCTTCTATGCGTTCTCAACGGCGCCATCATGTTTACTTCAGAGCTGATGAAACGCCTCACCTTCCCTCTCGAACTTATGACAATCAAGGTGGCATCTTACGCCGGAACCCGTTCCGGAGGCCACATCCAGGAAGTCATGGGCATCACAGGCAGTGTAAAAGGGCGCAAGGTGATAGTGTGCGAAGACATTGTGGATACGGGTGCGACCATGGTCTATCTCGACAACCGTCTGCGCGAAAGCGGCGCCGCCTCGGTGGAGATATGCTCCATGCTGCTTAAGCCGGAGGTCTACAAGCAGGATCTCAAGCTCGATTACGTAGCGATGGAGATTCCCAACCGCTTTATCGTGGGTTATGGCCTCGACTACGATCAGCTTGGCCGCAATATCAAAGACATTTACGTTCTCAAGGATTAGATATGAAATACTACATCATGTTCGGCCCTCCGGGAGCCGGAAAAGGCACACACGCCGTCGCTCTTCGCGATAAGTACAATCTATGCCACCTCTCAACAGGCGAACTTCTCCGTGCTGAAATCGCAGCCGGTACCGGTCTCGGCATCAAGGCCAAGGCCCTCATCGAGAAAGGCAATCTCGTTCCCGACGAAATGGTCGAGAAGATGATTGAGAAGCGCTTCAACACTATCGACGATGTTCAGGGCTTCCTCCTCGACGGTTTCCCCCGCACCCTCGGCCAGGCCGCAGATCTCGACAAGATGCTTGCTGAGCGCGGAGAGAGTGTCACTGCGGTTATCTCCCTCATGATTCCCGACGAGATGGTCCATGCCCGCATCAGGGGCCGCGCCGCCGTCGAAGGCCGTGTGGATGACGCTTCGGATGTCGTGATTCAGAACCGAATCAACACCTACCATGCCCAGACCGAACCCCTCATCGAATACTACAGCAAACAGGGCAAGTACTTCGAGGTCGATGCCGACGCTCCTACTATCGAGGAGAATCGCGCACGCGTGCTCGGTTTGATGGAGAAGATCAACAAGTAATACTACAAGATTTTGATTGCGATATTGGCGCAGGCCTCCGCGTCGGCTAAGGCGTGGTGGTGCTGCGTCAAATCGTATCCGCAGGCCGCCGCCACCGTTTGAAGCTGATGGTTGGGAAGGCGGCAGCCGAATGCTCTGCGCGAGGCGCTGAGAGTATCAAAGAATTCATAGTCGGGATAGGCCATCTGATATACGCGGAACACTGCCTTAAGACATCCCTCATCGAAACATGCGTTGTGGGCCACCAGCGGCAACCCTTCGATTAGCGGCTCTATCCGCTCCCACACCTCCGGGAACACAGGAGCACCGTCTGTATCCTCCTCGCATAGGCCGTGCACCCTCTGGCAAAACCATTGATAATACTCGGGTTCGGGGTGGATAAGGCTATAGAAACGCTCTACGATTTCCCCGTTTCTGACGACGACGACGCCGACGCTGCACACGCTGCTCGGTATCTCGTTCGCCGTCTCGAAATCTATTGCCGCGAAATCCTTCATAACAGATTAAGTATACGCTTTGCGACTTCGCCCGGGTGGTCGACTAGAAACTGGCCGTGGTTCAACTTGGGAAAGACTTCCACATGCAAAGCCGGATAAATCTCGAGCAAATGCTTCACCTGGGGCTTTGCGACGAAGCCCTCGAGTGTCCCGTGCCAATAATGGATATCGGGGCCGAAAATAGCCTCCAACTTGTTGGTGTAGACCGACTTATACCCATCGAGAACGGCCTGCCCGCCGCCGAAAGGATAGACCTTTTTGCATTCATCCAACAGAACGTCGAAATAGTGGGAATGGAACACCCATTTCCAAAAGCCTGTCCAGTGGTAGCAAGTCCAGACATTGGCGCACTGGTAGTAGCGTAGCGGCCCCACCAGCCAGCGAGGCAGAGGTAATAACGGAGCAGCGTCTAATATAGCGTGGTCGACCTTAATCTCATTACGCTCCAGCACCCGCGAAAGGATCTTTCCTCCCAGTGACAACCCGTAGGCGCAATCCAGATGACCTTCAAATGATTCCGAGACATAGCCTATCACCTGACCCGCCTGGTCGTCAATCGAAGTGAAGCTGGTATGGACGCCAAGAGTGAAGCCGTCTACCTCAACGGCCACTATTCTAAACTTGTCTTGAAGCAACTCAATCAGCGGCAGGAATATCTCGTACGATACCCCCAGCCCCGGAATGAGCATCAGCGAAGGCGCCCCTTCTCTGCCGAATAACCTGAAATTCATCGAAGTACCTGAGTGAATTCGGGAGCCTTGCCCTCAAGTGCGAGGACGTAGACCTTAATCATATGAGGTTCACCGCCGAAAGCAGGATTCGGAGCGTCCTCGGCCTCAAAAAGGTATTCTGTTCCGCCCTCTACTGAGCGGGAACTGACATTCTGGGCCGTAGCGTGAAGCATCGGGTAACCGGCTACAGCTGCATCGAAAATAGCAGCCTCCTCCGGGTTGACCGGACGAACTGCCGAAAAATCGTCGTATTTCACGTACTTGCCTGCGAGGAAACCGTTTTCCTTGAGCCAGCGGTCAACCTCTGCGGGCACGGCGGCCAAACGGGCGGCGCGAACGCCATAGCCGGGCAGAATCTCGGCATCCGGCTGCACGGCTGCAAGGTCGCGCGCGCTCGAGTCGAGCCCGCCGCTGCCGAAAGTACAGAATGGAACTACCTTCTTGCCTGCCAGGTTGATTGAAGTCAAAAGAGTCGCCACCGGCGGCGCATAGGTTCCAAACCATACGGGATAGCCAAGGAAGATGACATCGTAGTCCTTCAAATCAACCGCGAGGGGCTTGATTTCGGGCAGGACTCCCTCTTGCTTCTCCTTGAGGCAACGGTCTATTGTCTCCTGGAAATTACCGTCGTAGGGGTTCAGCGCTACGATTTCCTCGATATCAGCGCCAAGACGACCCTGGATTTCCTCCGCTACAGTCTTGGTGTTGGAGTTCTGCGAATAATAAAGAATAAGCACTTTCGGCTTAGGCTGAGAGCATGCAGCCATCATAATCGTTGCCGCCATAATGAGGAACTTTTTCATATCTATTTAAGCATTGCTTCACATCCCTCCAGGATATCCTGGAAGGCCGTTTCATAATCATCTGTATACCATGGATCCGCTACATCCCGGCCAGATCCTGCGTATGACATCAATAGGTGAATCTTTCCGTCCGGGTCATCTGGAATAATCCAGCGCAGCCGGCGGAGGTTCGAGGCGTCCATGCAGACGATGCGGTCGAAGCGGCCATAATCGGCCGCGTTGACCTGCCGTGCGCGCTTCGACGCGTCGAACGGGATGCCGTGCTGCGCGAGGCAACGCCTCGCAGGTGGATATATAGGATTACCCGTTTCCTCAGTAGATACTGCCGCCGACTCGATGTAATACTCACCATCCTGCCCTCGAGCCTTCACAAGAGCCTTTAGGATAAATTCCGCCATCGGACTGCGGCATATATTGCCATGACACAAAAACAAAACCCTTATCATTTCCAGGTGAAATTTTCATTACCGGCAGCGATTTCGAAGTGGTATTTCGCGATGCCCAGATCTATTATGGTATAGCCGACCATGGAAAAAAGGGGGCGAGCCTCTACCACTGCCCCGGGATGGAGGATGAATCTGAACTTCTGCTGGTTGATGGCGGTGGGTGCCAGCCGAGCTGCTTCGACTCCGGCAATGAACCAATCCGGCACCGACTCAGTGGCCTCGTAGAAGTTCTCAAGCGGCTTAAGGGGATGCTGCACGCCCGGAGTAGAACCGTATCCCAGCGAGATCACGCAATGGACTACATCCCCGCCACGAAGGGAAAACGCGCCAGGCACCTTCTTGTAGGTCAGGCCTACCCAGCACGTGTTCAGCCCGAGAGTCTGCGCAAGCAGGACCAGAGCCTCGCCATGGTAACCGACCGCATCTTCAGCCGCCTTACCCTTCGGCCCGGCCATTACTATGTAATTGCGCACGCCGCTGAACTGGCCGTAGGACGAGATGAGCAGTCCGTTGAAGGCCTTCGGCTCTTCGAGTACGAGCTGGACATTAAGGCCGGTCGAGCTATTGATCTTCGCGATCGAGGCTTGCAGGGCGTCGACCTTTTCGGCCTCGAGAGGCCGGTCGATATAGTTTCGCACCGAATGGCGCGCTTTGATTGCTTCTAACAGATTCATGGTCACTAATTTAATATTTTTCCCCGGAAAATGCGTAAATTGCGGCATATATGCCAGACAGCAACTTCATAGACTACGTTAAGATATTCTGCCACTCCGGCCATGGAGGGGCGGGATCCATGCACCTCTACCGTGCGAAGTACGTCCCGAAGGGCGGGCCGGACGGCGGAGACGGCGGACGCGGAGGCCACATCATCCTCAAGGCAGACCCGCAGTTCTGGACCCTCATCCACCTCAAGTACCGCAAACACATCAAGGCCGACGACGGCGAAAGCGGCAGCGGCGGCCTTCGCCACGGCAAAAACGGCGAGGATATCATCCTTCAGGTTCCCGTAGGCACTGTCGCCAAGGATGCCGAGACAGGCGAAGTCCTGTTCGAACTGGTCGAGCCTGGCGAGGAGCGCATCCTCTGCCCTGGCGGCCGCGGAGGCCTTGGCAACAACAACTTCAAAACCGCGACTAATCAGACCCCGCGCTATGCTCAGCCGGGCGAAGAAGGAGTTGAAGGCTGGTACATACTCGAGCTTAAGCTGCTTGCAGATGTCGGTCTGGTTGGTTTCCCCAACGCCGGCAAGTCTACCCTGCTGTCGACCATCACCTCGGCAAAGCCGAAGATTGCATCTTACGCATTCACGACCCTGGAGCCCAATCTCGGAATAGTCAGTTACTACGACGACCAGTCATTCGTGATGGCGGATATTCCGGGCATTATCGAAGGCGCCCATGAGGGCCGTGGAATCGGAATCCGGTTCCTTCGCCATATCGAGCGCAACTCCGTGCTGCTGTTTATGATCTCAGCGCTGGAAGAAGATATTCCGGGCGCATATAAGACCCTTCTGAACGAACTGGAGATGTACAATCCCGAGTTGCTGGACAAGGATAGGGTGCTGGCTATTACGAAGTGTGACCTTATAGACCGCGACATCGAAAAAGACCTCGAGAAGTCTCTTCCCAAGGATCTGCCCCATGTCTTCATCTCGTCGCTAACCCAGGAAGGTCTCAAGGAACTCAAAGACGCTCTCTGGCAGGCTCTCCACAAATGATAGACGCTCTCGTACAACTCGACAGGGCCTGGACACTGGCCATCAACAGCCTCCACACGCCGTTTACTGACAGCATGTGGGTATTTTTCAGCGGTAAGACTGTATGGATTCCGCTTTATGTCCTGGTTGTCGTGCTGCTGATCTGGAGACTCGGATGGAAAAAGGGCCTGGTTATGATACTCACCACCGCCCTGTGCATTCTTTGCGTAGACCAGTTCGCGAATCTCATCAAGAACGCGGTCGCTCGGCCGCGACCGGGCTGCGACCCGGAAATGCTCGCAGCCGGCCTCCATGTCCTTATTCCCACCAAGAGCCTGGCCTACGGCTTCTTCTCCGCCCACGCCGGCAATGCGATGGCTTTCGCCGTATGCTCTTTGAAGGCGGTTCGTATGGGCCGAAACGCAGAACAGAGACCATGGAAGGGTCTCTGCTCTGCTTATTCTATATTGATAGTTATCTGGGCTTTGATGGTCGGCTTCAGCCGCATTTTTGTCGCCAAGCACTTTTTGGGCGATGTCCTGACTGGTTTTATAGTCGGACTCATATTTGCAGAAATACTCTGCGCTATTTCACGCCTGTGCTTCCGAAGCCGCCCTCGCCCCTAGCCGATTCGGCGAGTTCGTCGGTTTCTTCCCACTCGATTACTTCATGTTTCGCGAGCACCAGCTGGGCGATCCTCTCGCCGGGCTCGACTACGAACGGCTCGTTTGAAAGATTAACCAGTATTACCTTCACTTCCCCGCGATAATCGGCATCGATGGTTCCGGGGGTATTAAGCACGGTCACACCTTTCTTGGCTGCGAGGCCGCTGCGGGGGCGAACCTGAACCTCATAACCGACAGGAATCTCAAGGAAAAGGCCTGTGGGCACCATGGCCCTTTCGAGCGGAGCGAGTGTTATCGGTTCGACGAGGTCGGCGCGGACGTCCATGCCGGCCGCAAAGCGTGTCGAATACTCGGGCAGGCCGTTGCGGCCTTTGTTGATTACTTTGACTCTCATGTTATTTAGGTGCGATTTGATACAATACTCCCGTAATAATCGTATACATGATATTAGGAATCCACAGAGCTATGCTGGGCGGCAGAAGGCCGGTGTAAACGAACATCTGGGAGAAGCGCAGGAACAGGATGTAGGAGAATGCCAGGGCTATTCCTATACCAAGGTTCCAGCCAATTCCTCCCCTCTTTTTCTTCGAGGACAGAGCTACGCCCATGATAGTCAGGATGATGGCTGAGAACGGAAGTGCCCAGCGGGTATTCTTCTCAATCTCGGCATACATGACATTGGCGTCTCCCCTCATCTTCTGGGTTTCAATGAGCTGATTGAGTTCCGGTGCGTTAAGGGTCTGAACAGTATTCTCGTTGAAACGGAAATCGTCCAGAGTAAGTGCAATGACTGTATCCAGCTTCTCGCCATACTCCACTTTATCCTCAAGACCGGAAGTGTATTCACGAAGGAAATATTTTCTGAGTTTCCAGCCCTTGATTGTAGTATCCCACTGCGCAGATTCTGCCGAAAGTTTGCTCACCAGTTGGTTTTCTTCCACCGACTCCAGAGTGAACTTATAGGCAGTTTTATTCCAGTTACTGAAAGATTCGACATAGACGAACTGACCCGGGGCTATCTGGTAGTGGATATTCCTTTCCTTTGGCCCCGACTTCTTCTTAAGATACTGGTCGTCGAATTCCGTTCGGTCTCTGTTTGCATGCGGGATCACGTACAAGTTCAGCCCCAGCGACAGTCCGGCGATGATGGTAGCCGCCGCTATATATGGCACCATCATACGGTGATAGCTGATACCGCCCGACAGGATTGCGATGATCTCAGAATTCGCCGCAAGCCTCGAAGTAAAGAGGATAACGGTAATGAAGACGAACAGCGGGCTGTACATATTCACGAAATAAGGAATGAAGTTCAGGTAGTAGTCGAAGATAATCGCATGGAGCGGAGCTTCATTCTTCACGAAATCGTCGATCTTCTCAGAGATATCGAAGATGATGACGATGCCGATAATAAGTAGCAGGGCGACGAAAAACGTCACCAGGAACCGTCTGAATATGTACCAGTCCAGCTTCTTAATTATCATAGTCTGGCCGTGAGTTTTTTAACCGCCTCATTTTTCCATGCGGCGAAATCACCTGCTTCTATGTGGGCGCGGGCCTGACGAACCACGTCGAGATAGAAGGCCAGGTTATGTTCGCTGGCTATCATCGCGGCAAACATTTCTCCCGCTATGAAGAGGTGCCTGAGGTAGGCTTTCGTGTACGCGTGATCAACAAATGAAGTGCCACGCGGATCGATTTCCGAAAAATCGTTCTCCCACTTGGCATTGCGCATGTTCATAACTCCGTCCCATGTGAAAAGCATGCCGTTGCGGCCGTTTCTGGTGGGCATCACACAGTCAAACATGTCGACTCCGCGCGAGATAGCTTCAAGGATGTTGGCTGGAGTACCGACACCCATGAGGTAGCGCGCCTTATCCTGATGGATAACGGGGTCGAGAACCTCAAGCATCTCGTACATCTTTTCGGTCGGCTCACCTACCGCCAGACCGCCTATCGACACTCCGGCATCGGCGAACTCGAGAGCATGCTCGGCAGCCTCCACCCTAAGGTCAGGATATACGCAGCCCTGAATAATCGGGAAGAACGTCTGCGAGTAGCCGTAGAGCGGATCGGTTTCATGGAAACGCTTCGAGAAGCGCTCCAACCACCGTTTAGTGAGGTCCAGCGACTTACGTGCATAGCGCCTGTCGGCATCACCAGGGCAGCACTCGTCGAGGGCCATCATGATGTCGGCGCCGATTATGCGCTGGGTATCCACATTGTTCTCCGGAGTGAAGATATGCTTCGATCCATCTATATGGCTGCGGAAGGTACACCCTTCCTCTGTGAGTTTTCTGATACCCGTCAAGGAAAACACCTGAAATCCGCCGCTGTCGGTAAGAATAGGACGGTCCCAATTCTCGAATTTGTGGAGGCCTCCGGCCGCCTTGAGCGTATCAAGACCTGGACGGAGATAGAGGTGATATGTGTTGCCAAGAATAATTTCAGCTCCAATATCTTCCTTGAGATCGCGGTGATAAACACCCTTTACCGAGCCGACCGTGCCGACCGGCATAAAGATAGGGGTGCGAATCTGACCATGGTCAGTCGTAATCAAACCGAGCCTGGCAGCACTCGCGGGATCTTTGTGAAGAAGCTGAAAAATCATCGCCCAAAGATAGTGAAATCCCGCGAAAAACTTGTAAATTTGTTAGTTGTTCATTCAAACGCAGCTATAATGAAAAGTTCTCAGCTCAAGATCAGGCTTGTCCTGATGCTTATCCTTCAGTACGCCGCGTGGGGCGCTTACCTCACATCCCTCGGCAGGTATCTGGGCAATGCCGGTTTAGGCCCCCAGATTAAGTGGTTCTTCGCGATGCAGGGCATAGTCTCCATCTTCATGCCTACGCTTATGGGCATTGTGGCAGACCGCTTCATCCAGGCCCAGAAGACACTCTCGCTCTGCCATGGCCTTGCAGGTCTGTTCATGATAGGAGCCGGCCTGTACTGCTTCAGTGCAGGCGACAGTATCCAGTTCGCGCCTCTGTTTGTGCTTTACAGCATCAGCGTCGCGTTCTATATGCCGACCATCGCCATCTCCAACTCAGTGGCCTATAACGCCATGGGTAAGAATGGAATGGACCCCGTGAAGGAATTCCCTCCGCTTCGCGTATTCGGAACTGTGGGCTTTATCTGCAGCATGCTCCTTACCAACTTCTTGAAGATAGGCGGAGTCGCCATGCAAGATAGCTTCACCCAGCTCTTCTCTTCCGGTATCATCTCGCTGATTCTCTGCGGCTACGCACTCTCTATGCCCGCCTGCGAGACAAACCGCGGCGAGGCCAAGAGTTTCGCCGAAGCCTTTGGCCTCAAAGCCTTCAGTCTCTTCAAGGACGGTCAGTTTGCAGTATTCTTCATTTTCTCGATGCTGCTCGGTGCTTCGCTCCAGATTACCAACGGCTATGCGAATACTTTCCTTGGCTCCTTTGCCCAGAATCCGGCGCTTGCCGACACCTTCGCGGTGAAGAACTCCAACGCCCTTATCGCTATCAGCCAGGCCTCCGAGACCCTTTGCATCCTCCTCATTCCGTTCTGCATGAAGAAACTCGGAATCAAGAAAGTTATGCTGCTCGCCATGTTCGCATGGGTCTTCCGTTTCGGTCTGTTCGGACTCGGTAATCCCGCCTGGCCGGGAGTGCTGCTTTTCGTCCTAAGCTGCATAGTCTACGGCGTCGCTTTCGACTTCTTCAATATATCCGGTTCGCTCTATGTCAATGACAATACTACTCCGGATATCCGTTCCAGCGCTCAGGGCGTATTCATGCTGATGACCAACGGCCTTGGAGCCACCATCGGCACCCTCGCCGCCGGAAAGGTGGTTGAAGCCTGCGATGTGTTCAACACTCCCGCCAACTGGTCTACCGCATGGTACATCTTTGCCGGCTACGCTTGCGTAGTAGCAGTGTTGTTCGCCATCCTCTTTAAGGACCCCGCAAAGAAAGCTGCCAAAGCATAACAAATACTGATTAAAAAGTATCATACGCGGCCTCGAGAATGTAGTTTTCGAGGCCGTCGTAGTTATAATCGTCTAAGTTGCCGAGATCATACTGCCTCACAAGACGATAATAACCCTTGCTCCCATTTACATTCCATCCTCCCTGGCCCGACATTGAGGTTGCGGAGCTGTCCAGCAACAAATAATTATAGTTGCTTCCGTTCATCCTGAAAGTAAAGCGCAAACGCGACATGTCAGAATACAGCAGGTCGATCAGATCCTGTTTGTTGCCCGGATGCGACACACCGGGGATCGTCAGAACGTCTTCCCCAAAGAGATTGGTATTCCAAATCGCATAGGCAGAAGAATTGTATGCGCTGGTTACCTTTAGTCCCGAAGGAAAACCGCTCGACCAGTTTGTGAGGTTCGCAAGTGATAGGTACTCAAAGAACGGGTAATAGCGTATCTCCATATTATTGCCGGAGAAAGACACTGAGCATCCAAAGCTTACATAGAGAACCAGAGAAAGGGTATAATAACCCGTAAAAGAGTTCCCTGTATGGGGATTTGTCATAACCCCCTTCAGCCCCAATGCCCCGCAGGCCGGATAAACAGTGCTGCTCATCTCGGCGAAATTCAAAGTCGAGCCAGAAATAGATGCAGCAGAAGAATATTTGTCGGCCGAACCGGCCGCAAAGGCTGCCGACGGATTATTACGCGACTCTCCGTTGATGTGTACTATGCTCCACGATACTCCGTAAGCAGAGGGGGCTACATATGAGCCGCCTCCGGTGAAATCCAGCTCAGTAGTATATTTTCTCGCCGGGCCTGGTGCCACCTGATAATTGTAATATGAGCCGATATATCTTTGCGAGGGGAATGCCGGCTTTCCTGTCAGCAATCCCGTAGCCGTCAACACATCTCCGCTGGACATGGTAAGACTTGCCGTTATAGCAAATGTAGGATTTGTGGTACCATAAGAATCCGTACCGTAGAGATAGACTCTGGCAAGGTTACTGTCAGCGGCAAGATCGACGCAATCACCATCAATCAGAGATTCGTTGACGCAACCGAATCTGGCGCCGCTTTGGGCGGTGGGTGATCCATAAAGATCCAGGAATTCCAGAAAGACGTTTCGCGAAGTAGGCGGTATCTGCTTGTGCGGAATCAATTCATCAGGAATTCTGAATTTGTTTACATCAATCTTAGACCCATAATTATCTGTCAGATAGATGGTTGCGATACTGTCGTAGTATAGAGACTTAGTCGCGTCATACATTCTGTTGCCCCCTTCAGTTACCTCCGCATTGCTGATACCCAGTTTAGGATTTGAAACCGGAGCCACATAATGCAGTATTCTGCTCTTATGCTGAGTCATCTGCAAATATGTCGTTCCACCGTTCTTATCCGGATAACGGATATAGATTCTTCCCTCGCGGTGCAAAACATAGTACTCCGCATGGTTTTGGGCGTCGTAGTGATACTCATAGTTTCTGGCATCGCCTATGTCTCCATTCATAGTCGTACTCCAGGTCCCGGTTTCCACCAGAACGGGATCTTCCGCACTCGCATCGGTCAACTGGATATAACCATACTCTCCAACGAAAGCAGGCGGATTGATGGAATAATTCTGGAACTGACTGTATGAGTAGTTGAGCATCAAGAGAATGGAAGCGGAGACCCTTCCATCCCACGACCTGACGGTAAGTGTAGAGGAAGGTCGGAGTTCTCCATCGTAAAGTCCCCTGACATATACGTTTCCATTCTCAACCTTTGCTTCCATAACAGGAACTGAAGGCCCCGTAATAGTAGCCGTGTAGGACATGTCAGCCGGGCTGACTGTTAGCGGTATCTGAGTCCATCCCGCTTCCTGCATTATGGAATAGGACGAACTCGGAAAAGATAGAACCCTGTCGTCGTCCAGATTATCCATGTCCACCTTCCAACTGCTTCTGAGGGTTCCGGAATCGGTAAGCGACAGGGTAATCGTTATTGAAGCATTTCTCTCCACATTGAAATCCGTACAGTTGTCTGCCCCCAGCATAAGGTTCATGCTAAGATCCGCAGTAGCCCCGCTTGTTGTCCATGTTCCCTCTATATGGAGGTATGTACACAGCGAACGTTTCGCAGCAGGGATATTTTCAGGTATCTTAGACCATGGATCACTGTTATCTGGAAGCAGAACCCCCTGGCAGTTTTCCGGGATATAGAACACCGCGCCCTGACCGCTGTTCAGTGCGTCGAGGTCGGCCGCCGTGGCGGTATCGCCGTCGGTAGTGGCCAAGGCCACGCTCCCACCGGCGAAAGGTCTCACGGCGGCGGCCTGCTGCTTGACTTCTACCGAGCTGATCTGATAGTCACAATTCTCCAGATTCTTATCCAGAACGAGTATGTAACGAGCGAACAAGCGCATAAGAGGAAGTTCTATCGGACCCGCATGAGAACCAGCGGTAACCTCAACGCCTTCCCGGAAACACATAACCATTGTTGTAGGGACCAGACTCAGGGTAGCCAAATCACTTTCAAGCGCCGGTGCGTGGACTTCTCCGGCATTTGCAAGTGCATAGATGGTATATTCTCCTCCCCTGACCAATTCTAATTCCGCCTGGTCATCCGTCACATAAGATTCTGATTCCAGTTGGCCGCCCCGATAGGCATATACATTCAAATTTGATACATCGGTCTCAGAAAACGCCATAGAACTCTTAGTCCCTTGAGTCGCCCTGAAGTTTACGCAGACCTTGCCTTGCAGCTGAGTTCTTTTATCAGGCCGTTCTTCTTCAAGCGGCTCACATGCCAGGACGAGTATCATCGCCATGGCGGCAAATATCATCTTTCTCATATTTCTATCTTCTCCCATCCGCGGATTGAGACCGACACTCCAGCATCGGTGTAATCCACATTAACATACAAATCTTCAAGGTCCTCTCTGGTCCAGTCATAACCAGCTGCTTTTATGTAGTCGCCAAGGGCCAACTTGTCTATCGGGGCATCATCTGCCTTAGTCATATTCTTGTCATAGAATTCCAACTCCAGGGAATCGTCTGTTTGCCTGGGAAGGCAGATTCTGTGATACTCGCCTATTACGGGGTGAACGGTGGTTGAGAAGGAGCCGGGCAAAGGCGACATATCTGTGTAGTCCATACCACAGACATTGCCCTTGACCTTTACGTAAAAAGGATATGAGGCGGTCTCCGATTCGATAATGGAGAGATAAAGCAGGGCGAACTGTTTATGAAGAACACAAGAAACTTCCACTATGTCTGAATACAGGCTTATGAGATCTGAAAAAGCATAAATCTCATCCATCTGTCCGCCCTGCGGTATCATTACTCTACTGCCTTCCAAGCCGCAGGAATGCAGTCCGCTCACCACCGAGAGAAGCAGCGGGCCTCTTTCGATTTCGAAACTCAGCCCTGCTGCATCACCCTCCTTTGATATCTGCCCTTCATAGCATGAGGAAGTTCCTTCGGCGAATACCCGCATGAGGTCTTCGGCTCCACCCCTCGCTGTAAGGCTTACCAGGCCCGGACAAGCCGTCCTGTCGGTCTTAATCGAACATGAGGCCAAGCATAGTGTGCACATACATATGAAAGGTAAGGTTCTCATCTCTGCCGCTACATTATCTGTTCTTCAATGTTGCTGGTTGTCCAGCCGGCAACAGTGACGCTGAACGAGATATCATCTGAAGTGACCGGAGTATCTGGATTGTCGCTACCGCCTCGCTTAACAGTCACTCCTGCGATCTCATACGACTTGTTATGCTGTAGCGCCGGGAGCGATACCGGGTAGTAATACTTCTGGGTACCGAGGGTCGCAACGATAACAAGTTTTGTGGTCTTACTGGAACCGGGGTTGGGCATCACATAGAAATAATGGGGAGTTGAATACGAGGCGTTGTTGGCGATAGTAGCTCCGGGAGTATCCCTGAGAAGAGCAGGCAGGTCTCCCCTGTCTTTATCCTGATTGTACCATTTTCCGGGAGCGGCATTCATTGCGTAATTAAAACTTCCAGCTGCATTCACGACATAGATTGAATCCACCTTGAAGGTAAGCCCCTGGAGGGAAGTAGCAGTGAAATTGCGTGTGATTTTCTTCAAGACTATTCTCGATACCATCCTTGAAACCGGAACCGTGACCGACTTGGTTCCCGGGAGTGTCGTTACTGTCTTTCCGGACATCACGAATGAATTGGCTGAGTTTGCTGAGAGATCTACCATCGTACTCTCAAGGGCAGAAAGTGAAGTCACTCCGGAGAGATTGGGGCCATTGACGACAGCATAGATAGTTCGAGAGCCCGCTGTACACGATACAGAGACTGAATTGGAGTTCGCTGTTCCGTAAGCATCCAGGAAATCGCCTCTGAAGACCAGGACCTGAAGCGAGTTAATCTTAGCCTCGTTTGTAGACACCGTGGATGCGTCTCCAGTGAGCTTTGTTTCAATTTCTACGGCCGCTCCACCCAAAGTAACATTTATGTTATATCGCTGCTCGGGGTCGCTCTGCATCTGAGGTCCCTCGAATTTGTTACAGGATGAGAAAAGTGCGGCCAGAGCAAGCACAGATGCAATAGTTTTGCTGATTGTGTGTTTCATTTTTATATAAAAGTTTAGTCAGGTTAATAGAGAAGGTATTAGAATTCGTACTGCAGAGTTTCATCTGAATCGATGAGTTTCACTTTGGAGGCGATTACTTCATAATAGGTTTTTTCCAATCCATCTGCCGCCACATATTTCTGCGTGTGAAGCCTGCCTACGACATAGACTTTAGATCCGCTGGTGATCTTTTCCAGATCATGGACCTTGTCGCTCTCCCAGGCCACGATGTTATGCCAGGTAGTGTCGATCTGAGCCACACCGTCCTTGTCTCTGTATGCACGGGAGGTAGCGACTGAAAACTTCGACATCCTTGTTCCTGAAATGACTTGAGTCTTGGCGCCACCGACGACACCTCGCAACTCGATTCGGTTTAAATGTTCCATAAAGTTTTTCGTTAGATAATAAGTTTGACTTTGGTGCTCCCTTGAGGTCCGCGGCCCGCGGGGAAACATTGCAAAGGTGAGGGGTTTAATTTGACCGCCCAAAAGATTGTGACAGGATTCTGAGAATAAATACGATTCTTTATGGAAGAGACATTTCTTTCAATCCGTCAAGGGTAATTCCGGGATCGACAGCCACGAAAAACAAGGTCGAAAAGAATTCTTTGCGGCCGATTATTATATTTTTCAGAAAAATAAATTTTTAGGGTGTTCGCAGTGACAGGCTTTTACCTAGTTTTCGCATATGGAAAAGCTTAGACGATGCCTATATTGCGGGGCGCCCCTCTACGGCAGGACAGATAAAACGTTCTGCTCGGATCACTGTAAAGACAGATGGCACAACTCCAGAAAGCGTATTCTTCGCCGGAGCCGCGCAGAGGTCATGGACATTCTGGAGAACAACTACGAGATTCTTCAGAGCCTGCTCTCTTCCGGGAGTACAGTATGGCTTACTCCTCTTATAGAGACTATGGGCTTCAGGGTTGACTACTTCACGCGACTGGTCAGCCAGAGAATGGGCAGTATGGTCTGTGAGTGCTTTGACATCAGGTATCGCGTATCAAAAACAAAACTGTCAAGCGTAATACGCCTGACAGATTACATCAGTAAAAAAGAATTGAAGCCGCTTAATCAGATTAGCTCAGCCTCAAGGTCATAAAGATCGGCGCCGGTAATCCTAACCTGAATAAACTTGCCAGGGAGCGAAGCGCAATCAATACCTTCCGGAACTGAGACGATTATCTCACCGTCGACATCCGGACTCTCATACTGGCTGCGGCAGACGAGTTTCCCGCCGGGGGCGACGGAATCCACCATCACCCTCTCGACAGAACCAACCCGACTCTTATTGAACGCCAGTGAGATATCAGCTTGCTGCTGCATCAGAAGATCCAGTCTCTTCTGCTTGACTTCTTCAGGAACATCATCCTTGAAATGAGCTGCGCCGTAAGTACCCTCCTCTTCGCTATACGTGAACGCCCCAAGCCTCTCGAATCCCGCCTCGCGGCAGAAAGCGAGCAACTCCTCGAATTCTTCAGGGCCCTCTCCGGGATGACCTACTATCATCGTCGTACGCAGCACGACGCCCGGCACGCGCGATCTAAGCTCAGAAATCAAATGCCTTGTCCAAGCACCGTCGACATGGCGTCTCATATTCGAAAGGACAAGGTCTGAGATATGCTGGAGAGGGATATCCAGGTACTTGCAGACTTTAGGATTTGTAGCCATCTCCTCCAAAACGTCCTCCGGGAAATCAGCCGGATAGGAATAATGGATGCGTATCCACTCAATGCCTGGAATATCGGACAGCTTTTGAATCAACGAAGCAAGACAGCGCTTCTTATACAGATCAAGTCCGTAGTACGTAGTATCCTGAGCAATCAACACCAACTCACGTACGCCCATGGCGGCAAGATTGGTTGCCTCCTCGACCAGTTCTTCCATAGGGACAGAACGGTGAGCTCCGCGAATAAAGGGTATCGCGCAATAGGAGCAGCGCCTGTCGCAACCTTCCGCTATCTTAAGATATGCCGTTCCAGGTCCGCAGTCTGTGGGAACACGTTTGCGAGACCTACATGCATCCGGTTCAACGCCAAGGTATCTGAGCAGAGGATCGAAGTCGCGCGCCCCAAACCAGGCATCCACCTCAGGGATAAGCGAAGGCAGTTCTGATCCGTAGCGCTGGCTCAGACAGCCAAACACGACCAACTCCCCTACCAAGCCCTGCTTCTTCAGTTCAACCGCCTCAAGGATAGCGTCTATGCTCTCCTGTTTGGCATCACCGATGAAGCCGCAGGTATTGACCAGCAGGATATCTACTGCCTCGGAAGAGATCTCAGGTACAACGACGAAATCTCCCCCCAACTGAGAGAGGAGATGTTCGGTGTCGACTCTGTTTTTAGAGCAACCGAGAGTGACTGCCCTAAGCTTCAGCGGGCTGTTCTTCTTCAGTTTCAAAATCTAAAGAAGCGAACTTCACCAACTCGTTGTACCACTCAGCGATCTTGCGCATATGCGATACATAAAAACGATCTGCATCGTAATTGGGAACGGCCTTGGCGAAAACTGCCTTAAGCTCAGCGTCAGCAGCCTTGGGAGAAGGGGCCTCCTTACCATCCAGAGCCTTCTGAAGGGCCAGGAATACCTCTGACAACTTGAGTTCGCCCTCATCCGTAAAGATGGAGATATCGGCGAGTGTCGTTATCCTGTTCCTTACATCGAACACAGTCCTCTTACCCTCTGCGAGCGACTCGGCGATGATGCCGCCGCGAGCCTGGGCGAGGTAGCGGTACAGGCCATGCTGTCCGGAAACCGCAAGAATCTTAGCGAGATTAGTTTTCATATTTTAAACGTTTTTATCATTCTGTCTACCTGGTCGTGCAGTTCCTGCAGACCGGAATCATTGACTATTACAAAATCGGCCGCTTCTACTGGCATCTCAAACTGCGAGGATTCTCTCTCGGCGGTCTTAGGGTTACGACTCAGACGCATCTCGTAAGGAGCACGCACCAGAACAATCTTATCGAACTCTCCGGCGAACTGTCGCTTACCAAATGCAACCGCCGACTCAAAAAACACCGTCCGGGAATTGCAAGAGGATGCGAAACTACGAAAATCGGCCTTTACCAGCGGATAAACCAAAGCCTCCAGCGCCTCACGCGCCGCAGAATCACTGAAAATCGAGCTTATCTCCGAAAACGGACGGCCTATTGCCTTCTCAATCCGGGCTTTCAATCCTGGAACAGTCTCATACAACAGCTTTGCCGCAGAATCCGAATCGTAAACAGGATAGCCGAGACGCGCCAAATAAGCGCAGACCTCCGACTTCCCCGCCCCAATGAGCCCTGTGACCAGTATCCTATTCACGACCGGCGATTTCCGATTCCACACAGTCGCAGAACTGCGGATCGGCCTCCCATGAAATAGTCATCTCCGGAAGACCTTCTGCCCTGACCATACATTTACCTCCGATGGATGCGGCAAACTCATTGTAATCGACATAGAATACCGCCGAACCTGCAGGATTTCCGCTTATCGGGAAAATAAAACGGAAATTCACATCGACTGTGGAGGGATAAACTGAAAGCAGCTTACCCTCCGGAACATTGCGGACTCCGACTTTCACTTTCTCGGTAATACCCACATAGCGCGAGACATCGAGCGAGTAGGAAATTTCCTTCGCAGAAAGACGTGTCCCTGCAGGAATCTCCAGATTAACCTTGCCGTGGAGACTGCGATCCACATCGTGCCTTGAAATCTGGCGGGTCAGAACCTGATCTATACCGGCTATGCGCGAAGGATTGCCGTAGATGAGTACTGAATCCGGAGCGAGTCGCATCTCGCCTGTCGCCATGTACTGTTCGCGGAAGCGCAGCTGTCTGACTGGCACCACGGGCACCTTCTTGTAGGACTCCGGCGCAAAACGCACTGTGATAAAATCAGATGCGAACTGGGCCTTGGTTTGGGCGCCAAAGATTGCGTCGGTATAGCGTACGAGATTGTTCGCAGAAACAGTGAAGAAATCCCCTTCGGTATGACGTAAATGATCTGGATCAATCTGGACGTCTACCGACCTGTTCCCTCGCAGCGACAACCCCAGCAGACGGAAACCAGATGCGGTGACGTTTGCCGTAACCTGCACGCTCTCCATTGCGACCTCACTGCGGCCGATAATGGAACTGTGTGCCGTCACGGGGACGCTCACCAGACCGGTAGTCTCCTGAGAAAGGTTGCCGATCAGCCAGATGGCCATAGAGGCCACCAAAGCAAGGACGAAGGAACTGGACCTTTTCACGGCTGATTGTTATTTCTGGACCTGGGCGTCGCTGCTGTCGCGAACGATAGAGCTCTTGTCTACCCTGAGCTTTACGTCTCCGTCGACCTTGAGAAGGACTGTCCTCTCTTCGATTTCTCCGATAGTTCCGTAAATGCCGCCGGCGGTGATCACCTTATCGCCTTTTTTGAGTTCGTTGCGGAACTTCTCAAGCTCCTTCTGCTGCTTGCGCTGCGGACGGATCATAAAGAACCACATAATAGCGAAGAGCGCGATGATCATAATCCAGAAGCTCCACTGGCTGCCGCCCTGAGCCTGGCCGGCTGCGGGAGCAGCCTGAAGTAAGGTCATAAAAGTCATAATCATAATTGTTATTTGGTTTTATTGATAAGCTTGTCCAAAAGGCCGTTTACGAAGGCCTTGCTTTCGGGAGTACTGTAGAATTTGGAAATCTCCACATACTCGTTCATGATAATCTTGGGGGCTATCGAGGGGAATGCGGCAGACTCCGCCATTCCGGTTACGATAAGGGCCAGATCGGTAGTACAGATACGATTGATATCCCACTTGGGAGTGAGTTTGGCGACTTCCTCTACAGACTTAGAAAAACTCGCGACGGCTTTGCGTACTATACCAACCACAAAATCGCGGTCTGAATCCTTCCCTTCCTGGCCTGGCATCTGGCTGAGATACAGCTCAGGGCAAGCCCAGCGCTTGCCAGCAGCGAAATCATCCATGGCATGGCAACAATAAGTAAGCGCGTAGGCCAGATCGTCGTTCCACCAGATGGAAAGTCCTTCGAGGATGTCCTCAAGATCTTTATTGTCTACCAGTTCGTTTTCGAAAATGGATATCCACAGTTTAGCGTCAGCCTCAACGCTGCGTTCTTCCGATGCCATATAATCGGCATAGTACTCGGAAGCCTTCACAGCATCATAAAGATGCCACAGAAAAGCGTCGTACTGATCCCAGCCGAGTTTTTTCTTCTCGACCAGCTTGCAGAAATCGGGGTCTTCAGACAGAAGCGGAGCTATGGAATTCTCCGCAAATTTCATATTTGGATGCTTTTCTTCCTCGGTCGGATGGAATTTACCGCGGGCGGCTTCTATGCGCGTCTTTGCCTCATTGGTAAGAGCGGGCACAAGGGCCAGCATAAAAAGATACAGATCACGGGTCGCCTGACAAGAGGCTTCGAGCTGGGCAAGAGCCTCGGCCTGAGTCATTTCCGGATTTTCTGCCAGGGCGTACACTGTCTTGAACGCCTTGATACGCAAGATTCTTCTGTTTAGCATCCTATGGTATGTCAATTAATTCCTGCAAATATAAGCAGGAATCGAAAAAAATTCTAATTTTGCATAAAGTAAAATAACCAATTGATCACTATGTACAAGGAAGATTACGATTCTTTCAGGGAAGAAAGAGGTTCAGATGACGTGTTCTCCAAACCCGTCAGAGCAGGAAAACGTACATATTTCTTCGATGTCAAGTCTACAAGAGGTCAGAAAGACTTCTACCTCACCATCACCGAAAGTAAGCGCCACAACAACCCAGACGGCAGTTTTACCTTCGATAAACACAAAATATTCCTCTATAAGGAAGACTTCGAGAAGTTCCGTGAAGGCCTCGACGATGTAATTAAATACATCAAGGACAATTGCTTCGGAGGCGAAATCCCCGAGCGGCAGAAAGAAGAATCCTCCTCCGATGACAACTTTTAATATGGATACCCTGAAATCAGCCGCGTCTTACGTGGCTGATTTCATCTCGGGCCCCATGCCCGAGGTGGGAATCGTGCTCGGCAGCGGCCTTGGTTCGCTTGCCGACAGCATCGAAAACCCACAGGTCCTCCCCTACTCTAAGATACCCAACTTCCCGGTCAGCACCGCCGTAGGCCACAAAGGCAACTTCATTATAGGCACCCTCTCCGGAAAGACCGTGATTGCCATGCAGGGCCGCTTCCACTACTACGAGGGTTATCCGATGACGATAGTGACCATGGCCGTGCGAGTCATGTTCCTGTTGGGAGTCAGGACCCTGTTCGTTTCCAACGCAGCCGGCGGCATCAACCCCGAGTACCACATAGGCGACCTGATGATCATCAACGACCATATCAGCCTGCAGCCCAACCCGCTGATCGGCCCGAATCTCGACGAACTCGGCCCGCGCTTCCCGGACATGACCCGTCCGTACGACCCGGCCCTCATCCGCAAGGCGCGCGAAATCGCTAACAAACTTGGCTGGTCGCTCCACGAAGGCGTCTATTTTGGCGATACCGGGCCCTCATACGAAACTCCGTCCGAGTACCGTTTCTATCGTACCGTGGGCGGTGACGTCGTGGGCATGAGCACCATCCCAGAGGTCATAGTCGCCCGCCACTGCGGGATGCGCGTCTTCGGCATGTCGGTCGTGACCAACGAAGCCTCAGGCGATTTTGCGGAGGACTACCAGAACGACGGCGAAGACGTCGTAAAGGCAGCAGACGCAGCCGCATCCAAACTTACCAGAATCTTCAAAGAACTAATCGCATCACTGTAACACTATGTCAGAAATATTAGCACCTTACCTCAAAGCAGTCGAATACATTCGTTCGAAAAGCAATGGCGTAACCCCTGAAATCGGCGTTATACTCGGAAGCGGACTCGGTTCGCTGGGAGAGCAGATTGAAAATCCCTCGATTATCCCCTACAACGAGATACCAGGCTTCCCGGTCAGCACAGCTATAGGCCACAAATCCCGCCTCATCATAGGCGATCTGGGCGGAAAGAAAGTGGTAGCCATGCAGGGCCGTTTCCACTTCTATGAGGGCTACACGATGGAGCAGGTCACCTTCCCCATCAGGGTGCTCAAACTTCTGGGCATTAAGGTCCTCTTCGTATCCAATGCTGCTGGCGGACTCAACCTGAGCTACAGGGTGGGCGATCTGATGGTCATCAAAGACCAGATCAACATGATGCCCAACCCGCTCATCGGCCCGAATGCCGAGGAGTTCGGTCCCCGCTTCCCCGATATGACACACCCCTACGACGTAGAACTTCGCAGGCTGGCCTTCAGGCTCGCCCGCGAGATGGGTATTCACCTCCAGGACGGCGTCTATGTAGCCTGCACCGGTCCTTCTTACGAAACCAGAGCCGAGTATAAGTTCTTCCGCGTAATCGGCTCCGACGCAGTCGGCATGAGCACCGTTCCCGAAGTCATCGTCGCCCGCCACTGCGGACTGCGCGTCTTCGGAATGTCCGTCATCACCGATCTTGCCCGTGAGGACATGCCGGACGATTATGTCACCGACGGAGAAGAAATAGTAAAGGCGGCCAACCAAGCTACAAGCAAGATGACCGCCCTGTTCGAAAAGATGATCGCCGCTATTTAGCGATAGCGACCGATCTGGTTTCCCTGATAACCGTAATCTTGACCTGGCCGGGATAAGTCATCTCGTCCTGGATGCGCTGGGCGATGTCCGTCGACAGGCGGGCGGCCTGCTCGTCGGAGATCTCGTCTGCGCCCACGATCACGCGGAGCTCACGGCCCGCCTGGATGGCGTAAGACTTGGTGACTCCCTTGTAGGAAGCGGCAAGGTCTTCCATGCCCTTGAGGCGCTTGATGTAGCTCTCGATGACCTCACGGCGTGCGCCAGGGCGTGCACCGGAAATAGCGTCGGCCACGAGCACCAGCGGCGAGTAGATGCTTGTCATCTCCATCTCTTCGTGGTGTGCTCCGACCGCGTTGACGATCTCGGGACGCTCCTTGTACTGCTCGGCGAGTTTCGCTCCCAAAAGGGCGTGCGGCAGCTCTTCGTCTTCAGTGCTGACCTTTCCTATATCGTGGAGCAGACCGGCCCTCTTGGCGATCTTGGGATTGAGCCCAAGCTCAGCGGCGAGAATAGAGGCGATGGATGCCACCTCGCGGGAGTGCTGGAGAAGGTTCTGTCCGTAGGATGAACGATATTTCATGCGTCCGATAAGGCGGACGAGCTCGAGATTGAGGCCATGGATACCGAGGTCGATGCAGGTCCTCTTACCGGTCTCGAGGATTTCATCCTCAAGCTGCTTGCTGACCTTTGCGACCACTTCCTCGATACGAGCGGGGTGAATACGGCCGTCGGTAACGAGTTGATGGAGGGCGAGACGGGCGACTTCCCTGCGGACAGGATCGAAGCCGGAAAGGAGGATGGTATCGGGTGTATCGTCTACGACAATTTCGACTCCGGTAGCAGCCTCGAGAGCGCGGATATTGCGGCCCTCACGGCCGATGATGCGGCCCTTTACTTCGTCGTTCTCAATAGGGAAAGTAGTCACGGCGTTCTCGATTGCGGTCTCGGTCGCCGTACGCTGGATAGTGTTGATGACTATGCGCTTGGCTTCCTTGGCGGCATTGAGACGGGCCTCGTCCATGGTATCGTTGATATATGATAGAGCCTCGCTGCGGGCTTCTGCTTTCATGTTCTCGACCAGCATCTTCTTCGCTTCCTCTGCGCTCATGCCGGCTACGGTCTCAAGCTGTTTGTTAGCCTGGGCTACAAGAGCTGCACACTCGGATTCTTTTTTGTTAAGCTGCTCGCGCTGGGCGTTGAGCTGGCCTTTCTGGGAATCCAGGTCGTGTTGACGGCGTCCGAGCTCGGACTGCATCTGGTTCAGCTGGGTTTCCTTCGCGCGGATGTTGTTCTCACGGTCGCGAAGCTGGTTGTTTTTGTCGCTCACCTTGGCTTCGTACTCTTCCTTGAGCTGGAGGAAGTGTTCCTTTGCTTCGAGCATTTTCTTCTGCTTCAGGGACTCGGCCTCGAGTGTGGCTTTCTGGATGATGGCGTCCCCGCGTCCTTTGTTGACGATACGGGTAGCCCCTATGTAAATTGCCAGAGACAGGACTGCGCCCGCCACGGCTCCTAAAATGATATAAAGCAACATATATATATTGGTTTAGTATGTCAAAAACAACAAACAGTACCCGCTCAAAAAGCAGATACTGTCTGTAAAAGTACCGTTAGTCCTTGGCTGAAACTTTCTAAAAGAAAGATTTGGGGGCCTCCCGGTTCAGGCTTCCTGCACGTAGGCAGGCATGCTATCGACGGTGAGAACTTACCCGGTTCCGTAGAACTTGTTTGTTAGAGCAAGGAGGAACTAACGGTTAGTCTCTATTTTGTTCAGATAGGCTTTCAAGTCCTTCTCGAGCTTCGCGGCTTCGTCTGTATTCTGGGCGAGGCCTTTTTTAGCGACCAGCATAGAGATAGTGTTTGTCAGCGCCACGAACACCAGTTTATCTGCGAGGGTCTGGTCCGGATAACGGGTGTCGTAGTCTGCCAGCATGGCGTTGATCTTCTCCGCCGCCAGACGCATATAGTGCTCCGATTCCTGGGTCGCCACAAGGGTGTATTCCTTGCCGGCTATCTTGAGGGTGATGCTGTGTTTTGTCTGGGCTGGCATACTTAGTTGGCGATCAGACGGATACATTTGTCTATCTCTTTGATGAGCTTGTCGATTCTCTCCTTGGCGGCGGCTTTGTCGCCATCGGAGGTGAAGGCACCAGCGAGCTTGTATCGGTCTATCTGTTTTGTCAATTCAGTTATCTGCTGTTTGTATTTTACGACCTCGGCCTCCTTGACAACGAGTTTTGCGGCGAGCTCGTCGCCGCGGTGTTTCTCTGTTTCGTACAGGGAAATCAGTCTTTCGATGTCTTTACGAAGGTCTTCGATCATACCCCACAAATATAGTTATTTTTCCCGTTTCTGTAACAATTCCACCGAATTCCTGTCGATTTGGATGCATGCGGCGCCCAAAAGCGGCAGACGAACTGCCAGGCAGTCCTTGCCGTCGATACTTACCAGCTCGACTATACGACCCTCAAGCGCTCCGGTCTTGACCCTCACCATGTCTCCAGGGCGGAGCGGACGGTCGGTAAGAGTAACCTCACCATTGACACTCCCGACCATGGCGATGAAGTCCTCCATCTGAGAATCGGGGACCACCGCCGGCTTGTAACTGCCGGGCTTCTCCGAGAGGTAGTGTGTAAGATATGGTATCTCAGAGAGCGAATTGCGGCGCTCTACTTCGGTACACCTGACGAACACGATGCGCGGAATCAGCAGGCGGTCGACCAGCTTCTTGCGGTCTGACCACTGACGCACTTCGCGGCGTATTGCCACATAAGTCTGAAGACCGCGCGCAGACAACGCTTCGGCGACGTTTCTATCCTGGCAGGAACGCGTACAGGCTATGTACCAGTGGAGTTCGTTCATTGAGTACAAATGTACCCTTTTTTGCTTATTTTTGCAATGATATGAATGCTGGATTGATACGTGTGGCAGCTGCGACCCCGATGGTCAAAGTAGCCGATGTCGACTGGAATGCCGACGAAATAATCAGGCTCTCCAGGCAGATTGCCGGGGAGAACGACCCGTCTGTAATTGTATTTCCCGAACTGGCTGTGACAGGTTACACCTGCGGAGATTTATTCTTCCAGCAGGCGTTGATCAAGGGTGCAGAACTCGCTGTCGAGAAGATATGCACCGAGACAGCCAAGCTACCCCAGACCTTGGTGATAGGCTGCCCTGTAGCAAACGACGTCCTCTACGACGCCGCGGTGGTGATACGCTCGGGTAAAATTTTGGGCATAGTGCCCAAGACCCGGATTTCAGCGACCGAATCCCGCTGGTTCCAGACTGCGTCTGGCATCGTCGAACTGACTTTTGCCGGCCAGTCTTGCCGTTTGGGCTCCGATTTAAAGTTCGACGGCTTTGAGGTAGAGGTCGGAGAAGTCGAAACGGCGTCCTCATCCGGCATCGTGCTCTGCCCCGCCGCTTCGTTCGAGCTCGCCGGTAAACATGAGAAGCGCAAGGCCGTCCTGGCCGCCGCTCCGGGAACATATGTCTACAGTTGTAATGGCTACGGCGAATCGACGGACGATTTCGTGTGGGCCGGCTCGTCGCTCATCTACTCGGGTGGCAAGCTGCTTGCCGAGAACAGACGCTTCCAGCGGCAATCAAGCTGGATAGTCGCCGATTTGGGCGCTGCCGCTATCTCCTCGCAGCCTTCGGACCGCCTCGACGACATCTTCAACATCCAGACCGTCGCCCTCATGTCGCGCCTCGAACACATCCATTGCAGCAAGTGCGTAATCGGCGTGTCCGGCGGCCTGGACAGCACCCTCGCGCTGCTCGTCATCTGCGAAGCCTTCGACCGCCTGGGCTATGACCGTAAGGGCGTCTACGGAGTGACCATGCCCTGCTTCGGAACCTCCGACAGGACACACTCAAACGCCTGGAAGCTGATGGAAGCGCTTGGAATCACGGCCATGGAAATCAACATCGGCAAGGCCGTCACCCAGCACTTCGAGGACATAGGCCATGACCCCGACAAACACGACGTCACCTACGAAAACGCACAGGCCCGCGAGCGCACCCAAATCCTGATGGACCTCTCGAACATGGTCGGCGGCATAGTGGTCGGAACGGGCGACCTGTCGGAAATCGCCCTCGGCTGGTGTACCTACAACGGCGACCATATGAGCATGTACGGAGTGAACTCCGGAGTCCCCAAGACCCTCATGAGGGCCATGGTCCGCCGTATTGCCCAGGACCATGCCTGCGGTGCTACCCTTATCGACATAGTTGAAACGCCCGTTTCACCCGAGCTCCTGCCCGGCCAGGTCACCGAAGATACCATCGGTCCTTACGAGCTCCACGACTTCTTCCTGGAGCGTGTGGCCATGGGCCTGACTCCGCGCGCCATCTATGACGAGGCGATGAAGGCCTTTGACGGGCAGTACGACTCCCCCACAATTCTCAAGTGGCTCAATACCTTCTACAGGCGCTTTTTCACCCAGCAGTTCAAGCGCGCCTGCAGCCCCTGCGGCCCGAAGGCACTGGACGTGTCTCTATCTCCGCGCGGCGACTGGATGATGCCGACGGATGCGAGCGTAACGCTCTGGCTTAAAGAATTGGATTCGATTTAATCCCCGAACAACAGGGCCATGTCTGCGGATATGGCCTTTTTTGCTGCAGCTTCCGGGACGAACTTCCAGTCACCCAGAAGGACGTTGTTGTCTTCCATCGCGCTGTATGGCGCGACAAGTGTTTCCGGGCCAACGTTTTCGTAGATGTAGAAGTACTTGTAGATAAGGTCGCGTATCTCCGGCCAGCGTGTCTCGAGACGCTCGTCCAGCTGCTCGCGTGTGAGGCCTGCGCCTTCGAAGAGAAGGTCGCCGCCGCCCGCCGCACGATACGAGGTCATGGCCACGGTGTATTCCGCTTCGGGCTTGAACGCGCTGCCATCGGCCATCGAACTGATCTTTACCCTGGAGCCGAAAGGCTTGGTTATGTCGACCGTGTAGTTGATGCCGGAAGCGCTGTCGAAGTTATAGCTGCGGTTCACGAAAGACCACTTCTGCTGGTTGTAGCGCGCATCCGAGCGAGGGACGATGAGCAGAGCATGTCCGCCGGGCTTCAGGGTCTGTATCCACTTGTCGTAAGAGTATTCGAGGTAGTCTTTTATCTCTCGGCCGGTCAGGCGCAGGACACACAAAGAATTCTCGAACGGGTAGATCGTAAACAGGTCATTGAAGATGACCGGACCCGCTGGTATAGTCTTGTTAAAAGTAAGAGGAGCCGCGAACGAGATCTCCGCACCGGAGAAAGCGCGCTCTACGTAGTGGATAAAGTCGATGTAGAAACAGCGGCCCGCGAAGGATTCACGGGTGAGCAT
This sequence comes from Bacteroidales bacterium, assembly GCA_017617035.1. GTDB lineage: Bacteria > Bacteroidota > Bacteroidia > Bacteroidales > UBA932 > Cryptobacteroides. The sequence goes on from JAFZWV010000003.1 coordinate 54,489, forward strand.
GGGTGCTGTGAGCGAGCCGACCTCCATGGTCGTGAACTCTCGTATATTGGCGAAATCCCTCGCGAATGCAGCGCGCATCGCGGGATCAGCCTTCGACTTGTCTACCCTCACGATTGACGGCTCGATCTTCTTGTTGCCGTCACGGTCGAGCGTTATCACCGTGTGGCTGAAGTTGCCCGCCTTCGAGCCGGTATTGACCAGGGCAATAGAGTCGTTGGCCTCAAGTCGAGGACGATGGTCATGGGACGAGACGACCAGGTCCACTCCGCGAAGGGTCTTGAACAGGTCGAGCGCCTGGGACTCGAGTATCTTACCGTCGCCATTTCCAACTCCGCTGTGGACCGCGACTATGGTCACATCGGGCTTAACCTTCGCTTTCAGGGCATCTACACGTTCCTGCACGAACGGCAGGAGCGATACGAACTTCATGCCCGACCAGATGCTTTCATCGAGCCATGCCGCCATATTAGGATTGGTATAACCCATTACGAGGACCTTCAGCCCACCGCGCTTAAATACCTTATATTCAGGCCAGTAGGGCGTTCCATCCGGCTTGATTGCATTGCCGGCGAGGAAAGGGATGCCATGGTCGGCGAGCTGCCTTGTCACCCTGTCATAAACGGGATGCCCCGTCTCGACGTCGTGGTTACCCACAACTATAGCGTCGTAGTGCATGTAATCGACGAGCCTGACGAAAAGGTGATCGCCAAGGGTGTCGAGATAGTTGCTGACATAGGCGGCATTGTCGCCCTGGAGGCAGTCTCCGGCGTCGAGCAGAAGGACGTTGCGGGGGCCGACGGCAGCTCGTATGCTGTCCACATAATGGTTGATGGCCATCAGGCTGGGAACCTGCTTGCCCCCTACGTAGGTAGAGTCGAACCAGGCGCCATGGACGTCGTTGGTGGAGATAACATGGAGAGTGCCGGAATGGGGCTGGCAAGCAGCCGCGACCAGGACCGCAGCAGCCAGAAATATTGCACTTAACTTTTTCATATGTTGAAAACGAGGGCGACGCGTTGCTCCGAGCCAAGGAAGCCTTCAGAGCCGAAGTGGAAGCGGAAACTGACCTTCAGATCGAGTTTTTTGGTAATGCGGGGCTGCCAGTAAAGCTCGGCGAGATCATAGAATCCTTTGTAGAACTTTGAACCGCGATAGAGCATATCTCCATAGGGGTTGCCGGCAGAGTCAGTATCTCCGTAGAAAGGAACCATGTCCTTAGTATATGCAGTTATGTTGCGCATACCAAGGCTTTTTCTTTGGATTTTCAGTTCCGCTTCGCCGCCAAAAGGCAAACGAAGATCGTCTATCAGGCGGTCCCTTTGATAACTGCCTATCGCGCTGAGTTTCAGGCTGAGTTCGGAATCGGGATTATCGGCAGCGAAGTCGTACTTCACGAAAGCCTGAAGGTGATGGTTATCCACGACTCCCGGAGCGGCCACACTGCCGGCGTAGTGATAAAAACTTCCTGCCCAGCCCAAAGAGAGGCTGTTGGTAAGACCGGCCGAGCCGTAACTCAATATCTGAAAACGCTCTTTTCTGGTATTGCCGTACTTCCCCATCCAGTCGAGGGCCAGTTCGGTAAAGAATGTTTCCTTCCCGTAAGACAGATACATACCGTCGAGGTTGAAATCCGTCTCCAGGGTCTCTTCGCTCATCAGAGCCTCGCTGTAAACGCCCTTGACAAAGCGCCTGGGGAAAGAGCCCACTACGGCCTCGAAGGTTTTAATGCCGTCTGTATAAGCTGCGTTGTAATAAATGGGAACGTCGGCGACTATGTCTTTGAGGGCCTCAATCTCGGTTCCCATCTGCTTAACCATATCTACTCCGAACACCAGTTTATGCGACAAGGTTTCGCTCTGGGTGAAATCCCATCCGAAGACGTTGGATACTCTCACAAAATGGATGGTCTCTGAAGGGATATATGCGTTGTGTGAGGGGGCGAATTCGTGGTTGTCGAACACATAGCCGAGACCAGATTCAGAGAAGAATTTTCCCTGGGCGAAGCTCGCGCAGCCGACAGCCAGCAAAAGGATAGTGATGAGAGCCCTTTTCATAATCAGTCTCAAATTTAATCAGAAATTGTGTAAATTTGCGACTCGATTGTAAAGAAACAGCAGATTATGTTCGAAAACCTCAGCGAAAGACTGGAGCGCTCATTCAAGATACTCAAAGGTGAAGGCAAAATCACCGAAATCAATATTTCCGAGACCCTGAAGGAAGTCCGTCGGGCCCTGCTCGACGCCGACGTGTCCTACAAGGTCGCCAAGGAATTCTGCGACAACGTCAAGAAGAAGGCGCTCGGGCAGAACGTGCTTACCGCCGTGAAGCCCCAGCAGATGATGATCAAGATAGTCCACGACGAACTCGTGGAGTTCATGGGCAGCGAGGAATCGGACATCAATCTCAAAGGCTCCCCTGCCGTCGTCTTGATTGCCGGTCTCAACGGTTCCGGTAAGACTACCTTCACCGCCAAACTCGGCGTTTATCTCAAGAAGAAAGGAAAGAAGGTCCTTCTCGCGGCGTGCGACACCTTCAGGCCGGCCGCAATCGAGCAGTTGAAGACCCTCGCCGAAGGCGCCGGTCTTCCTGTCTTCTCGATCGACGGCGAATCCGACCCCGTGAAGGTGGCCAGGGCCGCGATATCCCAGGGTGGCTATGACGTGGTTATTGTCGATACCGCCGGCCGCCTCGCCGTGGACCAGGAACTAATGGACGAGATCCGCGAGATGCATCGGGCCTGTTCTCCTTCCGAGACCTTGTTCGTCGTCGATGCAATGACCGGCCAGGATGCAGTGCTGAGCGCCACGGCCTTCAACGAGGCCATCGACTACGACGGTATCGTCCTTACAAAACTCGACGGCGATACACGTGGCGGCGCGGCCCTCTCGGTGAAGGCCGTGAGCGGCAAACCCGTCAAGTTCGTGAGCACGGGCGAAAAACTCGAGGCCATCGATGTCTTCCACCCTTCGCGCATCGCCGACCGTATTCTCGGCATGGGCGATGTCGTTTCCCTCGTGGAGCGCGCCCAGGAGCAGTTCGACGAGAAGCAGGCTCGCGAGATGAAGAAAAAGGTCGCCAAGGGCAAATTCAACTTCAACGACTACTACGACCAGATTCAGCAGGTCCGCAAGATGGGCGACATCAAGGAACTCGCCGGTATGATCCCGGGAGTTGGCAATGCCATGAAAGATGTCGATATCGACAACGACAAAGCCTTCAAGAGCACTGAAGCCATCATCAAGAGCATGACCCCCTACGAGCGCGAACACCCTGAGGTTCTCAACGGTTCGCGCCGCCGCCGCATCGCCGCCGGCTCAGGCACCAGCCTTGCCGACGTCAATCGCCTCATCAAGCAGTTCGAGGGCTCTCAGAAAATGATGAAGATGGCCATGGACGGTTCCCTTCAGAACCGGCTTAAGGGGTTGAGGTAATTATTTAAGATACCGCCCCCGCAGTTCCTGAATATCCCCATCGCTTAGTCCCATCGGCCCGCGAAGATACACATCGAGCGAGCCGTAGCGCTTGTCGATTTCGTCGAGGGCGGCGACAAAGTTGTCTGTGTTGGCGCCGAGAAATGATTTCACTACTCCGACTTTCTCTTCTTTGCCGCCAAAAAAGCGAACGCGACGGGCATATTTCCGGACATCCGCCTTGTAAATCTCATTGGTTGCGTCGAAATCCTCAACGATTGTTTCGCGATTAGCGCCAAGAGCGGCCAGAAGTAGCGCCGAGGCTATTCCGGTGCGGTCTTTTCCCTGGGTGCAGTGATAGAGGACTGCGCCTTCGCCGGCATTCAAAACGAGTCTGAAAAACTCTGCGAACTGCGCCTGACAATCGGGGTCAAAGAACAAAACAGGGTACATGTTTTGCGCGACCTTCTTAGCCTTTTCGTTGAAGGCGGCCATCACGATCACCTTCTTGACATCGAATTTCTTCCTCCCCGAAAATTTCTTTTTCTCCTCCTCCGTGGCCCCGGCGGCGGCATTGCCGCTTGCATCGATGGGCAGGCTCACATACTTCGCGCCTTCAATGGGACGGTCAATTTTGCCCTTGAGCTCTTCCTCCTTGCGGAAGTCTATGACAAGAGAAACCGGAAGCGAAGACAGGTACTTTAAATCCGCCTTAGTTGCATCGGCAAGATGAGCAGACCGCAAAAGCAGCCCGTCTTTAACCCGAAAACCCTTGCCGACAGGATTTCCGCCGAGGTCTCGCGCATTGACTATCCCCTTAAGCGGAAGCATAGTAGGTCCTAATCAGCTTCTTTATTATTATTCCGAAGAAGATCTGTTCGGCGAGCCTGTTCTTATGGAATTCGTAACACAGAATCATGTCCAGGGCGGCAAACTTGCCTGCCAGAAGATCGAGCTCAGTGTGGTCTTCCTTGCCCGCGTAAGCCTTTGCAAAAGCATCCCAGAAGCGGCGGAGCTGATCCTCTTTCATATGGAAAATATTCTGCACCTGCTTCATCGGCGCATAGACGTTACAAATTAGGAACAGATGTCCCAGGTCGAACATTGGGTCTCCGTAGCCGAAGCGGTCGAGGTCTATCCAGAAATAGCGGTCTCCGGACAGAACGAGATTGCCCATATTTAAATCTCCATGGATACAGGTATTCTTATCTTCTACAGTGTCCGCGAAAGCCCGAATAAGATCGAGATTCTTCCGGCTTACGAAACGTACCTGATTGAAACACTTCTCCAACTGTGCTTTACGGCTTGGGAAAAGGGTCGTGTCGCAAGGCGTTGCGAACAGCTCTTTCCCTCTCGCGCACAGGAACTTAGCCATTTCTTCAATACGCGCTGGTTCGTCGCAACAAATGCGGGATAGTGATTTCTTGCCGACAATGCGTTCGGTGATGGTCCCATACGAATCCCCGACCCGGACTATTTCTTTGGCCTCGGGAACTGCAACGCCAAGTTTCCCGACTGCAGTAGAGACGCTGTACTCCTTAAGGGCGAAATCCAGTGTATCCAGACCGCTTTTATTAATCTTCAGGATAACGTCGGGGTAGTCAGCGTTAACAAACACTTTCCCGTTTCCGCCCTCGCCAACTTGACGCCAGGCGGCAAGATCGATTTGCCGGTATTCCATAATGTTAAACGAGGCCCTGGTCCATCATCGCAGTCGCGACTTTCATGAAGCCTGCGACATTGGCTCCGCGGACGTAGTCGATATAGCCGTCGGGATCCGTACCATACTTGAGACAGTTGGCATGGATGTCCGACATGATGCGGCGCAGATAGTTGTCTACCTCCTCGGCTGTCCATTTCTGGCGCATGGAGTTCTGGCTCATTTCGAGGCCTGAGGTCGCCACGCCACCTGCGTTGGATGCCTTGCCGGGCGAATAGAGCAGCTTGTGCTTCTTGAAGATTTCGATTGCCTCTGGAGTGCTGGGCATGTTCGCGCCCTCTGCGACACACCAGCAGCCGTTGTCTACGAGCGCCTGGGCATCGGCCTTTTCGATTTCGTTCTGGGTCGCGCAAGGCAGGGCGATATCGCACTTGATGCGCCATGGCCGCTCGCCGGGATAGTAGGTGGCGGTAGGATATTTCTCAGCGTACTCCTTGATTCGGCCGCGCTTGACGTTCTTCAGGAAGAGAACGTATTCGAGCTTCTCTTCGTTGAGGCCGTCGGGGTCATAGACGAAGCCGTCGCTATCGGAAAGGGTGACGACCTTGGCCCCGAGGCGCATGGCTTTCTGGGCTGCATACTGAGCAACGTTGCCCGCGCCGGAGACGAGGACCGTCTGGCCCTTGAAGCTCTTACCGCGGGTGGCGAGCATCTGCTCGGCGAAGTAGCAAAGACCATAGCCTGTCGCTTCCGGCCTGATGAGGCTGCCGCCCCAAGTCTGGCCCTTACCGGTCAGCGTTCCGGTGAATTCGTCGCGCAGGCGCTTGTACTGGCCGAACATGAAACCGATTTCGCGGCCGCCGACTCCGATATCGCCCGCGGGGACGTCGGTATCAGGGCCGATATGGCGCTGGAGCTCGGTCATGAAGCTCTGGCAGAAGCGCATCACCTCGGCGTCTGACTTGCCGCGGGGGCTGAAGTCCGAGCCGCCCTTTGCTCCGCCCATCGGGAGGGTTGTCAGCGCGTTCTTGAAGGTCTGTTCGAAAGCGAGGAACTTCATGATGGAGAGGTTCACGCTGGCGTGGAAGCGGATGCCGCCCTTGTAAGGGCCGATCGCGCTGTTCATCTGGACACGGAAGCCACGGTTGATGCGGACTTCGCCTTCGTCGTCCATCCATGGCACGCGGAACATGATCACGCGCTCGGGTTCGACCATCCTTTCCATGATCTTGGCATCAAGTAAATGGGGGTAGGCCTCGAGGGTCGGAGCGACCGCCTCAAGAACTTCCTTGACTGCCTGATGGAACTCTGATTCTCTCGGGTTCTTGGCGATTAACTCCGCCATGAACTCCTTGACATACTTCTCGGTAAACGCTGACATAACTATGTATTTTTGATAAAGCCAATTTCAAATATACGCAATTATTCCTAACTTTGACGCCATGGCAGACAATTATCTGGAGAAACGGCAGGAAGAGATTTCCCGCGCAGCGACAGTCTCTAACAGGCCTTCGTTAGAGACCCTTATCAGGCGCAATCGCAGCGTCAGGGGCTATGACCAGTCATATGTGGTCCACGAAAGGCAGCTCAAGGCGATGGTGGCCGTAAATCCCAAGGTCGCTTCGTCGGTTAATCAGCAGGCTCTTAGGTTCCATCTGGTCACTAAAGGCCCCGAAGCCGACGAGGTTAACCGTCACATCAAGATGGGTCGCGCCCTTCCCGAACTTCACCTGCCCTTCCCGGGGACCGAACCGGAGGCTTTCATTGTTGTCTGCACTACCAAGCCGGAGAATCCCGGACTGTTGATCGATCTTGGGATCTCGGTCCAGACCATGCTCCTCAAGGCCGTGGATCTTGGGCTTAACGGATTGATTATCCGTAATTTCGACCATGCTGCGCTGCAGGCCGGCCTGGGCCTTCCGCTCGAGCCTATTTGCGTTGTTGCCGTCGGAAAGAGCGCCGAGAAAATCGAACTGGTCGAGATTTCGGCCGAGGAATCCATCAAGTATTATCGCAAGGACGGAATTCACTACGTCCCGAAAATCAGAGTCGAAGACATTATTATTTAGATATGCAGATTTCGCAAAGAGCTGAAAACATGCCGAGCTCGCCTATACGCAAGCTCGCAAAATATGCCGACGCCGCAAAGCGCAACGGCATCCATGTCTACCATCTCAACATTGGCCAGCCAGATATCAAGACCCCGGAATGTGCGCTCGAAGCAGTAAAGCACATCGACCGTTCGATTCTGGAGTACAGCCCTTCCCAGGGTTACAAGGGCCTGCGCACCAAGATGGTCAGCTACTATGCCAACTACGGCATCGACCTGAGCCCAGACGAGATTATCATCACCACAGGAGGCTCCGAGGCTGTGATGTTTGCATATATGGCCTGTCTCAACCCGGGCGACGAAATCATAGTCACCGACCCTTCGTATGCCAACTACATGGCCTTTGCCATCAGCTGCGGAGCTGTTGTCAAATCGGTAAAAACCTCAATCGAGGACGGCTTCAAACTCCCTCCTATGGAGAAGTTCGAGGAGCAGATTACCGAAAAGACCAAGGCCATACTCATCTGCAACCCCAACAACCCCACGGGCTACCTTTATAGTAAGAAGGAAATGCTTCGCCTGCGCGATTTGGTGAAGAAATACAACCTGTATCTGTTCAGCGACGAAGTTTATCGCGAATTCATCTATACTAAGGCCCCTTATATCAGCGCCTGCCACCTCGAAGGGATAGAGGAGAACGTCGTTCTGATCGACTCTGTCAGTAAGCGCTACAGCGAGTGCGGTATCCGCATCGGAGCGCTCATTACCAAGAACAAGGCGGTACGCGAGGCTGTCATGAAGTTCTGCCAGGCGCGCCTCAGCCCGCCTCTCATTGGTCAGATTATCGCCGAGGCCAGCCTCTCTACTCCGCAGGAATATATGGACGAAGTCTACGACGAGTATCTAAGTCGCCGTAACTTCCTTATCAACGGTCTGAATAAAATCCCTGGTGTGTATTCTCCAACCCCTATGGGAGCATTCTACACTATGGTCCAGCTCCCGGTCGACGACGCCGAGAAGTTCTGCATGTGGTGTCTGACAGATTTCAGCTACGAAGGCCAGACTGTAATGATGGCTCCGGGCTCTGGCTTCTACACCGATCCCGCAGAAGGACGCAATCAGGTCCGTATGGCTTATGTGCTGAACAAAGAAGACCTTGGCAAAGCACTCTTAGTGCTGGCTAAAGCTCTGGAAGAGTACAATCGACAGTCTCAAGCAACGGACTAACCGACATATCCTGAGGATTTGTTCCGGGTTCGTCCTGGGGAACATCCATACCGAGAAGAGCGAAGAGCTGCGTCCAATAGACCGGTATTTCGCCCTTTTCGTTTTTCCAGTTCATGGGTTTCTGCTCGAACAGATATTCGTTGTTGGGGCCAAGATAGCTATCCCTTACAAGTTCAGAGCAGTAGAGGGCCCCGTTGTCAGGAAGGAAGCACATATCGTATGGCTGACCGCAGAAAGACTTTGCCTTTTTGATCCATTCGGCCGCCAGTCGATTGTCTTTCAACCTTTTGACGATATAGACCGGCTGTTTCCCGTCCTTCAGGGTAAATTGTTTGCGCAAAGTATCCAGAGGGTGTCTGTCGACCCCGTATTTGATTGTAGCGTCTATCACATAGGGACCGTCTTCGGCTACATCTATTATGGCTATATGGATGAGATTGAGCTGTCCGTCGCCAGTTGCTGCGGAAATAGCTCCGTCCATCTCGTCTTCAGCAATCGAATAATCTCCGGGAATACCGACAAAAAGGAGGTCTCCCGTTTGCAGACTATCATTGGAAGGCGTGCATGCGACTGCAGTCAGCGCCGCCATTAACAGAATGATAACGCGTTTCATATCCTCAAAGAATGGCGGGACCTTCCGCAAAATAGGTCCTACCTCCCCTTGTACATATCCTCGTAGTACTTCTGGTAGTCTCCGGAGGTGACGTTGTCCATCCAGGCCTGGTTCTCCAGGTACCACTTGACTGTCTTCTCGATACCTTCTTCGAACTGGAGCGAAGGCTCCCAACCGAGCTCGCGCTGGAGCTTCGATGAGTCAATGGCGTAACGAAGGTCGTGTCCTGCGCGGTCCGTCACATAAGTGATGAGGTCCATGTCTGCACCCTCGGGACGGCCAAGAAGACGATCGACAGTATTGATCAACACCTTGATGATATCGATATTCTTCCACTCGTTGAAACCGCCGATGTTATATGTTTCGGCGACGCGTCCTTCGTGGAAAATCAAATCGATGGCGCGGGCGTGATCTTCGACATAAAGCCAGTCGCGGACATTCTCACCCTTTCCGTATACCGGCAGAGGTTTGCGATGCCTGATATTGTTGATAAACAGAGGGATGAGTTTCTCGGGGAACTGGTAAGGACCGTAGTTGTTCGAGCAGTTGGTCACGATAGTCGGCATACCGAAAGTATCGTGGAACGCACGGACGAAGTGATCAGACGAAGCCTTTGCCGCAGAATATGGTGAGTGCGGCTGATACTTAAGATCCTCAGTGAAGAACTTCTCTCCATATGCGAGATGATGCTTGCCCGAAGATGCCTTGGTTGTAAACGGAGGCTCGATTCCTTCCGGATGGGTCATCTCAAGAGCGCCGTAGACCTCATCAGTACTGATATGGTAAAAACGCTTGCCGTCCCAATTGCCGTCCCAGTATGCTTTTGCGGCCTGAAGCAACGACAGGGTTCCCATCACGTTGGTCTGGGCAAAGGTGAACGGGTCCTTGATCGAGCGGTCTACATGGGACTCGGCAGCCAGATGGATAATGCCGTCGACATGCTCTTCCTGCATCAACTTAAGCACTCCCTCGAAATCGCAGATGTCCATCTTGACAAAGCGGTAATTGGGCTTGCTCTCGATATCGCGGAGATTCGCCAGATTTCCGGCGTAGGTTAGCTTATCGAGGTTGATGATGCGGTAGTCCGGATACTTGTTCACGAACAAACGCACGACATGCGAGCCGATAAAGCCGGCTCCGCCAGTGATGATGATGGTCCTTTTATATTGCATATGTGGTCTCAAAAAAAGGAAACCGGCCTATTCGTCAGCCGGTTTCATTGTGGTGTAAACGTTGGTGACGTCCTCGTCGTCTTCGAGCAAACCCGTAAGTTTGTCGAGGGTGGCGCGCTGCTCGGGAGTGACATCCTTCAGATCCACGTTGGGGATCTGCTCAAAGCCTCCGGAAATCAGCTCATAGCCGTTTTCCTCTATGTACTTCTGGATTGAGCCGTAGGATGTAGGATCACCGTAGATGCAGATGACCTTGGTTTCGTTGTCGTCTTTATCGACCTCAACCTGCTCGAAGAGTTCCTCTACACCGTAGTCGATGAGTTCGAGTTCAAGCTCCTCAAGGTCAACGCCTTCTTTCTCCTTTACGCGGAAGGTGCACTTCCTGTCGAACATAAAGGCCACGCTTCCGTTGGTACCGAGCGAGCCGCCGCATTTGTTGAAATAGCTGCGGACATTTGCTACGGTGCGGGTATTATTGTCAGTAGCGGTCTCCACCAGATAAGCGATACCGAAAGGACCGAATCCTTCGTAGATAATCTCCTTGAAGTCTCCCTGCTTGCTTTCTGTCGCCTTCTTGATGGCGCGCTCGATGTTCTCCTTAGGCATCTGCTCAGCACGAGCCTCTGCCATAAGAGCACGCAGACGGGGGTTACCGGTGACATCAGGACCGCCCTGCTTGACGGCGATGGTGATTTCCTTACCAAGTTTGGTGAAGGTGCGGGCCATGTGGCCCCATCTCTTCAACTTACGCTCCTTGCGGAACTCAAAAGCTCTTCCCATAGGATTTATTTTGCGAGGTTGATGTATTTGTCGATCTCATATCCCTCAATGCTCTGGGGATATTTGTCCTGAACGGTCTCGAAAGCCTTGAGGGCCTTCTCCTTCTGACCAAGCTGGAGGTAAATCTGTCCGGCCTTGACGAGATAGGCGGCGGTGAACATATTGTCTGCCTTGGCAGCGGCTTTCTCATAGCAGCCGACAGCCTTTGTATAGTCCTCGAGAGCTGCGTAGCAGTCGCCCTGAAGGGCAAGAGCGCGGGCAGCGAGGATAGGATCCTTTCCGTTGTACTTCTTGAGATAGCTGAGGGCTTCCTCCCAGTTTCCGAGCTGTGCGTTGCAAACACCGGCGTAGAGATAAACGGCTTTTCCCGCCTTTGCGCCGTACTGGTCGATGATGTCTGCGAAACCGAGGTTGTTTCCGTCTCCCTGGAGAGCGAGCTCGAACTCACCCTGCTGGAAACTCATCTCAGCGGGGAATGCCGCTTCCTGAGCATGTCTTGCTGCGGGAGCGTAGATGAACTTGCTGTAACCGAGGATAAGGAGACCCACTGCGAGCACACAGATAATCACGCCCCAGATGGTTTTTTTGTTTGCATTGTAAAACTCTTCTGTCTTGGAGATGGTTGCTACCACTTCCTCCTGCTGGAGTTTTTCGTTTTTCTTGTTAGTTGCCATATTGATGTTAATTAATTTTCGTTCTTGCAGCCGACAAAAATACGGATTTCCCTGAAATTTTGCAATAAGGACACAATTTGATATATTTGTAGAGTTGGATTAGAAATTCTACCATATATGAAACGCGTATTTACAATCTTCGCGGCTGCTATTCTGTCTGTAGCCGTATTCGCACAAGACAATCCCCTCTGGCTCCGCAAGAGCGCCATCTCCCCCGACGGTCAGACCCTGGCCTTCAGTTACCAGGGCGACATCTTCACCGTCCCCAGCGCCGGCGGCCAGGCTAAACAGATTACTGCCAACGCCGCCTACGACTCCGATCCTCTCTGGACTCCAGACGGCAAGCAGATTGTTTTCAGTTCGATGCGCGAACTTTCTAAAGACATCTGGATTGTCCCCGCAGAGGGCGGACAGGCCAAGCGCCTGACGACCTACCCTGGTGGCGAGACTCCCCTTGCAGTATCGGAAGACGGCCTTGTGTATTTCTACGCGACAATTCAGCCGGATCCGGCCTACGACGGCTTCCCCGGAGATCCCCAGGTCTACACGGTCAGCATCAAGACAGGAAAGGTTACTCTCGTAACTCCGGTGACCATGTCAAGCCTCTCGGTCAACTCCAACGGCATAATCATCTACGAAGATTATAAAGGCTACGAAGATCCTCTTCGCAAGCATCATACCTCGTCGGTCACCCGCGATATCTGGAAGTACCTCCCCAAGAAAAACCAGTATCAGAAACTGACCACCTTCGAGGGCGAAGACCGCAACCCCGTTTTCACCAAAGACGGCCGCGAGTTCTACTATCTCAGCGAGAAGGGCGGCAACTTCAATGTATGGCATTCCGTCCTCTCGGCTCCCGAAGCCGTGAACCAGATCACGGACCTCCCGACCCATCCCGTCAGGAACCTTTCGATCTCGCAGACCGGAGTCCTCGCCTTCTCCTACAACGGTGAGCTCTATACCTGCGTACCCGGCGAGAAGCCCGTCAAGGTCGTCATCACTATCCGTAAAGACACCAACGAGCGCGAGAAGATCCTCAGAAACATCTCCGACGGCGCCTCCGACCTGGCGGTCAGCCCCAACGGCAAGGAAATCGCTATCGTAGCCCATGGCGATGTCTATGTAATCGCCCCCGACCAGAAAGCGACACGCCGCATCACCAACACTCCCGAGCAGGAGCGCGGAGTGAGCTTCGGCGAAGAGGGCAAGTCGATCTACTATGCCGCCGAACGCGACGGCGAGTGGGCCATCTGGAAGACAGAACTGGTCCGCAAGGAAGACAAATATTTCACTTTCAGCTACGAAACCAAAGAAAGCCGCTTTACCAAGAAAGGCCAGACCTGCTTCCAGCCTCAGGTATCCCCCGACGGAAAATGGGTAGCCTTCCTTCGTGACAGGACCGAGCTCGTCATCAAGAGCACCAGCGGCAGCAAGGAGAAATCTCTCCTCAAGGGCGCCAACTACTCCTATCAGGACGGCGACCAGGAATTCGAGTGGAGTCCCGACAGCCGTTCGATACTCGTCAATTATCAGGCTAACGGCGGATGGAACAACCCCGACATCGCTCTCATCGATATCGAGAGCGGTAAGATTACCGACCTCACCAACAGCGGCTACGGCGACGCCTCGTTCCGCTGGGCCCTCGGCGGCAAAGCCATGACCTGGATGTCCGACAAGCAGGGCTTCAGGAGCCACGGCAGCTGGGGCGCGGAAGACGATATCTATGTGATGTTCTTCGACAATAAGGCCCTCGCCGAGTTTATGCGCAGCAAAGAAGAGGAAAGCATTGCCAAACTCCTCGCTCCGGAACCCAAGAAAGACCCCAAGAAGGACAATAAGAAGGAAGAGAAGAAGGACACCACCAAGAAAGAGGAGCCTGTCATCGAACTCGACCTCTCGAACCTGGAAGACAAGTCTCTCCGCCTTACTCCATTCTCCAGCGGTTACGGCGACTATTACCTCACCGAAGACGGATCGAAGCTCTATTTCGTTCGCCGCGGCGACAAAGGCCGGGATCTCTGCTGCCTCGACATCAAGGAACGCGATATCAAAGTCGTCAGGCCCGGTGCAGGCGGCCGACTCTTCCCGTCCAAGGATGGCAAAACCATCTATATCCTCGGCCGTGGAATCAGCAAGCTCAGCACTGCAGGTGATAAGATTGAGCCGGTCAGCTTCAACAGCGAGTACGATTATCAACCCGCAGCCGAACGCGCCTACATCTTCAGCCACGCCTGGAAGCAGGTCGACGAAAAATTCTACGACAAGAATATCCATGGTCTCGACTGGGCGGCAATGAAGGCCAACTACGAGAAGTTCCTCCCTTACATTACCAATAACTTCGATTTCCAGGACCTCCTCAGCGAAATGCTCGGCGAACTCAACGGATCCCACACCGGAGCCCGCTACCGCACTCCCGGCCAGCTTAATGTCGGCTACCTCGGAGTTCTGTTCGATATGCAGTACAAGGGCAAGGGCCTGTCGATAGCCGAGATTCTCCCCGGAAGCGTACTTGCTCTGGCTGATCCCGAAATCAAGGCTGGAGACGTTATCCTCGCCGTAGACGGTAAGCCGATAGAAGAAGGTACCCCCTGGTACGAAGTCTTCCTCAACAAAGTTGGCGAGAGAATGCTCATCAAGGTCAAAAAGAACAAGCCCAAGGCTGAAGTCGAACTGTTCGTTACACCGTCCAGGTCGGAGGCCGAAGGCCTTTACAAGAGGTGGGTACGCCAGCGCGAAGAGATGGTAGCGAAGCTCTCCAACGGCCGTGTCGGTTATGTCCATGTCGAGGGCATGAATTCCGCGAGCTTCCGCGAGGTTTATTCCAGGGCTCTGGGCAAGTACCGCAACTGCGAAGCCCTCATCGTCGATACCCGTCACAACGGCGGCGGCTGGCTCCACGACGATCTCGCCACCTTCCTCAGCGGCAAGGCCTACCTTGAATTCCGCCCGCGCGGACAGTACATCGGAACCGAGCCGTTCAACAAATGGACGAAGCCCAGCTGCGTTCTCGTCGGCGAAGACAACTACTCCGATGCCTGCGGCTTCCCTTATGTCTATCAGACCCTCGGAATCGGCAAACTCATCGGCGCCCCGGTACCCGGAACCATGACCGCAGTCTGGTGGGAGTATCAGATCGACCCGACCCTCGTATTCGGTATCCCTCAGGTAACAAGCTGGGGCCTCGCCGAGAACAGGCCGCTGGAGAATCTCCAGATCGAGCCCGACATCCTTGTCTACAACACTCCCGAGACCATGATCAAGGGACAGGACCTGCAGCTCGAAGCCGCGGTAAAAGAAATGCTCAACCAGTTGGATGAAAACAAAAAGTAAACTCGTAATCATACCGACCTACAACGAGATCGAAAACATAGAGGCCATCACCAGGGCGGTTTTCGGTCTCGAAGGCGGATACCATATCCTCATTATCGACGACGGCTCCCCCGACGGAACCGCCAGGGCGGTCAAAAAGATACAGAAGGAATTCCCCGACAGGCTATTCCTTATAGAGCGTGAGGGAAAACTCGGCCTTGGAACCGCCTATATCCTGGGCTTCAAATGGGCCCTCGGAAAGGGTTACGACTTCATCTTCGAGATGGACGCCGACTTCTCCCACGACCCCAAGGACCTCCCCCGTCTTCTTGCCGCCTGCGGTAAGGGCGGAGCAGACTTCGCCATCGGCTCCCGCTATGCCGACGGCGTCAGCGTCGTAAACTGGCCAATCAGCAGAATCATAATGTCCTATTATGCTTCCGTTTACACTAGAACTGTACTCGGGACCAAGATCAAGGACAGCACCGCTGGTTTCCTGTGCTACTCCAGGCGTGTTCTCGAGGGAATCAACCTCGACGATATACGTATGAAGGGCTATGGCTTCCAGATCGAGATGAAGTACACCGCAGTGAAGAAAGGCTTCAAGGTTGCCGAGGTCCCGGTAATCTTCGTCAACCGCAAAGCCGGAACCTCCAAGATGTCCGGAAGCATCTTCGGCGAGGCATTCTGGGGAGTAATCGGCCTCAGGTTCAGAAAGTTTTAATGAAACAACACTACGTCAAATTCATAGCTGACCGTCTTCAGTGTAAAGACTGGCAGATAGAGAACTGCGCCCTGATGTTCGAGGACGGCAACACCATCCCCTTCATCAGCCGCTACCGTAAAGAGAAAACCGGAGGAATGGACGACGCCCAGGTCGCCGAAGTCAAGCACTGGGTCGATGTCTTTTCGGAGATGGAAACCAGAAAGGAAACCGTCGTGGCCGCGATAGAAGCGGCTGGAGCGCTTACTGACGCGCTGCGAAAAACCATCGAAAAGTGCGTCTCTTCCACTGAGCTCGAAGACATCTACCTCCCCTACCGACCCAAACGCAGGACCAGAGCCACTGTCGCCAAGGAGCTCGGGCTCGAACCGCTCGCAGACACCATGTGGGATGTTCGGACTACCGACCCACGCGCCAGTGCCAAGCCCTATGTGAAAGACAAGGTGGAGAGCGTGGAGCAGGCCCTCGCGGGAGCGCGCGACATAATCGCGGAGCGACTCAGCGAGACCGCCTCTATCCGCGAGGGACTGCGGTCCGTCTACCGGAACCGCAGGATAGTCTCCAGCGTCACCAAAGCCGCCAAGGACAACCCCGAGGCCGACAAATACCGCAGCTACTTCAGCTTCACGATGCCCCTTTCGCGCATCCCTGCCCACAACCTGCTGGCCATGCTCCGCGCCGAGAACGAAGGCTTCCTGAGCCTTTCGATCGACGCCGATCCTCAGCGCTGCGCCGACCAGATTTATGCCGGCTTCTGCCATGACCATGGCCGTCCGGCCCCAGCTCTTGCGAACGAGATCAAAGCCGCGGCGGAGGATTCCTTCGACCGCCTGCTGGACCCGTCGATAACCAATGGCGTAATCAAGGAAGCCAAGCAGAAGGCCGATGTCGAGTCCATCCACGTGTTCGGCGAGAACCTGCGCCAGCTGCTGCTCGGAGCCCCTGTAGGCCCGAAGCGGACCATGGCCATAGACCCGGGCTTCCGCAACGGCTGCAAAATCGCCGTTCTGGGCGAGCACGGCGAGCTGCTCCACCACACCATCATCTTCCCGCATCCGCCTCAGAATGAGAAAGTTAAGGCGCTGATCGCGGTACAGGAAATGCTGGAGAAATACAAGGTCGAGGCAGTCGCCATCGGCAACGGAACGGCCAGCCGTGAGACCGAAGAGTTCATGAAAAAAGTCGTGCTGCCCGAAGGCTGCAAGGTCTGGACGGTAAGCGAAGACGGCGCCAGTATCTACAGCGCCTCGGAGGTGGCTCGCAAAGAATTCCCGGATGAAGATGTGACCGTTCGCGGAGCGGTGAGCATAGGCCGCAGGCTTATGGACCCTCTCGCCGAACTGGTTAAGATAGACCCCAAGAACCTGGGCGTCGGGCAGTACCAACACGACGTCGATCAGGCTCTGCTTAAGGAAAAACTCGACAATACTGTCGAATCCTGCGTGAATGCGGTCGGAGTAAACCTCAACACCGCCTCCCCTTACCTGCTGGCCTACGTCGCTGGAATCGGCCCCGCTCTCGCTGAGAACATAGTCGCATACAGGACTGCCAACGGCGGATTCACAAGCCGCGCCGAACTGCTCAAGGTGCCGCGCCTCGGCGCCAAAGCCTTTGAGCAATGCGCGGGTTTCCTGCGCATACGCGGAGGAAAGAACCCTCTGGACGGCAGTGCAGTCCATCCCGAATCATACGGAATCGTCGATAAGATGGCGCGGGATCTCGGTGTCAAAACGAGCGAGCTTGTCGGAAATGCAGAACTGCTCGGGAAGATCAAAGCAGAGGATTATGTTACCGCCGACAAGGGCCTGCCTACCATAAACGACATCCTGAAGGAACTTGCCAAGCCCGGACTCGATCCCCGCGAACAAGCCTCCGAATTCAGCTTTGCCGACGACGTCCACGACATCTCCGATCTTAAGACAGGGATGGAACTACCCGGCATCGTCACTAACATAACCAATTTCGGCGCATTTGTCGACATAGGTCTCCACGAAAACGGACTGATTCACGTCTCCCAGATGGGCGTCCGCGGCCCGGTCGATCCGACCCGCGTCGTGAAACTCCACCAACACGTCAAAGTAGAGGTCGTCAGCATAGATCTCGACCGCAAACGCATCGGCCTGCGGTTGAAACGTTAAGCGTTTGGAAGTTCCGTTTTTTTAGTATCTTTGCACCCCCAAGCCACATTAGCTCAGTTGGTAGAGCATCGCATTCGTAACGCGAAGGTCAACAGTTCAAGCCTGTTATGTGGCTCGAAAAAAGCACTGCCGAAGCAGTGCTTTTTTTCTTTGCCAACTGGCTTGAACTGCCGACCTGCGGCTATAATCCCCCTGCACCCCCTGCCTTTATTATTCAGCCACACCTAATAGCGGCTCGATTCTAATCGTGAATGAATATTGGCCACTATGGAGCATGTATTCGTCGCGAGGAATGGCGCCCCAGCTGTCGACGCAGCCGAGTCCCATCTGAACCTTGTCGACGAGCAGGTTGGTGAGCGGAGCAACGGGAACCTCAGGGCTGTGCATCTGCTGTTTTTCAGGGCCATTGTCGAGGCTCTCGATTGTGTAGTGAAGCGCAGAAGCGGAGAAAGGTTCGCCCGAGGTGAGGCGTATTCCATGGCCTTCGGAATCCGTCAGATTCCACCAGCGCACGTCGGTCTTTGTTCCTGTTTCCTGCGGACGTACGTAAGGATAGAACTGCTCCGTAACCGTTTGATTGTAGATACCCAGCGCTGCGTAGCCCTGGCGGTCGATATAGTTCTCGACCGGGCCGCGGCCGTAATAGCTTATCTGCTCGAATTCGACGGGCATGGGTATCTGAAGGCCGAAGCGGAACAGGTCGGGAAGCGACTCGTCGGCATTCATCTCCATGGAAATCATCATCTCGCCCGCCGCATTGATGCGGTATACGAGAGTAAGGTCGAAACGATACCATGAAGTGTAAACTGCCTTGACAGATACTACTCCGCGCTCCATCGCCGGAGTAATCGAGAGCAACTCCAGGTCGGGGTTCTTCCAGAAGACCATTTTCTGCTGGAGTGATGCGCCGTAGTCGTTGTCTGTAGGAGCACGCCAGAAATTGGGCCTGATTGATGCGCCTTCTGCCAGGATGCTCTTGCCTGCCAGCTCATAAGTATTGATGAAGCCGTCTTCGCCGAACACTATCTTGAAACCTTCCCCGGAAATAATAATGCTCTTGGCGTTAAGGATGCTGATACGTCCTTTCACGACGGGTATCTGAGGTTCCGCCAGGACCGCAGGTGTGAGGCTCAGCTGCTGCCTGGCCACTATATGACCTGCAGGAATGAAGCCCTCACTCTCTTTCGCGACATAACGGAGGTTAAGCAGCCATTCTGCATCTTCGGTCAGTTCTCCATAAGGCAGATCGAATTCCCCGCTGGACTGGGGAGCTACGCACAGGGTATCAAGACGGCCGCTGCGCTCGGGGACGCCGTCGCGCAGCAGTTCCCACTCGAGGGCGACATTGTCCAGTCCCGTGAAGAATTTTTCGTTGTAGACAGAGATGCGCTCAGGAGCTGCGAGTTCAGTCCATATATCCTGCAGCCAATAGGATGCTTCGAACATGTGCGGGTTAGGCCTGCGGTCGGGATTCAGAAGGCCGTTGCAGTTGAAGTTGTTATCCGACGGATCGTAGGCGTTATAGTCTCCGCCATAGGAATAAATGTCTACGCTGTTGATTCCCTTGGCGTGGAGTCCCTGATCCACGAAATCCCAGATGAAACCGCCCTGGAACTTGGGATACTTGCGGATAAGATCCCAATATTCCTTGAGCCCGCCAAGAGAATTGCCCATGGCGTGGGCGTATTCGCAGAGAATCAGCGGGCGGGTCTGGGTGCTGTCCTGACTGTAAGCCTCGCAGTCCTCATAGGTCATGTACATGTTGGAAGTGACATCTGCCACTCCGTCTTCGTAGAAGGCCCTTTCATAGTGGACAGGACGGCTGGAGTCGGCAATTCTCACCCTGGTGTAGCATTTAGTGAAGATATCGCCGTAGCCGGATTCGTTACCCAGCGACCACATAATCACTGAAGGGTGGTTGAAGTTGCGTCTGACATTCCTCTCATTGCGCTGCCACAGAGTCAGGTAGTAGCTGAGTTTCTTACCGATTGCATCTTCTTCATAGCCGAGGCCATGGCCTTCGAAATTCGCCTCTGCGATTACGTACAGGCCGTATTTGTCGCACAGGTCGTAGAAGTAGCTGTCGTCGGGATAATGCGAGGTGCGCACCGCATTGATATTGTTCTGCTTCATGAGCATAACGTCCTGCAGCATGCGCTGGCGGCTGACTATGTAACCCCCGTCGGGATCGAGTTCGTGGCGGTTTACGCCTTTGAACAACACGGGCTGACCGTTGACGAGCAACTGTGAGTTATTGATTTCAATCTTGCGGAAACCGACGGGTATCGTCACCACTTCCGTAACTTTCTTACCCTCATAGTGTTTGACCTTCAGGGTATAGAGATTAGGAGTCTCGGCCGTCCACTTGAGGGGGTTGCTTACATACATCTTATGGCTGACGACCTTCTCGCCCTTGATGGTGGCCCCGCATACGGGTTCGCCTGCCGGGTTGAACAGGTCCATGGACACCTTCCCTACTTTACTGAGGGAAACCATCAGCTGGAGGGTTCCGTCCTGATAATTCTCATCCAGGTCGGGAGTTACGTTGATATCCAGGATATGATCCTTGGGGCGTGCGTACAGATAGCTGTCGCGCGCGACACCGGCAAAACGCCAGAAGTCCTGATCTTCTGCGTAGGTGCCGTCGCACCAACGGAACACCTGGAAGGCTATGAGGTTCTCCTTACCGGGATCCACAAAGTCGGTAACGTCGAATTCCGCTGCTAGTTTGCTGTCTTCGCTGTAACCCACGAACTTGCCGTTAATCCACAGGTAGATGTTGCTTGTCACCGAACCGAAGTGTATCATTATATCCTTTCCCTTCCACTCTTCGGGAACCATGAAGCTTTTACGGTAAGAACCGACGTGGTTCTCCTCGGTTGGCGGAATGGGAGGATTGTTGGTATAGTGTCCTCTCCACGGATAGCCGATGTTGACATACATAGGATCGCCGAAACCGTTGAGTTCCCACATTCCTGGTACGGGCATATCGGACCATTCGGAATCGTCCAGTTTTTTCTTCCAGAAATCGTCGGGCCGCTTCTCCGGGGTCTTTACCCACTTGAACTTCCATATGCCATTGATAGACAAATAGTTGGCGCTTTGTTCAGGCGAGTCTATTCCCTCGCTCTCATACGCGAAAAATTCGGCATGCATGGGAGCGCGGTTAATCTCGTTGACATAGGGATTGAACCATTCTGTGAAGTTCTGAGCTGAGGCGGCGATTGAAAGAGTGGCAGCCGCCAGAAAGGTTATTATAGTACGATAGTTCATCGGTTTATGTGATTTGCATCAAATTTAGCTACTTTTCGGCAAAAAGTTTCCGTATATTTGTTCATTATGAGAAAAACTATAGCCGCAGCGCTGGTTGCAATCATCTGCCTTGCCGGATGCAGCAATCACTCCCCGAGAACCATAGAAGATTTCAATTTCGACTGGAAATTCGCCCTTGGCGATGCCCCTGAATATGCCCAGCCCTCGTTTGACGACGGCTCATGGCGTTCGCTCCACCTGCCCCACGACTGGTCCATCGAGGGCAACTTCTCGAAAGACAACCCGTCGACCCCCGGCGGCGGAGCCCTCCCGGGCGGGATCGGCTGGTACCGCAAGCACTTCAAGAGCCCGGAGGCCGGCCGCCGCGTGTTTGTAGAATTCGACGGAGTCTTCATGAACTCGACGGTCTATGTCGGCGGGAAGGAGATGGGTACGCGCCCCTACGGTTATTCTTCGTTTACCTACGATATCACCGACGCACTTGCGGCTCCGGGAGAGGACAACCTCATCGCCGTGCGCTGCGATAACTCCGACCAGCCCAATAGCCGCTGGTACGCGGGCTGCGGAATCTACCGCAACGTCCGCCTGGTGACCGTGGACCCGGTCCATGTCGCCTATAGCGGAGTTTTCGTGACCACGCCGGAAGTCAGCGCCGAGAGCGCCACGGTCAGCGTGGCAGTGGAGGTCGAAGCTCCCGAGGGGGCCCAGTACGCCGTCAGCAACACCATCCTCGATGCGCGTGGGCACAAGGTTGCGGAAGGCACGACCGAGCTAAAGGTAGCGCGCCCGCAGCTCTGGGACGTTGACCATCCCTACCTATACACGCTCGTAACGCGAGTGGAGAGCGAGGGGCGCCTGGCCGACGAATACCGCACGCGCCTGGGAATCCGCAGCTTCAGCTACGATATCGACCATGGCTTCGAACTCAACGGCAGGCCGCTCAGGATGCTCGGCGTCTGCCTGCACCACGACATGGGCTGCCTCGGCACCGCCGTCCACCGCAGGGCGCTCGAACGCGAGCTGACCATCATGCGCGAGATGGGCGTGAACGCCATCCGCACCTCCCATAACCCTCCCGCACCCGAACTGCTCGAGCTCTGCGACGAGATGGGCCTTATGGTCATGGACGAAGCGTTCGACATGTGGCGCAAGCGCAAGACAGAATTCGACTATGCCCGCTTCTTCGACGAGTGGCACGAACGCGACCTCGTGGACTTTCTGAAGCGGGACCGTAACCATCCCTGTATCGTAATGTGGAGCGTAGGCAACGAGATTCTGGAGCAGTGGAACTCCGACGAAGACGACCTCAAGAACCTCACGGCCGAGCAAGCAAACCTGATGATGAACTTCCTCAGCAAACTGCCCCATAAAGACGCTTCGGACGACAATCCCAATATTCGCCTGACCCGCCATATGGTTGAGATAGTCAAGTCTCTGGATACCACCAGGCCGGTCAGTTCGGGATGCAACGAAACCCAGCCCTACAACAACCTTCTCAAGAGCGGCGCGCTGGATGTCTACGGTTTCAATTACCATCTCTGGGATTATGACAGTTGCCGCGTATGGTACCCCAACAAACCTTTATATGGTTCCGAGACTGTTTCGAGTCTCAACAGCCGCGGCGTGTATTTCCAGCCTTCAACTGAAGAAGTTTCGCTTCCCGCTCACTGGTGGGAGATCTACGAGAGCGAGCATCATCAGTGTACGGCTTATGACGCCTGCCACGCCCCCTGGAGCAACACACATGAAGATTCCTGGATCGCAATACGCGACCGCGAATATATGTTCGGCACTTTCATCTGGACGGGCTTCGACTATCTCGGAGAGCCGACTCCATACACATGGCCTTCGCGCAGTTCGTATTTCGGAATAGTCGACCTCGCCGGATTCCCCAAAGATCCTTACTGGATGTACATGGCGGAGTGGACGGATAAGACCGTCCTTCATCTCTTCCCTCACTGGAACTGGAAGCCTGGCGACAAGATAGACGTATGGGCATATTACAACAATGCCGACGAAGTCGAACTCTTCCTCAACGGCCGCTCGCTGGGCAGGCAGTCCAAGACCGCCGAAGTGTTGCATTGCAACTGGCAGCAGGTAGACTGGGAGCCGGGAGAGATAATCGCCGTATCCTATAAAGACGGCGTAGAAGTCGCCCGCGAATCGCGCAGAACGACAGGTGAGCCAGTGGGGCTGCGCCTGACTCCAGACCGCCCTGTGATTGCAGCAGACGGATATGATCTGAGCTATGTGACAGTAGAGGCAATCGATGCAGAGGGCCTCGCAGTGCCTACTGCAGACGGCATGCTCCGCTTCGAGGTCAGCGGTGCCGGCGAACTGTTCGGCATCGACAACGGCAATGCCGCAGATACTTTATCGTTGAAAGGCTGCGAAAAGGCTTTGTTCAGCGGAAAGGCTCTCGCCGTCGTCCGTTCGCTTCGCGGCGAACGCGGAACTGCGGAGCTGACTGTCAGCGGCTACGGCGTTGAAGTTACTTGCGGGATACGTGTAAAGTAGCGGCTTCCGCGCAGCGCATACCGTCTATCGCGCTGGATACGATTCCTCCCGAATAACCCGCGCCTTCGCCGCAGGGATATATACCGGACATCGAGACATACTCCAGAGTCTCGGCGTCGCGGGGGATTCGTATGGGAGAAGAGGTGCGGGATTCAACGCCCAGAAGCAGTGCCTCGGAGCTGTAGTATCCCCGTATCCTGACCTGAGGGAAGGCCTCGCGAAGGCGATCCGCCACCAACGCGGGCAATACTTTATCCAGTCTTACGCTCACAACTCCCGGATGATAAGAACTCTCTGGAAGAGTGCCGGACAGACGTCCCTCGCAGAAGTCGGTCATACGCTGACCAGGAGCGGCCATGGCATTCAAACCGGGTTCAGAAGCATCGCGTACGGCGCGATACATATCCCTTTCCACCTGCTGCTGGAAGTCGAGAAGTTTGAACGGGGAGTCTCCGGGGATGTCTTCGGGTTCTATCTGAACCACCACTCCGGCGTTCGCCCAGCGGGAATTGCGGGCAGAATTCGACATGCCGTTAAGGACTACGGTCTCCGGCTCAGTCGAAGAGGGCACGAGAATGCCGCCCGGACACATGCAGAAGGAGAAAACTCCCCTGCCGGCTGCTTGGACCACGAAACTGTATTCGGCGGCGGGAATTCCCGGACGCCACTTGCCGTGGTACTGAGCCTTGTTGATAAGAGCCTGGGGGTGTTCTGCGCGGACACCTAGCGCGAAGCCCTTTGCCTCCAACTTGCCGCCATGGGATGAGAGCATCTCGTAGACGTCGCGTGCGGAGTGGCCTGTGGCGAGTATGACCGCCGGTGCGAAGAACTCCGACCCGGCTGCCGTAACGAGCCTGAAACGACCGTCTTTCTCTTTAGCTATAGATACGACCCTCTGTCCGAAATGGTACTCGCCGCCATGGTCGATTATACACTTACGTATGTTCTCGACCACTACTGGCAGTTTGTCCGAACCGATATGGGGGTGTGAGTCAGTCAGGATATCGGGTGATGCGCCGAACTCCACGAGCCTGCGCAGGACCTGCATATTGTCTCCGCGTTTGGTCGAGCGCGTGTAGAGTTTTCCGTCGGAAAACGCGCCGGCCCCGCCTTCGCCGAAGCAATAGTTGGAGTCGGGATCCACGATTCCCTCGCGGGAGAGCCGCGCCATGTCGACCTTACGCTCGTGGACGTCCTTGCCGCGTTCGAGAACGATGGGCTTGCGGCCGAGCGTAAGGAGCCTCAGCGCGGCGAACATGCCGGCGGGGCCGGCGCCTACGACCACTACCGGTTCCGCGTCACGGACATCCTTATACGGCTCCAGCGGTGCCTGCTCCCAGGCCTCGCCCGGCTCGTAGACTTCCACTCTGTAACGGTAGACCGGCTCACCACGTGCATCGATGCTGCGCTTGACAACTACGGCCTTCAGGTCCGATCTACCCGTCATTCGGGCGACCCGGGCCTGGACGGTTTCATGGCTCATCGGCCTGTCCAGAGGGCAAGTCAGTTCTATGGTGCGCATGGGTTTAGAAATCAGCGATACGGGAGACCGGAGCCACATCGAGCGGACAGCGCTCCCCTGCCAGATAGTGGAAATAACCGGCTATGGCTATCATCGCAGCGTTGTCGGTAGTGAACTTGAATTCGGGAAGGAATACGTTCCAGCCGCGTTTTGTTCCTTCCTCCATCACTCTGGCGCGAAGGCCGCTGTTGGCAGACACGCCTCCGCCGATTGTAATATCCTTGATGCCGGTCTGCTTCGCGGCCTTGACCAGCTTGTCCATAAGGATATCGATAAGGGTTTTCTGGAACGAGGCGCAGATGTCTTCCTTGTTCTTTTCCATGAACTCGGGATCTTTGGCCATCTCGTCGCGTACGAAATACAGGAGCGAGGTCTTTACTCCGCTGAAACTGTAATCGAGCCCCGGGATATGAGGTTTGGCGAAACTAAAGCGCTTCGGATCTCCCAGCTTGGCCAGTTTATCGATAATGGGGCCACCGGGATATCCCAGACCCATCATCTTGGAGCATTTGTCGAAAGCCTCACCGACCGCATCGTCTATAGTCTGGCCGAGTATCTCAAAATCCAGAGGAGAGTTCACCTTCACTATCTGGGAGTTGCCGCCCGAGACGAGAAGGCATAGATACGGGAAGGAAGGCTCGCGAACCGGAACTCCGGGCTGGCGCACAAAACCCGCAAGGACATGGCCCTGAAGGTGATTGACCATGACCAAGGGTTTCTCAAGCGATATCGCCAGCGATTTGGCGAAGCACGTTCCGACCAGAAGTGAGCCCAGCAGGCCGGGCCCTCTGGTGAAGGCTATAGCAGAGATTTCCGACGGATCGACTTTCGCGCGGGCGAGGGCCTCGCTCACCACGGGGACTATATTGAGTTCGTGGGCACGGGAGGCCAGCTCCGGAACGACCCCGCCGAAAGCGCGGTGGACGTCCTGGCTTGCTATCACATTCGAAAGCAGCACCCTGTCGGAGATGACGGCCGCGGAGGTGTCGTCGCAAGAAGATTCTATTCCAAGAATAATATCTGCCATAGCGGGGTCAAAGTTAGCAATATTCATCGAATATTACTAAATTTGTAGGATATGGCTAAAAAACGGGGGTGGAAACTTTTCGGACGCATCCTTGAAGCGTTCGCGGTGATTCTGGCTGCAGGCCTTCTGGTCCTGCACATCCCCGGCGTGCAGACACGCCTCGCTGAAAAGGCGCTGAAATCGGTAAAGGACGCCGTTCCCGCCGAAATCACTTTCTCAAACATGCGTTTCATTCCTTTCAGGACCCTGGTTCTCGAAGACGTAGCCATCATCGAAGAGTGCAAGGACACCTTCTTACTAGCGAAAAAGCTCAATATCACCTTCTCGCTAGGCGGCCTGCTCAACATAAGGAATGAGGGCCGCGGCGGGATCAGGCTCGACAGACTCAAGGCCGAAGGGCTGCTGTACAATATGATCATCTTCGATGAGGATCCCGACGGCTACACCTTCAACCTCAACCGCGCTTTCGGCATACCCGAAGACAAGGAGCGAGAGCCTATGGATACTCCAGATATCTTTACCATAGGCAGGGTCGATCTCAAAGACAGCCGCGTCACCCTCATCAACCGCACTACCAACGGTGCTTTCGTGTATTCCGGCCATGGAATCAACTGGAACGACATGGACCTCGCGGTTCCCCACGCCAAGCTTCGCAACCTCAAATATGGCGGCGGCCGGCTGGCCATGGACATTGACGAAGTGACCGCCACAGACAAATGTGGATACACTCTCCATGGTTCAGGCCAAATGTCGACTGGCTATATGCCGGGAGCGGAGAGGCTCGGCCTTACAGAGGTCACTAACATCCACATCTGGGACACATGGTCAGATCTCAACATACCGTACTATTCGATGAAATACGACCGGTTGTTGGATTTCAGCGACTACATCAACAAAGTGGACATGACCGTCCGCCTGCGCCGCAGCCGCCTCGCCATGAAAACTATAGCCGCGTTCTCGGGCGCCTTTGCAGACTGTCCGGTCGTGCTCGATATTCGTAAGGGAACAAGTTCCGGCCCCATCAACGATCTCCATGTCCGCGACCTTGACCTGACCGACCTTTATAGCGGCACTTCGGCCGATCTCGACTTCGTGATGACCAACCTCATCCTCACCGATATGGAGCCTGAAATCTCGGCGGATGTGCGCGCTCTTGATTTCACCTCACGCTCCCTTACCGACCTTGTCGGGGCTTTCGCGCCGGGAGCCGGAATAGACCTGTCTGCCTTTGCCAAAGACGTTAAGGCAAGATTCTCGGGTAGCGCAAGCGGATGGTTCACGCACATGCGCACCGACGGAGCCCTCACCACCAATTACGGCAACCTTAGGGTGAATGCCAACACAAGCAGGATAGACACGATCCCGTCGAACCACAACGCCTTCCGATTCGACGGAAAGATGGAGCTGGACAATGCCGATCTCGGCCAGTTCATGAGCATGGACGCCCTTGGCAGCACCTCTATGACAATTACCGCCTCGGGCGATTTCGACCGTCAGGTAACCCGCGCCAAGGTCGACACCTTCAAGATAGACCACATCAAGTTCCTGGATTACACCTATACCGGTATCAGGGGCAAGGGAACCTTCGACGACGGGGTGTTCGATGCCAATATCATCAGTTCCGACCCCAATGCCAACATCCTCTTCAGCGGACGCGTTTCTACCAAAAAGAGCGCACACGGCTTCTATGTCGCCAGGGGTAGCCTGAACCTTGCGAACCTCGATCTGGAAAAGACCGGTATCGACAAGCGCGGAGGCGGTTCGGCAGTCCGCGGAAGCATTACCGCAAATGCCGCGCTCGACACCCTCGGCAACATCTTTGGACACATCTCCGGCCAGGGTTTCCGTTACATCACCGACGAGGCATCCAACGACATCGGGAACTTCTCCCTGTCGTTCAACGATATGTCGGAGCGCGGAGCGTCCGGCTCCGCCAATCACAAAATGGTGTTGTGGAGTCCCACTTTCGGTCGCGCTTCCTACAGCTCCGGTATTCCTGTGACCAGGTTCCCCGAATTCCTACGCGAAGCGATACTCAACAAATACCTCCCTTCGCTTACGGGCGAGCAATACGCCGGTCCACCCGAGGTCCAGAACTTCACGATCGACGTCAATCTCGAAGACACCAGGGCGCTGCTCTCCCCTCTCAAACAGGACATCTACATCAATTCCGGCTCGAAGGTTAAGGTCGCCATGTCCAAGTCCGGAAATCTCGACGCGTCGATAGAGTCGTCCAACGTAAGGATAGGCGAGGTCCGCATCAAGGGTATAGAAATCAAGGGCAGCGAGAGCGCCAGGGCATTCAGGCTCAGGACAGTCAATCCTATTACAGTGAACCTTCCTGGCACCCAGGTATCCGGCATAGAGTTCTCATCAAGCCTGATGTGCGACAGCCTTACTTTCGACGCTTCCGCGCTCAGCACCAGGATCGAGTCGGCCAAACTCTCGCTCGGCGCAGGCTTCTACCGCGACGAATCCGATTCGCTCGCCATCCGTGGGCTCATGGGCGATTCCAACATAGTATTCGACGGGAACCAGTGGACTTTCCGCAGGGGCTCGGTCGACTATCACACCAGCGGCAGCCTCAGCGTCGAAGACATGGGCCTTTACCTGGGCGATCAATCGCTCAGCGTAGGCGGCACAATGTCCAGCAAAGATCCCGCGGAAATGAAGCTCACGCTCAAAGGCTTCGACCTGTCGATTATTGACAATTTCCTGAGCGAGGATTCACTCCTGAAAATAGACGGCCTGCTGAGCGGCGAAGCCTTCTACAGGACTCCGCTCAAGAGCAACGCCGGCCTCGATGTGGCGCTCGTGTGTCCTGATCTCAAACTGAACGGTGCTTCCATTGGCCGGGTGACCATGGACGCAACCATGGACGACGAATACGACAACCGCATCAGTTTCAAGGCCTCCCATATCTCCCCTGCCGGAGTCGAAGATCTTCGTATCAGGCAGGACGAGTCCCACTTCGACCTCAATTCGAAGAACCTTAAGGCCACCATGTCGCTAAGTAAACTCGATCCGGCCCTGATTCAGACTCTGACCGAAGAATTCGTCAGTTTCGGCAAGGGTTCGATCGACGGAAAAGTCTGCGTCGACTACACTCTCGGTGCCGATAAGATAGACCTCAGCAGGACTTATCTCACCCTTAAAGACACCCTTACGGTGGTTCCTACAGGAGTCCGCTACGCTCTCGACGGAGACATACGCGGCGACCGCCAGGGCCTCGACATAAGGGAAATCAACCTCAAGGACTTCCATCGCGGCTCCGCCAGAATCAGCGGCCGCGTAAGCGAACTCGACGCCAAACTCAGCAGCCTGGAAGTCATCAGCGACAAGGGCAGCGCCGACATGTTCAGCGGCCAGCTCTATGCCAGCGGCAATGTCGCCCTCAGGGCCGAAGAGAATAAGACCATGCGCCTCGCGGCCGACCTTTCGACCGCCAGAAGCGGTCATCTAACCGTCTCCCTGGCCGGCATGGTTAAGGAAGAATCCGCCACCCTCACCTTCCTCCCGCCTCCAACTGAAGAAGAGGAAGAGGAGGAGGTTCAGCAGGCTCCCAAGATTACACCTAAAGCCATAGAACAGGCGGCCGAAGAAGAAGGAATAAGGCTGCTGGCCGACGTCAGCGTCACTACCACCCCGGCCGTTCAGCTCAGCGCCGAAATCGACGCCGGCGGCGACAACATGGTAACCGTAGGAGGCAACGGAACCGTAAAGGTCGGCTTTGACTCCCGCACAGAAGAACTGACACTCGGAGGAGACTACACTATACGCGAAGGCCGTTTCAAGCTTTCCGCGGCAGGCATATTCAGCAAGGACTTCGACATTCAGGATGGCAGCTCTGTAAGGTTCGCCGGCGATATGATGGATACCGAGCTGGATATCACCGCAACCAACACGGTAAGGGCTTCGGTGGGCATCCTTATCTCCGATACCACTTCAGTTTCGAATCGTCGCGACGTCATATGCGGAATCTCCGTCAGCGGACGCCTTCGCAATCCTCAGCTTAAGTTCAGCGTAGACGTTCCCGATCTCGATCCTTCTACCGAGGCGCTCGTAAACAGCGAACTCAACACCGAAGACAAAGTCCAGAAGCAGTTCCTCGCCCTGGTCGCAACAGGTTCGTTCCTGCCCGGAGACCAGAGCGGTATCAACAACCAGTACGGTTCGGGTATTATCCTCAGCAACCTTACTTCCATAGCTTCCGGTCAGATCAGTTCCCTGCTCCAGAGAGCGGGCATCCCGGTCGATCTAGGCGTTAACTATCAGCAGAACGAGACCGGAAACGATGTGGTCGACCTTAACATGTCTACCCAGCTCTTCGACAACCGCGTCATAGTCAATGGTTCAGTAGGCAACAGGCAATATAGCACGACCAGCGACGACAACCTGGTCGGCGATATAGACATAGAAATCAAGATGGACAAGTCCGGAAGGCTGAGAGCTAAACTGTTCTCACACTCCGCCGACGACTACACCAACTACCTTGACAATTCCCAGCGAAGCGGCGCCGGTATTTCCTATCAGAGGGAATTCGACAACCTGTTCGACTTCATCAAGGGAATATTCAGGAAGAAAAAGCCGGAAGCCGAACCCGCGTCCGGACAGAAGACGCTCACTATAGACTGATGGATTACGGAAAACTATATCTGATACCCTCCCCTCTCGGCGACAACGACCCTGCCGAAGTCATCCCGGGGCCCACTCTTGAGCTGCTCCACAGCATCAAAACCTATGTCGTGGAAGACGCCAGAACCGTGCGCCGTTATCTGTCGCGCGCTGGTCTGAAGGGCCATATCGACGAGCTTCAGATGGTAGAGCTAAGCGAGCACACCTCGGAGGCTGAAGTCGAGGCCATGGCCGCACTCTTCGAGGGCGGCGCAAGCGTCGGGCTCATCAGCGAAGCTGGGCTTCCGGCCGTAGCCGACCCAGGCGCCGCCCTCGTGGCTTTGTGTCACCGCCGCGGTATAGAAGTAGTCCCCCAGGTAGGCCCGTCGTCGCTTATGATGGCTCTCATGGGCAGCGGACTTGACGGCCAGTCGTTCGCTTTCCGGGGCTATCTACCAGCTAAAACGGACGAGCGACGCTCCGCCATCAAAGACATCGAGAGGCAGTCAGGCACCCTTCATCAGACCCAAATCTTCATCGAAACGCCCTACCGCAACGACGCCCTTTTGGCAGACTTGCTCGCGAACCTCGGCGATTCGACCATGCTCTGCCTTGCCGCCGACATCACCCTCCCTACCCAATTCATTAGGACGTTGAGCGTCGGTCGTTGGAAAAAGGAACATTTTACCATAGGCAAACGGCCGTGCGTCTTTCTGATACTCAAATGATCAAGGGAACGATTAAGCTCAGCGGCATGCAATTCCATGCCTTCCACGGCTGCTTCGATTTCGAACGCGCCGAGGGAGGCGAATTCATCGTCGACTTTGCCGCCGAACTAGATATCGCCCGTGCCGCCGAAAGCGACTCCCTTGAGGATACGGTCGATTATGGCGCGATTTACGAGCTCATTTCGCGGGAGATGGACATCCCTTCCAATCTGCTTGAGCATGTCGCAGTAC
Source organism: Bacteroidales bacterium (assembly GCA_017617035.1). Classification (GTDB taxonomy): domain Bacteria; phylum Bacteroidota; class Bacteroidia; order Bacteroidales; family UBA932; genus Cryptobacteroides. The sequence goes on from JAFZWV010000003.1 coordinate 86,158, forward strand.
GCATTGCCAATGCCGTAAAGAAGGAATTCCCCGAGCTTCTGAGCGTTACGCTTACCATTACCAAACTCACGCCTCCCGTTCCGGGTCCCGTGGACTCATCCTCAGTCACCGTCACCCTATGAAAATAGCTTTCACCACTCTTGGCTGCAAACTCAACTATGCGGAGACCTCCACCTATGAGAGGGGTTTTCGCGCAGCCGGATTTGAGGTGGTGAACTGGAAAGATCAGGCCGACCTCTATCTGGTCAACACCTGCTCCGTAACAGCCACTGCAGACCAGAAGTCTCGCAGCCTCATACGCAAACTCCACAGGGTTAACCCCTCGGCCAAAATAGTTGTCACGGGCTGCTCCGCCGAGCTTCGCCGCGCCGAAATTGAGCGCATAGAAGGTGTATGGAAGGTTTTCGGATGCAAGGAAAAGTCGCATGTAGTCTCAGACTGCCTCGCCGGCCTTGGACTCCAGGCTTTGAACGTTCCTGAAGATGCCGTTTTCGGAGCCTACAGTACCGGAGAACGCACCAGAAGTTTCCTCAAAGTTCAAGACGGCTGCGACAACTACTGCAAATACTGCACGGTTCCTTACGCGCGCGGAGGCAGCCGCAACATCCCCATATGCGAGTGCGTCCGCATGGCGCGCGAGATAGCCGCCCAGGGCGTCAAAGAAATAGTCCTGACCGGTGTCAATACCGGCGATTACGGCCACTCCACCGGAGAAAGTTTTCTGGATTTGCTCAAGGCCTTGAACGAAGTCGAGGGCATCGAGCGCTACCGCATCTCCAGCATTGAACCAAACCTGCTGAGTTCTGAAATAATCGACTGGATAGCCTCCGGGACCAAATTCCAGCCGCATTTCCATATTCCGCTTCAGACCGGAACCAACCAGCTTCTGGAAGCCATGGGGCGCCGCTACACCACGGAGTTCTTCGCTGAAAAGCTGGCCTATATACGCTCTGTTATGGGCGATGGCGTTTTCTTCGGAATCGACGTAATGGTCGGTCTTCCCGGTGAAACGCCCGAACTATTCGAGGAGACTGTCCGCTTCCTCGAGAAAATCAGACCCGCCTTTATCCACGTCTTCCCCTACTCCCGCAGACCCGGGACTCCGGCGGCTTCGATGCCCGGACAGGTCGACGAGGAGGAGAAAAAGCGCAGGGTCGCGGTACTCGAGGGACTATGCGCCAGGTTGCACCGCGAATTCGTGGAATCTCAGCGCGGAGCCCTCGTCCAGGTCCTTTTCGAGTCCAAGGAAAAAGACGGTTCAATGGGCGGATATTCAGGCAATTACATCAGGGTTACGAGACCCTTTGACCCGGCCCTTTCCGGCCGCATAGTGGAGGTTGAACTATGAAAGCGAAACTGACTTTTCTGGGAACCGGAACCTCGCAAGGCATACCTATCATCGCCTGCGACTGCCCCGTCTGCACCTCGCCCGACCCGCGAGACAAACGCCTGCGCGCCTCGGTTCTGGTCGAATATGGTGGTCTGACCATAGTCGTGGACTGCGGTCCCGATTTTCGCACCCAGATGCTGCGCGCCGGAGTCCATCACCTCGACGCCGTCTTGTTAACCCACAACCATAAAGACCATACCGGAGGTCTCGATGAACTTCGCTCTTTCAACCTCATGGAGCGCAAGCCAGTCAACATCTACTGTGAGCCCTACGTCGAGCACTCGATGCGTCAGGAATACAGCTACGCCTTCGCCGAGCCCCGCTATCCCGGATCTCCCGAATGGAGGGTCCACAACATAGACGGAGTGCATCCGTTCAAGGTCCATTCAAATGCATCTGAGCCCACTCTGGTCTGGGTTTCGGGAAAGGGCTATCACTACGAAAGGCCGTCAGTCGAAGGCCCTGTCCCCGAGGTTGAAATCATCCCCATCCAGGGCTGGCACCACAAACAGAAAACGCTGTCGGTTCTCGGCTACCGCTTCGGCGACATAGCCTACCTTACCGACATGAACCTGATCGAAGACGCCGAATTCGAAAAACTTCGAGGACTGAAAGCCGTGACCATCAACTGCGTCAAGCGCACTCAGCACTTCTCGCATTTCTCGCTCGACGAAGCCATTCGCTTCTTCGAACGCGTCGGAGCTGAGCAATCATACATTACTCACATCTCCCACATGCTCCCCTCCCACGCCGACCTCGACTCCGAACTCCCTCCCACCGTCCATCCCGCCTATGATGGATTAGTTATAGAGGGTTAGCGTAAACTGTAATCGCCTAATGATTAGCGAGTTATAGAAAATCGCCTACCGGTATTAGGACAGGCGATTATTTGTAAGTCGCTGAATAACAGATATTTACACTTTACGCCTCTCTAGCCTTTATCGAGAATGTCGCGGGCGAGGTCGAGGGCGTCGGGAGAGAGGCCGGAAGCGGGGTCGGCGCAGAAGGCTTTGAGGTCGTCTTCTGTCCATGCAGGGTGAGCGGCAAACCAGTGTTTTAGTTTTTTACGAGTGTCGGAGCGCTGGGAGCGGCAGACATCGCATGTTCCGCAGGGTTTGCTTTCTGTTTGTCCGAAATAGTTCAAAAGATACGAGGCGCGGCACCGGTCGGCCTCGCGGACGTAGTCCAGGACAGCCTCACCGCGGGCGTGGAAGGTGCCGCGCAGCATTTCATACTTTTCAGGCTGCAAATCCAGATTTCCGGGCTCCAGGCGGTTGTGGCGCAGGGAAACGATAGTGCTGTTGTCGCAGGGAACGTAACGGATGATATGGGCGATGGAGAGCTCGTAGAGCATCCTTCGCAGTTCGGCGACCGTGACGCCTAGTTTACGGCAGACGTATTCTTCATCGATGGGGACCGTGAAGGAAAAGATCCCGGTGTAGAGGCGCATCAGGGTCTCGAGCAGGCCGACAAGCGCCGCATCTCCGAGGTCGATGTCGTAGAGGCGCGAGCGTTCGGGGACTATCTTCACGCGGGTCGGAATATCGACATCCTCGCTATAGGCTATATGGCCCGATGTTTCGAGGTAATGAAGGGCGTAGTGGACGCTCGAGCTGCTCAGGCCGAAGCGCTTGCAGAACTCGCCTATGTCGAACTTCAGTTCGCGCCCGACGCCCGCTTCGTACGGGATGCCGTAGAAGACATGGAGTTTCTGGTAGATGTCTTCGATGTAGGTCAGCGATGGGAAACTCGAACTCTCGAGCTTGCGCTGGCGGTCCACGTCCTTAGCGTTCCACAGCAGCACCGCGTAGGAGCGTTTCCCGTCGCGGCCGGCACGTCCCGCTTCCTGGAAATAGGCCTCCGGAGAGTCAGGCAGGTCGCAATGGATCACGAACCTGACGTCAGGCTTGTCTATGCCCATTCCGAAGGCGTTCGTACACACCATCACGCGGGTCTTCCCGCTCTTCCATGCTTCCTGGCGCGAGTTGCGCGATGAGCTCGACAGTCCGGCATGGTAATAATCGACGTTCACGCCCAGAGCGCGGAGCTGGGAGGCTAGTTCCTCGCATCCTCGGCGACTGCGAAGGTAGACTATTCCCGTCCCCGCGACCGAGTTGCAGATTCCCGCAATCTGGCCGAGTTTATCTGAGCACTCGCGGACTATGTACGAAAGGTTAGGGCGCTCGAAGCCGGCTTTCAAGACCAGGGGCTCACGGAAACGGAGCTTTTCCATGATGTCCTCGCAGACCGGCGGGGTCGCTGTAGCCGTGAGGGCGATGACCGGGGCGTCAACCAACTCGCGCAGGGCGCCTATTTCGAGGTAGTCCGGCCGGAAATCGTAGCCCCACTGCGAGATACAGTGCGCTTCGTCGACGACTATCAGCGAAATCGGCAGGATATCTATGTATGAGCGGAAAAGCGCAGTCGATAGACGCTCGGGCGAGACGTAGAGGAACTTAACCTCGCCGTAGGCGGCATTGTTGAGCGCGAGGTCCACTTCCCTGCGCTGCATCCCGGCGTGGATCGCGAGGGCCTTGATGCCACGGGCGGCGAGGTTCTGGACCTGGTCTTTCATGAGGGCCACGAGAGGAGTCACGACCAGCGCGAGGCCTTCCGACATCAAAGCCGGGACCTGGAAGCAGACTGATTTGCCGCCTCCGGTCGGGAGTACGGCGAGCACATCCTTCCCTTCAAGAGCGGAATTGATGATCTGCTCCTGCATCGGGCGGAACTTTTCGTAACCCCAAAACTGCTTTAATGTCTCAAGCGCCGTCATTTCTGCAAAAATACCAAAAAGTAGGCATTTGTCTATTAGCAAATTTATGCTAAATTTGTTCCCGATTTAAAGCTTAGGCAAAATCTTAAATTTTCACATACAAATTATGGCAAATATCGATCTTAGCAAGTACGGTATCAAAGGGGTGAAGGAAGTCCTCTACAACCCGACCTACGAAGTCCTTTACAACGAAGAAACCAAGCCCGGCCTTGAGGGCTTCGACAAAGGACAGGTTACCGAACTCGGCGCTATCAACGTTATGACCGGAATCTACACCGGCCGTTCTCCTAAAGACAAGTACATCGTCTACGACAAGACTACCAAGGAAGGTGCTCCCGGCGAGGTTTGGTGGACTACCGAAGGTTATCCCAACGACAACCACAAAATGTCCGAGAAGACCTGGAAGGCCGTCAAGAAGCTCGCCCTCGGCCAGCTCAGCGGTAAGAGGCTCTTCGTAGTCGACGGTTTCTGCGGAACACACGCCGATACCCGTATGAAGGTTCGCTTCATCATGGAGGTCGCATGGCAGGCACACTTCGTGACCAACATGTTCATCCGTCCGAAGAACCAGAAGGAGTTCGACCAGGAGCCCGATTTCGTGGTCTACTGCGCAGCTAAAGCAAAGGTCGACAACTATCAGGAGCTCGGCCTCAGGAGCGAGACCTGCGTCGCATTCAACGTTACCAGCAAGGAGCAGGTTATCCTCAACACCTGGTACGGCGGCGAGATGAAGAAGGGTATGTTCTCGATGATGAACTACTATCTGCCTCTGAAGGGCATCGCAGCTATGCACTGCTCTGCCAATACAGATATGAACGGCGAAAACACCGCTATCTTCTTCGGTCTTTCCGGAAC
>JAFZWV010000027.1 GCA_017617035.1 Bacteroidales bacterium
CCCTCAAGGTCTGTGGGGCGCCAGTCGGCGACGACCTTGTTCTGAATCTTCTCGAAGGTAACGCCATCCATGAGGATAGGATAGTAGTTGGTTCCCTTGAGGCAAGCGGGAAGAGACTCGTCTTCTCCACCATTACCGTCATCGATAAGACCCTGATCGTCAGGTTTGTTCTGGTCTGTGCAAGATACTGCGAGGATTCCGAATGAAAGGACTCCTGCAAGCATAATCAAGAAAATCTTTTTCATAATTGTTTGATTGTTGTTGATGTTATGTTAACTATAGTTGGGATTCTGTTCAAGTGAGCCGAGCTTTACCTCTTCCTGAGGTATTGGCATCAGTTCGTGTTTGCCCTCCGAGAAGTCGGCCATTTCGGCCTTGATCTCGGCGCTCTCGGAAGCCTTGTAGGCGTCCATAACTTCCTTCGCCACACCCCAGCGGCACAGATCGAACCAGCGATGGCCTTCCATCGCAAGTTCGACGCGACGCTCATGGCGTATGGCCTTGCGCAGGTCTGCGATATTGTCGGAATATGTCCCGTAAGGGAACGCAGGCAGGATTGCCGCACCGCCCCTGGCGCGGGCTCGGACGTTTTCAAGACAAGTCTTTGCGAGGGTGGGATTGTTGCACTCCACCGCAGCTTCTGCTATCATGAGATATACATCCGCAAGACGTATCTGAATATTGTTGATGGCTCCGCGGGAGTCGTGGTCCAGATGGGTGTACTGCATGGTAGTACGGTCCAGGATGGCGCGCTTGCGGGATAGATACTTGTTGCCAAGATAAAGCTCTTCGGCGGCATTCGTTATCTGTCCGTCGGCGGGAGCATAGATTGTCTCATCCCTGCGCGGATCGCCGGCTTCGTACTCGTCGTAGAGATTCTGGGTGGGATGGTTAAAGCCCCAGCCGCTTTCGCCGAAGGCGCCGCCGCGTGAGCGGGTAAGCTTCACGGTAAAAGTGCCACGGCTGAAACCGTTGCCCTCGCCATAATCGCTCTGGCCGTCTTCCATGTACTGAATCTCGAATACGGACTCAGGTCCGTTTTCTCCTTCGAGAGTGAAGACATCATAATAGTTAGCACACAGAGAATACTCTGCTGCCTGGTCAGTGAGGAACTTGTTGCCCCACTTCAAGGCCTCAGTATATTCAGCCGCAGCTTCGGTTGCTTTACCGCCACGCTCCAGCCACTCCGCATAATAGAGATGTGCCTTCAGGAGCATTGCCTGGGCGGCGCCTTTAGTTGCGCGTCCAAGGTCGGCTGCCGGATATGCGCTCTTCAAAGGGAGCGAGGATTCAGCATCCTCAAGGTCGGAGAAAATGAGGGTGTAGATATTCTCAACGCTCTCGCGCGGCATCTTCCAGTTGCTGCCGTCGTAGACGGGCGCAGTCGGTTTGGGAACGCCGCCGAACAGACGCACAAGGCGGAAGTAGTAGAAAGCCCTTAGGAAACTGGCTTCGCCTGCCAGGCGGGCTTTCAGCTCTGCGGAAAGAGTCTCGTCCACCGCCATCGAGGGGACCTGCTCAAGCGCCAGGTTGGCGCGGGCGATACCCTGATACTGTGCGCGGTAGAATTGGAGCACGATTCCATTATTGGACACGACCTTGAAGTTGTCGATATCGTAGAGGTCCGGACCGTCGGCAACATTCTGGCCGCCCTTAAGAGCGTCGTCCGAGGCTATGTCGCCGAAGTACCACTCCGGGAAATAACCGTTCTGATACTCCCACATCAGCGGAGTATATACTGCGGTGACCACCTGGGTCGCCGTTTCTGCGCTGGTGAAATAGTCGGAGACGTAATTCACCATCGGGCCGTCTTCAGTAAGCCATTTGTTGCAGGAAACAAGAGTAAGGGCTGCTGCCGCAATAAGAATGTATCTTTTCATAATGGCTTTCATTTTAGAAGTTCAGATTCAAACCCAGCATAAAGGTGCGCGCCTGGGGATAGTTACCGTAGTCCACACCGCCTCCAACTTCGGGGTCATAGCCCGTGTAGTTGGTGAGGGTAAAGATATTGGATCCGGACAGATAGAAGCGCACACGGCTAAGGCCGGCCTTGGCGCTGATAGATTCGGGAAGAGTGTAGCCCAACTGAACATTCTTCAGACGAAGGTAAGATCCATCTTCCACAAAACGGGAGTTGTTATCCTTGTTGTGGGATCCTCCCAAGGGATTAGGTATTGTTCCGTTAGGGTTGTCCGCCTTCCATACGTTGCGCATGGTGGTAGAGAGAGTCGCCTCGTTACCCGTTCCTTCGGTGCGCAGGCGAAGAGCATTGTAAATCTCGTTTCCGGCTACACCCTGGAAGAATATCTGAAGGTCGAAGCCCATCCAGTTGGCGGATGCGTTCAGGCCGTAAGTAAGCCATGGGAAAGGATTGCCCAGATCGGTAAGGTCGTTGTCGTCGATGCGGCCGTCTTTGTTAAGATCCGCATAGCGTGCATCTCCGGCATGGTATTCATCTGAAGCGCCTGGGGCGAACAGGTGTTCTGCCACCTCTTCGTTCGTCTTGTAGATTCCCTCGAATTTGTAGCCCCAGAAGGTATACAGAGGAAGACCCTGGGTGCTGATTGTGCGGTCGCCGTAGACCGGGGATCCGCCGTTGAGGCCGGTAAGCATGTTCTCGATGAACGAGACATTTCCGCCCACGCTGTAATCCAGGTCTCCGATATGGTTGCGATGCTCGAGGGTAATCTCTATACCGCGGTTACGTACTGTACCGACATTGGCGGTAGGGGCATAACGATTACCTACTGTTGCAGGAGCGGTTACCCCAAGGAGCATTTCTTTTGTGCTGCGCTGGAAGATGTCGACCGTTCCAGTAAGTTTGTTACGCCAGAGGCCAAAATCGAAGCCGGCATTGATCTGCTCGGTCGTCTCCCACTTGATATCAGTGTTGACCAGAGTAAGGATGGTTGCGCCTCCAGCCAGCGACTGATCCGCTCCGAGGACATAATCCACGAAGGTAGGGCCGCTGTTGAAGATGGTCTGTACGGACGCGTTATCACCTATCTTGTCGTTTCCGATACGTCCCCAGCCGGCCCTCATCTTGAGGCTTTCCACCCATTCTGGTTTCTCAAACCACTGCTCATGGTCTATGCGCCATGCTGCAGCGATTGAGGGGAAATAGCCCCAGACGTGGTTCTTGAACTTCGACGTTCCGTCGGCCCTGAAGTTCATGGTAACCATGTAACGGCTGTCGAAACTGTAGTGGACACGGCCGAGGAAACTCAGGCGACGGTTACGCGACGCGCTGTCTCCAGCGGGATTGCGGTCTTCAGTCGTCTGCGCCAGATACCAGTTGTTCTCACGGGGAACCAGAATAGAGCTTCCGCTTCCACCAATGGATTCGGCGTTGTACTCTTCCATGGTCTGACCGGCCATAACGTTTAGGCTGTGGCGGTCGATATCCTTCATCCAGGTAAGAGTGTTCTCAGCGATTATCGTGCAGTAACGCCCCATCGACCTTTCGATGAAGTTCTTGTCCATCTTGTCGTACTGGGAGAGTTCATATGCCTCCTTAAACAGACGGTGACGGGTGTTGGTAAGGTCCATCGAAACATCCGATCGCCAGATAAGGCCCTTGATCGGGGTTATCTCAAGGAAGACATCCCCGACCCAACGCTCGCTGTAATCCATGGGGTGTGAGTAATTGACCATGGCGTAGGGGTGGGTCACATTCTTGAAGTTGGAAGCTGCAGAAAGGCGGCCGCCAAGATCATCGCCGAGGTAGTTCTTCGCTCCGGTAGGATAATAAACCGGATCCCACGGGGCCATGGCCAAAGCCGCAGACAGAATAGAAGCCTGGGCAGAGCTGGAATTGTTCATGGCTGTACGGCCATGGGAAGTCATAAAGCTTATGTTCTCCCCTATCTTGAACCACTTGTTGACATTATACGAAGAATTGGCCCTAAGGGTAAGTCGGGTGAAATCACTGCCGATGATGGTTCCGTCTTGATTGAACCAGCTTGCACTCATCGACCACTGGCCCTGCTGGTTACCGCCGTTAACACCAATATGGTAGTTCTGGATAAGGGCGTTCCTGTTGAAAACGGCCTCCTGCCAGTCCGTATTCACCTTCGAATAAGCTAAATTCGAGGGATGATACTTCGAGGTTGTGCCGATAAGTTTCTGCTTGAGCCATGCATCAAGTCCTTCGTTCTGAAGAATGGACAGACCGCCGGCAGAAAGGCCGGCGATAGTAGTTGCGAACTCCATGGGGCCCATCAGGTCCAGTTTGCGCCATGGATTCTGGATGCCGGCATAAGCGTCGAAACTGACGTTGACAGTTCCGTCTGTGCTTCCCTTTTTGGTGGTCACAAGGATAACGCCGTTGGCGCCTCGAGATCCGTAGATGGCCGTTGCCGAAGCATCCTTGAGGATTTCCGTAGAAGCTATATCACTGGTACTCAGATAGTTGATATTGTCGACAATAACTCCGTCCACGACATAAATAGGCGAAGAGTTGTTCACCGTACCTATTCCTCGGATGCGCACCTCGGCGGCGGCGCCGGGCTGGCCCGACGATGCGTTGACGGTCACACCGGCCGTCACGCCCTGGAGGGCCTGGTCCAAGCCGGCCGCCGGAGTCTTCTGAAGTTGTTCGCCCTTCACTGATGCGACGGATCCGGTAAGGTCGCTTTTCTTGACCACACCGTATCCGATGGCGACCACTTCTTCCAGCATTATCGAATCCTCATCGAGTGCGACATTGATCGACTCCGAATTCACGGCCACTTCTTTCTCAGCATAGCCTATACATGAGAACACAAGGGTCTCCCCCCTGGCAGCCTGGATACTGTAATTGCCGTCGAAGTCGGTCGTCACGCCCCGTGAGGTTCCCTTTACCATAACGGCGACTCCCGGAAGAGGATATCCGTCGGATGAGGCTGTAACGACTCCTGTCACTGTTTGTGCGAGTGAGACTATAGACACAGTCAGAGCGACAAGAAAACTGATTATTCTTTTCATCAATTGGTTGATTAATTATCCAAAGATAACAAAATTAGAGCACTTCCTTCAAATACTTTCCCGTGACGGAGGCCGGGTCGGCGGCCATGTCTTCGGGGGTTCCCTGCGCGACGATGTAGCCGCCCTTGCGGCCTCCGTCCGGGCCCATGTCGATAATCCAGTCGACGCTTCTCAGGACATCGAGGTTGTGTTCGATTATAACTACGGTATTTCCCTGGTCGACGAGTTTATGGAGCACTCCCATGAGGTTTTTGATGTCCTCGGTGTGAAGGCCCGTGGTAGGTTCGTCGAACATGTACAGGGTGTTGCCGGTTGATTTACGGTAGAGTTCCGCGGCGAGTTTCATGCGCTGGCTCTCGCCGCCCGAAAGGGTGAGGCTCGACTGGCCGAGGCGAATGTAGCCGAGGCCCACGTCGAGCAAGGCCTTGAGCTTAGGCGCTATCTTAGGGTTGGTCTTGAAGAACTCGTAAGCCTCGCTTATCTGCATCTCCAGGACATCGTTTATGTTCTTTCCCTTGTAGCGCACGGCCAGGGTATCTTCTTTATAGCGTTTTCCCGCACACTCATCACAAACGACCGATACCGGCGGAAGGAAATTCATCTCGATAATCTTCACTCCGGCACCCTTGCAGGCCTCGCAGCGTCCGCCTTCTACGTTGAAAGAGAAGCGGCCCGCCTTGAAGCCGCGGACCTTGGCGTCCGGCGTCGCCTCGAAGAGGGCGCGGATGTCGGTCATGACGCCGGTGAAGGTCGCGGGGTTCGACCGCGGGCTGTGGCCTATAGGGGCCTGGTCGACCTCTATCACCTTGTCGATGTTGCCGGCGCCGAATATCTTGTCGTAGGGCAGCGGCTTCTGCGCGAGATGGTTGAGTTTGCCCTTAAGGATGGGCATGAGCGTTTCCAGCACGAGCGACGACTTGCCCGAGCCGCTGACTCCGGCCACACCTATCATGCAGCCCAGCGGGAAGACGGCGTCAACCTTCTTGAGGTTGTTGCCGCACGCGCCGGTCAGTTCTATTGCGTCACCGTTGCCATGGCGCCGGGTAGCAGGCGTCTCCACTGCGCTGTGGGTCTCGCGAGCGGGGCCGCTGTAGCAGATTTGTCCGCCCTCTTCGCCCGCTCCGGGCCCGACGTCGACTATCCAGTCAGCCGAGCGCATGGTCTCTTCGTCGTGCTCGACTACCAGCACCGTGTTGCCCTCGTCGCGCAGCTTTTTGAGCGAGGCGATTAGTTTGCGGTTGTCGCGCTGGTGCAGGCCGATCGACGGCTCATCCAGAATGTATATGACGTTGACCAGCTTGGAGCCGATCTGGGTCGCGAGCCTGATGCGCTGGCTTTCGCCGCCCGAGAGCGACGAGGTAGCACGGTCGAGCGTCAGGTACTCCAGCCCCACGTCGACCAGGAACCCCACGCGATCGGTGAGTTCCTTCAGGATGTCGTGCGAGACGGCCTTGGCCTTGCCCGTAAGCTTACCAGGGAGCGTGGCCAGCCATTTCTGCAGGTCGCTGACCTCCATGGCGCCGACCTCGGCTATCGTCTTGCCGTCGATCTTGAAGTAGTTCGTCTCTTCGCGCAGGCGGGTGCCGTGGCAGACCGGACAGACTACCTTTTCGTCGATGTCGCCCAGCACGCCCGGCCAGCTTACCGTCTCGCTGAGGCTGCCCTCCCCGATACGGAAGTATTCTTCGGAGCCATAGACGAGCGTGGACACAGCTTCGTCGGGAATCGTCCCGATCGGGTCGTAGAGCGAGAAGCCCATCTTACGGGCTATCGAGCGGACTACGTCGAACTTGCGGTTTTCGCGCACCTTCCCCAGCGGCACAATCGCCCCCTCGGCGACGCTGACCGTCTTGTCGGGGATGATCGTGTCCATGTTCACGTCCACCACGGTCCCGAGGCCCTTGCAATGTGGGCAGCAGCCTTCGGGCGAGTTGAACGAGAAAGTATGGGGCGCCGGCTCCTGAAGCGAGATGCCGCTCTTCGGATCGACGAGGTGGCGGGAAAAGTGCCTGAGTTCGCCGGTCTCATAGTCGAGCACGGCCACGGAGCCCTTGCCCATGCTCAGCGCCGTCTGTACGGAAGCGCGAATGCGCTGCAGGTCGCCCTCACCGGGCTTGAGCTTGTCGACCACCAGCTCGATGAAGTGGTTCTTGTAGCGGTCGAGCTCGTCCGCCTCGGCAAGGTCCACGATCTCGCCGTCTATCCGGACCTGCTGGAAACCCTTGCGCCGCAGCCCTTCGAAGAGCTCGCGGTAGTGGCCCTTGCGCCCGCGGACGAGCGGCGAGAGGAGGATGCACTTCCGGCCGTCGTACTCCTTCAGTATGAGATCCACGATCTGCGCGTCGGTGTAACTGACCATGGCCTCGCCCGTCACCGGCGAATAAGCGGTGGACGCACGGGCATAGAGAAGGCGCAGGAAATCGTAGATCTCGGTAATAGTACCCACGGTCGAGCGGGGGTTGGAGCCGGTCGTTTTCTGGCCGATAGCGATTATGGGGCTTAGGCCCTCGATGCTCTCGACCGCCGGCTTTTCGAGTATGCCGATGAAGTGTTTTGCGTATGGAGAAAGGGTGTTCAGGTAGCGCCTCTGACCTTCGGCGTAGATGGTGTCGAACGCAAGAGAACTCTTGCCCGAACCGCTGAGGCCGGTTATGACGGTGAACTTCCGGCGCGGAATATCCACGTCGATGTTCTTGAGGTTGTTGGCTTTCGCCCCCCTTATCCGTATGAAATCCGATTTTCCGGCCATCAGAGTTTAGCTATATTGGTGTTCATCCATTCGAGGCGCTTGCGGTAGTTTTCCTTGAGCCAGTCGACCTCGCCCTGATAGGAGCCCGTGACTTTGTACTGAGGCCAATCGTAGGTATTCAGCCTCTTCCACTTATTGAAATTGCGGGCAGGAGCGTCGCCCATCTCCTCAACCATCTCGTCGATCTTATCGTAGAAGGCCAGGAACTCCGGGTATACTTCATTCCAACGCTGTTTGACCATCTTGACGAATTCCGGATCCATAAAGAGCCTGTAGTACCATCCGTGCTTGCGGCCATGGCCATTTTGGTCCTTGACCCACCAGCCTTCCCAGGGCTGCTTCCCATCGCCATAGTAATCGCAGTTGCCAAGGCTGATATCGAAGTCCCAGAGGTGGTACATCTCAAGTTTCCCGTTGTTCGTAAGGGTAAGGAAAGTACTCTTGCGAAGATTGCCGTCGACATCTTTCGAGAATTCCTCGACTATAAAATAGTTTATGAAAGAATCCACGTCGATGTATTGCTGATAGACATCCTGGAATTCTTTTGCCCAGAGGGCATCCTCGAAGTCCTTGAAGAATTTCTTGGCGTATGCCTGCTGCTCTTCTGTAGGCTGCTCCGGGTCCTTGAACATCATGGGGTGACCGTGGTCCGTTTCCCAACACACCGGCTCATCCATATTGGATTCTATCTCGAAGTACATATCTCCCGCATCAACATCGATATTGACGCGTTCCTTGCTGACTTTCTTATGCTCGACGAAGTCGTATAACCCGACATAGCCCCCGTTGAAATAGACCTCAACTGGAACTGCTTTAGGCGTCCACGACATTCCGACTATCTTCGAGAGTTCGAAACAGACGCGGTTTCTCAGAAGCGATTTGTCTACCCAGTTGGCCAGGAGGTTCCAGGATTTGTCGTTCGACATATTGAAGATGCGGGCCTTCTCTTCGAGTTTAATCATGTACGGGAGTTTGGGTTTCCCCCACGGGTCCCAGGTAGAGTTGCCTCTACCTCTGATCTGCATCTTGGCCGTAAAAATGTCGACGTCCCAGAATTTGTGGTCCGGATCTCTAATCTCTATTGACCCCGGCTTGTAATCAACCTTGCTTGTTACCGCTTTTCCGTCATCTGTGCTAAGATAGATTACCGGCAAGGCTTTTTTCCCTTCTGGCTGGGGCGGGTCCGGAGGGGTGACCTCGGGCTTGGGCTCAGCATACTGGAGGATAAAGTGATTGCCGTTGGAGATTCGCATATGGATCCCGTCATGTGAGATATAGACGTAGAACGGGATGGCATCCTCGTCTTTAATGGAAACGTCACGGATTACTCCGGAGGGCTGTCCGCCGACCAGATATTCACCGTTCTGATTGAGAGCAACCACCTTGGGCAAAGAATGGGAACAGTCCTCGAAAAATTGGTCGGTGACATCAAGAGTGAATTCAGTGTCGTCGTCAAGAGTGAGACGAAGGCCATCGTTAACAATAGTTCGCAACTTATACGTATGGCCGGTCTTGTATGCCGCTATGAACTCCTGAAAACCAGACGGTTGTTTTCTTGGAGTGATCAACTGCTCTTTCTCTTGACAAGAGAATAGCAGGAGCAAGCAGGACAATAATATGAGTGGCAGTCTTTTCATGTGCGCGAAGTCTTGCAAGATAGTGATTTTTTGGCGTAATTTGTACTTGTATGTGGCTTTGGCTTGCACTCTTATCCGCCCTTTTACTTGGTTTTTACGACATCACCAAGAAAAAGGCTCTTGCCGCGAACGGTCCTCTGACCGTCCTGCTGGCAGTCACTGCCCTTACCGCCCTGTTGCTATCCCCTTGCTTCTTCCTTTATAGGGGTCCTTGGGAGCATCACCTTATGCTGATGGCAAAGGCCCTGTTGGTGAGCGCGTCGTGGATCAGCGGCATGTACGCCCTCAAGCTTCTGCCAATCACTACCGTTTCGCCGCTCAAGGCGACGCGCCCGTTTTTCGTGGTGCTTCTTTCGCTGATAATTTTCGGGGAAAGATTGAATGCGTTGCAGTACATGGGAGTCGGTCTTGCCCTGCTGTCCATAGGATTGATGAGCGCATCCACCACTAATGATAAAGCTACCAAGGGAAGCCGTTGGGGCTATATAGCAATACTGATTTCAATTGCCGCCGGAGTTGCGAGCGCTCTCTACGACAAGCATATAATGGTCTCGATGGAGCCGCTGTTCGTCCAGAGCTGGACCAATCTCTATATTACCGTTATCGTAGGATTGTGTGTGTTGCTGAACAGGCCGTTGAAACTTGGCGAGCCTTCGTTCAAGTGGGACTGGATGCTGCTGGTGACGGCCGTGCTGATTACCGGCGCCGACATGGCCTACTTCTTTGCACTTGGCAGCGAGGGCGCGCTCCTTTCAGTTATTTCGATAGTGCGTCGCTTCGCAGTTATCGTCACCTTCGTTTTCGGCGCCCTTATCTTCAAGGAGAAGAATCTGCGCGGAAAGGCCGTCGCCCTGGGTATTCTTCTGGCCGCGATGGTCTGCCTGATGCTTGGAACCGCGTAGTATTTTTGTATGAAGCAGGCTGTCGAGTTCATTATTCTGGGCGCTACCAAAGTCGGCGAAAAGTCGCTGGTGCTCCACACCCTTAGCGCATCGCATGGACGCAGGAGTTTTATCGTAAGCGTCTCGAAATCTTCTGCGATGGCGCTTTATCTTCCTTTGAATATTTTGAGCGTGGAGGTTACGCCCAATACAAAGTCTGATCTCTGGCGGGTATCAGGGCTGAAGGCTGAATATGCTTTGGCCGGCATACGGGGCTCGGTTTTGAAGAATTCGGTATGCCTTTTTATGAGCGAGGTGCTATATCGCGTTTTGCGCGACGGGGAATATTCTGTAGAATTATATGAGTGGTGCAGGCAGCAGATCCTTCTGCTGGATGGGATTGGTGATGATTTCGCGAATTTCCATCTGCTGTGGCTGCTGGGTCTTTGCGGCGAGCTGGGATTCAGCCCGCGCATGGAGGACCTGATGCCCTTCGCGGGAGAGCGGCTCGACGACCTGCGCGGGCTTCTTTCGCTCCCCTACGACCAGGCCCTGCTGCTGCCCCTTTCCGGCGCTCGCCGCAGCGAAATCGCCGAAATCCTTCTGGAATACCTCTCCTATCACCTGGATACTCGTCTGAATATCCGCTCCCTCCCCGTCCTCCGCGAACTATTTGCGTAAGTTTTGCCCCCAATATACCCTGTCGACATCGAGCATGACACAGGTGGAGGCAAAAATGGGCTCGACATGTGCGGTTTTGCTACAGGTGGACGGCAAAAATAGGGAAACTATATACGTGTTGTCCATATTCTCACTATTCACGACGCTCATTAATTGCGCGTGGAGGGCAAGTTATTGACACACAGAATTTTAAGTGAATTAGGTCTGTCGAAATCGGCTGTCCAAATTTATTTATCTCCCCGATACTCAGACACTTATCCTCCACACTCAAATATATTTTTTTATTCAGCCCCCGGCAGGGCGCTTCCCGCGAAGGGTAGCGCGCAGTCATCGCTCTGCTGCTTCACTCGCGGCGTCAGGAAATGCTCCGGTCTGAGTTTTACGAAGTGAAGGAGTAAGTCGCTCGCGATCTTACGACTGAACAAGGAAAACTCTGACCCCGCGGACACTCCCGACGGCAACCCACTAATCGCGAGGAGCAACCGCACACCCTTCGCACGGGTAGACTACCGGCGCTACGCGCACCAGCGGAGGCAAGATGCGTGTGCTTAGACAGACGGCCCTGCGCGTTGGACCTCCGTTGGCTTCGCCTCCAAACTGTCCCGCTCCGAGCCTTTAGATACTTGTTACTGACGCCGCGAGTGAAGCAGTACTACGCCAAGAATGTCCTACCCTTCGCGGGGTGCGTCCTAACGGAGGGAATATATATTCGACTGGCCTACGGCCGGGATCCGCAGACTTGACGCATACACCACCCCCTTCAGATTGCCCTCTAGCGGCAGTTCGCATGCGTTGACGCTCTATTTTGCCCCCAGACGCACGGGTGCCCCCTGACAGAACCACTTGTAATAGTCGTTGATTTGCGTCACTTCTGCGAAACCATGAAACGGCGCGAAAAGGCCAAAAATCGGCGCCAGGAACAAGGAAAAACTGCCAATCGGCGCCAAATAAGGCGAAAATGGCGCCGGCAGATGATAACACGAGAGGTGATTTTGGACAACAGGTATATAGTTCCCAAAAATGGCCCAACCTGTGGAAAAAAGTCACAGGGTAAGGCAAAAAAAGGCGTACCCTGTGGAAAAAAGTCATAGGGTAAGGCTAAAAAAGGCTCACCCTGTGGAAAGTGACTGTTAGCGAGAGTTATTCAGCCAGGCGGCCATGGCGCGGAGAGCCTTGCCGCGGTGAGAGATGGCGTTTTTGATCTCTTCTGTCATTTCGGCGACAGTAGTATTCGGCGCAGGAGAGACTCCATTGAAATACTCGGAGATATCATCTGCAGACAAGTCCGGAATAAACACCGGATCATAGCCGAAACCTTCGTGTCCGGATTTCTTCAAGGCGATGCGTCCCTCCATTACTCCTTCGAAGAAATGCTTTTCTCCGCCGATAATAAGAGTGACTATGCTGCGAAAACGGGCGGTACGCGGAGTCGAAGGATCAAGTTTAGCCAATTCTGCGAGAAGTTTTCGGATATTGTCTTCGAAGACACAGCCTTCGCCGGCGTAGCGGGCGGTACGGACGCCGGGGGCTCCGCCCAGGGCGTCGACCTCGAGCCCCGTATCGTCGGCGAAGCAGTCCATTCCAGTTTTGGAATAGATAAACTCAGCCTTGATAATACTGTTTTCTTTCAGAGTCAGGCCAGTCTCTTCGACATCCTCTACGACACCCGCCTCGGCCGCGCTCAGCAGTTCGAACTCTGGTCCCAGAATCTCGGAAGCCTCGCGAAGCTTGCCCTTATTACCTGTCGCAAAAACTAATTTCATATTGTAGGACTGACGAGCGCAGTTTTCAGTTGTTCGTCGTAGCGCAGGCGGAGTTTGATTCCCGCCGCCTGGAAATAATAGCGGATAACTATTTCCTCTTCGATTAGCGGAACAATTTGTTCGCGAACCAGGCCGTCGAGTTTTGCTTTTTCGCTCTCGGGGAGTTTCTCGCGCGCGAAAGCCAGAAATCCATCGTAATCATCGAGTTCGTATGAATCCGCAGGAGCGATGGTCTGGTGCTCGGAGACATACTTCAAAGTATACTGCTCCACTATTCCCCTCATCACTAGAGTGTAGACTATATCGTCGTAATGAGGCAACTCCAGTTCGACATCCGGAGTGATACCGCCGCCATCGCGTACAACTCTTCCGCTCTTGGTGTAGAACTCATGGGTAAGCGAATCGGGTATCTGCGAGACGCTTCCGTCGGCGTTACGGTGGCTATAGTCTATAGCCTGGACGCAACGGCCCGAGGGAGTATAGTACTTGCCAATGGTAACCTTGAGCTGGCCGCCGTAGGGCAAAGGCTTGATGCTCTGGATGAGGCCTTTGCCGAAGGTCCTGCGGCCCATGATGGTAGCCCGGTCGAGGTCCTGAAGCGCGCCGCTCACGATCTCAGCCGACGAGGCCGTTCCCGAGTCGACGAGCACGATGAGCGGCAGCTTCGTGTCGACCGGGTTTTCGTAGGTCTTATATACCTCAACGTCTTTCGGATCACGGCCTTTCGAGGTCACCACCACCGAACCGCGTGGCACGAAAAGCGACACTATCCTTACAGCCTCTTGCATAAGTCCGCCGCCATTGCCGCGAAGGTCGAGAACCAAGCGTTTCATCCCCTGCTTCTTAAGCGAAGCTATGCATGCGCGAATTTCGTCCGACACTCCCTCAGTAAAGCCGCTCTGGGCTATGTAGCCGGTAGTCTGATCGACCATGCCGAAGTAAGTCACGTCGGGGAGATGGATCTTCTCCCTTGTCACGACTATCGAAACGGTATCCTTCTCGTAAACGCGCTTGACGAGGAACTTCACGTCGGTTCCCGGGGTCCCGCGCATCTTGTCGGAGCATGCCTTGCTGTCGAGGCCATGGACAGACTCGCCGTCAATCTCGAGTATCTCGTCGCCGCAGCGCAGGCCGGACTTCACCGCCGGTGATCCGGCATAGGGCTCGTTGATCACGACATTGCCCTGGACGTCGGGCTTGTAGATGATGGCGCCCACTCCGCCGTAGACCTTTCCAATCTGCAGCTGGAAATCCTCCTGCTCCTCTTCGGGAACATAGACGGTATACGGATCAAGCTCGGCCAGCATCGCGTCAATCGCCGCGCGCTCTATCCTATCAATCGGAAGAGTGTCGACATACGAGCGACCCAGTTCCTTCATAATGGCGTTGTGGATCTCCACCCACTTCCCCAACTTGAAATTCTTCGACTCCGCGCCCGCACCGACTGTCACCATCAGCGCTGCAATTACTATGAAAAACTTCTTCATATTATACGTATTAACAATAAACCATCCCTCTCCAGCGACCCTAGCCACCCGCGGCTGATAGCGGGAGGGGCCCCCAGCGCTAAGCGCGTCGGGAGGAATGAGCGAAGCGAAGGTTGCGGGAGGGGGATGGTTTATTGTTCATTGATTATCCATTTATATAGTTTGTCACCACGGTGGACTTTGTGGGGCACGGCGAGCGAGCAGCGAACGCCCTTCGGGGCTTCGGGAACGGGCTCAAACTCCACGCGCATATCATCGATAGTGAACTCCTCGACTCCGGTGGTGCGTCCTATGATCATCACTTCGTCTCCAACATGCAAAGATGTAGTTTCAACCGAGATCTCAGCCACTCCGATGCGGTCGAACCAGTTGGTAACCTTGCCGACATACACTTTGCGGCGGGTAGCCTGGCTGCCGTAGACATTGCTCCATTCGCCGAGATTGGCACCCTGGTAATAGCCCTCCCAGAAGCCACGGTTGAAGACTTCCGCGAGGCGGCCTTTCAGCTGCGCGCCGAGCTCAGGGGTGAAGCTGCCGTCGCAGACGGCGTCGGCTGCAGCCCTGTAGCACTCCGCGCAGCGCTTGACATATTCCGCACTGCGGGCGCGACCCTCTATCTTGAATACCTTTACCCCGGCCTCGACCATCTTGTCCATGAACTCGATGGTGCAGAGGTCCTTGGGGGACATGATATACTGATTGTCGATATTGAGCTGACTTCCTGTCTCGAGGTCGGTGACCTCATAGCCCCTGCGGCAGATCTGGAAGCATGCTCCCCTATTGGCAGAAGCGCCATAGGTATGCAGGCTCAGGTAGCACTTGCCGCTGATCGCCATGCACAGGGCGCCATGGGCAAACATCTCAACGCGCACGAGCTGCCCCGACGGGCCCTTGATCTGCTCGGCCTCTATCGCGTCGCAGATTTCTCGGACCTGATGCAGGTTCAGTTCGCGAGCCAGAACGACTACATCGGCAAACTGCGCGTAGAACTTCAGCGCCTCGACATTTGAGATAGAAAGCTGGGTGCTGATATGCACCTCAAGGCCTATCTGGCGGCAATACTGAATCGCAGCAATGTCGGAGACGATGATGGCTGACACCCCGGCCTCCTTGGCGAGATCCAGGGTGCGGCGCATCTCCTCCAAATCTTCCGGATACAGGCAGATATTCAAAGTCAAATACGACTTGATCCCGGCCTCACGGCAGATGCGAGTCACCTCTGCGAGATCCTCCGCCGCGAAATTGTTAGCCGAGCGGCTGCGCATGTTCAGCTGCCCGACACCGAAATACACGGAATCAGCCCCACCTTGTATCGCCGCCTGCAGACACTCAAAATTGCCCGCAGGGCACATTATTTCTAGATTGTTGCTCATACTTCGCCACAATCTAGAAATTGATTCCTCGTTCTTCGATTCAGCATCATTTCGCTCTTCCAACAAGTTTTTCCGCAAAAACCTTCAACAAATCTAGTGGGAGACCAAGACCACATACAGCATCGAGGGCACGGTCGCTATAACGGAGTATCTCCGCCTTGGCGTCCTTGTCAACCTCGTTGGCGGTATAAATAGCCTTGACAGTCGCAATCTTCGCGGCTTTCTGCTCGGGAGTTTCTGCAGGAAGGTCCATGGCCTCAAGGAAAGCCTTCTTATCGGCCGTCTTTTCCAAAGTACGTACCGTCAACCAGCTCTTCTTCTTATTGACTATATCTCCTCCGATGGGCTTGCCGAAGACCTTCTCGTCGCCGAAAGCGTCGAGATAATCATCAGCCACCTGGAAGGCCATGCCCAACTCATAACCATAATTATACAGGGCTTCACAATCGGCCTCAGGTGCGCCGGCTATAAGCGCCCCCATCTTTGCCGAACAGGCAATCAGCACAGCCGTCTTCAGACCTATCATCTTGGAGTATTCCTCCATCGACACCTCGGAGCGGTTTTCGAACTCCATGTCGAACTGCTGACCCTCACAAACCTCGGCAGCGGTCTTCGAGAAGAGGTCCAGCGCAGCGCCGACCTTATCGGCCGGAGCCTTAGCGAGCCTCTTGTATGCATCTATCTGCATCACGTCCCCGCTAAGTATTGCGGTGTCTTCGTTCCACTTTTTCCAGACAGTGTCCTGGCCGCGGCGCAGGGGCGAGCGGTCCATGATGTCGTCGTGGATAAGGGTGAAGGTATGGAAGACCTCCAGCGCCGCGGCCGGCTCCAGAATCTCTTTCGGGAAGCCCTCGCGGTAAAGCGAATAAGTCAAAAGACACAGCTTGGGGCGAATGCGTTTTCCCCCTATCGAAATCATATACCTTAAAGGATCATACAGTCCCGCAGGCTCCTTTTCGAACTCGATTTCCGCAAATAGTTTGCTGATAGTTTCCTTTATGATTGTGCTGTCTGTCATAGTTTTCAAATATAATAAGATTTCTCGACTCCGCCTTCGGCTACGCTCGAAATGACAACTAATTAGAGTGGCAGATAACTCTCTCTCACTCAACCACTTGCTGAAACACGCCTCCGCGATTTGAGGAGCCGTGTTTAAGCAACTAGCTCTGTATCAGCCAGTTGAGCGCCACGCGCAAATATGCTACTTATCGCGTATGGTCTTCCAACAGAGACTGAGCCAGACGGTGCGGACCAGAAGGTGCGCGAAATACGCAATCATCAACATATGCAATGGTAGAGATTCCTTCGCTGCGCTCGGAATGACATTTCCTCCAAGCACCAGCCACCTCAGCAGGAACCACACCCCCAAAAATGCCACGAAGCCCGCGAGGCACGAATCGCGCAGGGGGCGGGAGGCGGTGGCGCCGAGGAAGACGCCGTCGAGGGTGAAGGCAGCGCAGCCGATGGGCGGCATCAGAATGAGCCATGGCAGGAATGCGGAGCAGGCCTCAACGACGGCAGCGTCGGAAGTCAGCAAGCGCAGCACTGGGACCCCACCGACCCAGTACAGGCCGATGAACGCGACGGCTATGGACATGCTCCAAATGAAGACATACCGCACCGAGCGACGCATCTGCGCGTTGTCGCGCGCCCCGATAAAACGCCCAACCAGCGCCTCGCCGGCGTACGCAAATCCGTCGGTAAAGTAGGAGAACAGCATCAGCAGCTGCATCATCACAGCCGAGCACGCGAGCAGCATATCGCCCATCCCGGTGGCAATCAGCGGATAGCCGATGTACACGCCGAGCATGGCCGAAGCGCGAAGGAACAGGTTGCCGTTCATACGCATGTACGGGCCGACCTCGCTGCGGCTCAGGGCCTGCCTCAACTCTGGCAGACGGAACGCGGCCAGCACCTTGCGGTACTTGACCATGCACACGACCACGCAGAACAGCAGGCCGCAGTACTGGGCGATAACCGTGCCCACGGCGATTCCCGCGAACCCGAGTCCGGGCCAGCCGCCGATTCCGCGGCCGAGGATCACGCTCGCCACGACGTTGACGCCATTGACAATCAGGTCCTTCCACATCGAGCTCATGGAGTCCTGCATCCCGACAAACCAACCGCTGAAAGTCATCAGCGACACGGTCGCAGGGGCAGCCCAGATTCGAATCGAGAAGTACTGTGCCGCCAACGCCTCAACCTCCGGACTAGCCTGGGTGCAGAGCACGGCGACCTTAAGGAAGGGCCACTGAAGCAGCAGAATGGCCATGGCCACGAGTGCCGAAAGCGCCATCCCGCGCCAGAAGATCTTCGCCACCTCATGGGTATCGCCCGCCCCGAAGGCCTGAGCAGTCAGCCCGCCGGTCCCCGTGCGCAGGAAGCTGAAATTCCAGTAGAGCAGCGAGAAGAGCATAGAGCCCACGGAAATCGCACCTATAGCCACGGCCGCCTCCGTCCCGGCCAGATGTCCGGCCACGGCAGTATCCACCATTCCGACCAGCGGCACGGTGATATTCGCCAGGATGCTCGGAAGCGCAAGGCGGAGTATTTCCTTATTCAGGCTGTTCATTATTTGCGGAACTTGGTATCCTCCTCGAGCATTCCGAGGTAGGAATTGTACCGTTCGGGAGCGATCAACCCGGCATCAACGGCCGCTTTCACGGCGCAGTCGGGTTCATGCGTATGCGTACATGGAATGAACTTGCAGTTGTCGGCCACTCGCAGCATCTCCGGGAAATACTTGGAGATTTCCTCCTTCTCCAGACCGTAAAGACCGAAGCCACGCAGGCCGGGTGTATCGATCACATAACCACCACCTGCGAGGGGATACATTTCATATAAAGAGGTAGTGTGCTTACCCTGAAGGTGAGCCGCGCTAATCTTTCCAACCTTGGGATCCAGCGACGGATCGAGAGCGCGGATAAGCGAGGACTTCCCCACTCCCGACTCACCGCTTATCAGGCAGAGCCTGTCGCGGCATAAAGCGCGCAACTCATCGACGCCTTCTCCCGTTTTCGCAGATGTCTCCAGGACACGATAACCGGCACGGTCGTAAATCGACTTGAACGCATTGACTTCGTCCTGAACTTCTTTTCTGTAGAGGTCCACCTTATTAAGAACGATAGTCGCAGGAATCTTGAACATCTCGCATGTCACGAGCTGCCTGTCCAGGAACGGGAGTTTCACCTCTGGGAAGTAGAGCGAAACCACCAGCAGCGCCATATCAAGGTTAGCCGCAATAACATGCGACTGGCGCGACAGATTGGCCGACTTTCTAATCAGATGGTTGGTACGGTCGAGAATTTCGGTAATAACGGCAGGATGCTCCGCATCCGGTTCGAGTTCACACTCATAGCGTACACGATCTCCCACAGCAACGGGATTGGTCGAAGTGCCTGCCTCCAAACGCACTTTTCCCCGCAATACTGCAGGGAAAAGACGCCACTGGGGGAGTTCACTCAAAAGAAAGTGACTGCCCGCGTTCTTTACTACCGTAGCGATTCCGCTTCTCATACGGCAGCGAAGATACGCATTTTATTCAAGATACTTGTCGATAAGTCTGACAATAAGATCATTGAGCTGCTCGACTTCGTATTCGCCTACGCTGGCCTGGATGTGGTCTCCGCCGATACCGCTGTCGTTGGTAAGGAATACGTAAGTTCCGGAAGTAGCGATTGCAAAGAACCTAAGCATGAACTCTGTAGGTTTATCCACTCCACTTGCAGCCACAGGGATAATCTTGATTCCATTCTTCGCGTAAGACTCGATGCTTGTGTGGAGCGACTCGATAACATTGTCGTAGTGATGGGCAGGAGCATCAAGCAGCATAAACACTATCTTACTGCGAGCACCCTCATCCCACGAAAGGCTCTGAAGGCCCTTCTCAAGAGCGGTATGAACAGCTTCGGGATAATCTCCGCCGCCACCGGCAAACTGCTTTCCGACATAATTCGACACGTCTTTGATGTTGGTAGTGAAGTCTTTCACCTTAGTTACGTAGTCGTCGCCTTCATCGCGATAGAAGAGCGCCGCGCTGCGGATAGTAGTTCCCGCCTGAAGTTTTTCCACCTTTCCGAAAATGTCGATCATATCGCTCTGGAGGAAGTCGATTTCGTCTCCCATAGAACCTGTCGCATCCACGAAGAAAGCGATATCCGCCTTCTTCGCAGTTATCGACTTCGACACCTCGTATGTATTATATGTAGTACTGTCAGAAGCCCACTTGGTAACCACCGGAGCCTGGGCCTGAGCAACACCGTCAAGACTGATCGACAGCTTCGCATCCTCTGCGAGAGTCGCATTCTTATAGAGGCTGATCCAGCAGTTAGCCTGACCGAGATTATCGGTAACAGCATTCCACACAGGCTTCCCATCTACATTGAGAACGACCTTAACACCAGCCGCAGGAGCACCCGCATTGGTAACATTCACTGCAACTCTATTATTGGTATAGAATCCCCAGTAAGGGCAATACTGATAGAAAGTACCATTCCCCTCATAATAATCGCCATCCTCAATATTACCAACCTCTTCCTCGCCCTGAGAAAGCATCAGCTGACCCCAGAACTGCCAGTTGTCGAGATCGTTCCACTCGCCAGCCGTAAGTTTTCCGGCATTCGAGTTACCATTTCCATTATCTCCTTCTCCGGGCACTCCGCTGTCTTCTCCCATCCAACCGCCTTCACCGCTGACATACTCTCCATCCGACTTCGCCCAAAAATCGCCCTCCATCGAGCACGAAAAAGCCATCGCAGCCATCGCCGCAACAGCTACCAATTTGTATATATTCTTTTTCATATCCATAAACAGACTGCAATATAGATGCACCCTGATATGTTTTCGTTGCACTTAAAATAGTGAATTCGATACGGCCATGGGCCTCCGATACCGCTATCGCTCTACGACGCTACGCGTCTGGGAGCGACCCTAGTCCGGGCAAAAAGCGGCTCGGAGGCCCATGGCCGTATCGATCTTATTCTTCTGTATCAAGAAGTTCGAAGTCCAATAGCCTCTGTTCGAGGTTAGCGGAACTGACGCGGATGCGGACGGGATCGCCGAGGCGGAAGATGCGGCGGGTGCGACGGCCGCGAAGACGGTACTTGTCTTCTTCGAATTCGTAAAAGTCGCCTTTGATTTCGCGAAGCGGCACCATACCCTCGATATGGGTTGGCTCGATTTCGACGTACATGCCCCATTCGGTAACGCCGGAGACATGACCATCGAACTCCTCGCCGATGTGGTCCTGCATATACTCGACCAGCTTGTACTTGATCGAAGTGCGCTCGGCGTCGGTAGCGATGGCCTCGCGCTCGGATGCATGGTCGCACTGGGCCGCATAATAGTCCTTATCCTGGCTCTTGCCGTTAGCAAGATAAATCGCCAGCAGGCGGTGGACCATCAAGTCCGGATAACGGCGTATAGGCGAAGTGAAATGAGTGTAGTCTGCGAACGCTAGTCCGTAGTGGCCGATGTTGTCGACACTGTACTTGGCCTTGGCCATGGCCCTGAGGGCAATCTCACGGAAGGCGTCAGCCTCGGGACGTCCGGCGGCTCGGGTAAGCAGGTCACCTATAACGTTCGATGCGCCGCGGCCTTCCAGGTCCCCGGACATCGTGTAGCCCATGCTCTTCGCAAACGTCCGCAGGCCGGCCAGCTTCTCCTCGTTCGGGGTGTCGTGGACACGGTAGACGAAGGTTTTTCCCTTGCCAGAAACGAACTCCGCGACACTGCGGTTAGCTAGCAGCATGAACTCCTCGATCAGCCAGTTGGCCTCGAATGAGTGGACCTGATATATCTCGATAGGTTTTCCGGTTTCGTCGCACTTCACCTTCATCTCCGGCCGGTCGAAATCGATGGCGCCGGCCTTCTGGCGGCGGGATTTCAGAATCAGGGCCATGGACATCAGGGTCTGCAGGGCGGTGGTTAGCTCTGGAGATTCCTTCGCTTCGCTCGGAATGACACTGTCCTTGTCATCCCGACCAAGCGAAGCGCGTGGAGAGATCTCTTCTTCTGGTTTGATAATGCTCTGCGCCTGATAATAGTCCAGGCGGAAGTCGGAGTTGATGACGGTCCTGCCAAACCAGCGCTTGCGGACTTTGGCGTCGGGGGTCATCTCGAAGACGGCCGAGAAGGTCAGCTTATCCTCGTGCGGACGAAGCGAGCAGAGTTTATTGCAGAGCTTCTCCGGGAGCATCGGGACGGTCCTGTCGACCAGATAAACGGAAGTACCGCGGTCCTGCGCTTCCTTGTCGACGGG
The DNA here is from genome assembly GCA_017617035.1 of Bacteroidales bacterium. Lineage (GTDB taxonomy): Bacteria > Bacteroidota > Bacteroidia > Bacteroidales > UBA932 > Cryptobacteroides. The sequence goes on from JAFZWV010000027.1 coordinate 21,796, forward strand.
AGAACCGGGCTTCACGTAATACGACACGTCGGCGATATGGACGCCCACTTCGAAATTGCCGTTCTCCAGCGGGCGGAACGACAGCGCATCGTCGAAGTCCTTCGCGTCGGCCGGGTCTATCGTAAAGGTAAAGGTATTGCGGAAGTCCTTGCGATCAGCCAGGTCAGCCGCCGTAATCTCGGACGGTATCTTGTCGGCCGCGTCCTCAACCTCCTTCTCGAAGCGGTAAGGCAGGTTGAATTCGGCCAGGATGGCGTGCATCTCGGTCTCATTGGCCCCGGGTGCGCCGAGAACATCGACGACATGGCCATAAGGGCAGTTCTCCCCGCGGTCCCAGCCCTCTACGCGCACGGCCACCTTGTAACCGGTCTGGGCGCCAAGAGCCAGCGCCTCCTGTCCGTCGACCTCTATGTCATAGGGCATGAAGCGGCTCTGCATCAGAACCCAGGCGTTGGCGCCGACCATGTGGAACACTCCAACGAAAGGCTTCTCGGAGCGCTTGATTATTTCTACGATTTCACCCTCACGGCGCTCGCCGCGGGCGGCCTGGCCGATGAGGGCTTTGGTGCGGCCGCCGTGGTGCGGGGTCTTAGTGACCGCGACACGAACCGTGTCGCCGTTCAGGGCCCCGCGGGTCTTCGCGGCCCGCACGAACACATCGTCCTCTTCCCCGTCGATAATGACGAAGACATAACCCTCGCGGGTCATCTGAACCTTGCCGACGAACTGCGGAAAGACGGTCTTCCCTGCCTTTCTCTTACGCCTCTGTTCTACTGTCTTTCTGCCTCGTCTTTTGGGTTTCATGCTTTAGGGACGAATGTCGTTAAGAGTTTTGCGCGGCCAGAAGGGGTGATGGTGAGCGACTTCTCAGACGAAGGCACCAGCGCACACTCGCCTGGAATCAAAGAGCAGGTTCCGCATGGCGTCGACAGCGAAACTTCACCCTCGGTATCGATAACGATAAGGAACTCGCCGCAATCTGAAAGATCGCGCTCCAGCGGCTTCGAGAGGTCCAGTAAATCTGTGCTGAAATGATGACAACTTACCAGATTCACGGGCTCATCCTGACGAGGCTCGTAGTGAGTCTGATAATCGGGACTGACCCTGTAATCTATAGCGGACTTGGCCTCCTCGGTGTGTAGCTGACGGGGTTTTCCGTCGAAGCCCACTCGGCCGTAGTCATATATTCTATAGGTGATGTCGGAAGTCTCCTGAATCTCTGCGATATAGCATCCGCCGCCGAGGGCATGGATACGGCCTGCGGGAAGGAAGAACACCTCGCCCGGCTTCACCTCATACCTGGCGAGAGCCGAAACGATCTGATTCTTCTCCACGAGGTCCACGTACTCCGCAGGAGTGAGCTGTTTGCTCAGGCCGCTCAGCAGGAACGCTCCGGGCGCAGCGTCGATGACGTACCACATCTCCGTCTTGCCCTTGCAGCCATGGCGCTTCGCAGCCATCTCGTCGTCGGGATGAACCTGGATCGAAAGATCCTGATGAGCGTCGATGAACTTGATAAGCAGGGGGAACTGGCCCTCGTAGATATCGGTAATTTTCTTTCCTGCTTCGGGGCCCTCGGCCACCACGGATTCGTCGCCGGGCCAGCCTGAGAGCACCCAGCTCTCAGTCCCCCAGACGAGAGTCTTCAGTATAGGTTTGAACTTATACATATACTATATAAGAGGTTCTGCTGTCATTGCCTCAGGCTGAGGGATGCCCATCAGCTTAAGGATGGTAGGAGCCACATTGCACAGGGCACCGTCCTTCACGGTCTTCACCTCGGGACCCGCATTGATAACTATGAACTGAACCGTGTTCAGCGAGTGTGCGGTATTGGGAGTTCCGTCGGCATTGACTGCGAAATCGGCGTTGCCGTGGTCTGCGGTAAGAAGGATGACATAGTCTTTTGCGATAGCCTCGTCGATAACCTTCTTAACCAGCTTATCTATGCACTGGACTGCCTGGGTGATGGAGTTATAGACTCCGGTGTGGCCGACCATGTCGCCGTTGGCGAAGTTCAGGATAATCATATCCTGCTTGCCGGTGCGGATCTGCTCGATCAGTTTCTCGGCCACCTCGGGGGCGCTCATCTGCGGCAGCAGATCATATGTCGGCACCTTCGGGCTGTTCACCAGAATACGGTCTTCGTTCTCGAACACGGTCTCACGGCCGCCGTTGAAGAAGAAGGTGACATGGGCATACTTCTCGGTCTCGGCGATACGAAGCTGATGCTTGCCGGCCTTCGAGACTGTCTCACCCAGGGTATCCTGCACGAGCTCCTTGTCAAACAGGATATGGACTCCGGTAAACGAAGCGTCGTAGGGAGTAAGGCAGCAGTAGTAGAGCGGAATGGTGTGCATTCCCTCTTCGGGCATGTCTTTCTGGGTAAGCGCGGCGGTAAGCTCGCGAGCGCGGTCGTTGCGGAAGTTGTAGAAGATGATGGCATCGCCCTCTTCGATGGTCGCGACGGGCTTGCCGTTTTCCGTGACCACGATAGGCTTGATGAACTCGTCGGTCACGTCGGCATCGTAGCTGGCCTGGATACCAGCTTGTGCGCTCTCGAATGCGGCGCCCTTGCCCTCGACCAGAAGGTCATAGGCTTCCTTGACGCGGTTCCAGCGCTTGTCGCGGTCCATGGCGTAAAAACGTCCGCAGACGCTGGCGACCTTGCCTGTCGTCTCCTTCATCTTTTCCTCGAGCTCGGCGACGAAGCCAAGTCCGCTGCGCGGGTCGGTGTCACGGCCGTCCATGAATGCGTGGACATAGACCTTGTCGAGGCCAAGTTCAGCCGCCACGCGGAGGAACTCGTAAACATGGGTCAGCGAGCTGTGGACTCCGCCGTGGGAGGTAAGTCCCATCAGGTGAAGCTTCTTGCCGGACTGTTTTACATAGTCGAAAGCGGCTTTGATTTCCTTATTCTCCAGGAGTTTGTGTTCGCGGCAAGCGATATTGATTTTGACCAGGTCCTGATACACGACACGGCCTGCGCCGAGGTTCATATGGCCTACCTCGGAGTTTCCCATCTGGCCGTCCGGCAGGCCGACGAACTCGCCGCAGGCCTGGAGGTGTCCGTAAGGATATTTTTCACGCAGGGCGTCGATGTTGGGCGTTCCCTGAGTCCAAATTGCGTTTGAATAATCGTGGCGGCCTTCTCCCCAGCCGTCGAGAATCATAAGAAGTACTTTTCTGTTCATTGTCAAAGTTTAATTTATAAGTCCACGACCCCTGAGCATAGGCTTGGAGTCGGGTTCGCGACCGGCGAACGATTTATAGAGAGTCATAGGCTCTTCGCTGCCTCCCCTCTCGAGGAAGGTCGCCTTGAAAACGCGGGCAAGCTCAACAGTCTTGTCCATATCCCACTGGCCGTCCTGACCGACACACTTCTGCTCGAAAATACTGAAGGCATCCTTGTCGAGCACCTCGGACCACAGGTAGCCGTAGTAACCGGCGCAGTAGCCGCTCGAGAAGATGTGGTTGAAGTAGGTAGTCCTGTAGCGAGGAACAATCTCCTTGATAAGACCCATCGAAATGCATGTCGCAGCCTCGAAAAAATCGATGGCCTCGGCCGGATCCTTCACGTCAGCGAAATCTCCTAGCTTGAGCTCATGCCAGGTCATATCGAGGATGGAGGCCGCAGCAAGTTCGGTGGTCATGAAGCCCTGGTTGAACTTCAGGGCGCCGTTGATCTTGGAGACCAGCTCTGCAGGGATGACCTCACCCTTGTCGTTGATGGCATACTGCTCGAGAAGCCATGGCTGGAAGGCCCAGTTCTCGTTGAACTGCGAGAACATTTCCACGAAGTCGCGGGTGACGTTGGTTCCGGATACGCTCTGGTAGTGGCATTTGGTCAGCAGGCCATGGAGGGCGTGGCCAAACTCGTGGAACACGGTCTGGACGTCGTCGACCGACAGGTACTCGGGCAGGTTGCCGACATTGACGATGATCGGGCGCACCTCGTTACCCTCGGCGTCGAAGTACTGCTCACGGATGTTGTTCATCCATGCGCCGCCGCGCTTCGAGCTGCGGGGATGGTAGTCGGTGGTGAAGATGCCCACCAGCGCACCATCGGCGTCGGTAATCTTGTAGGTCTTAACGACCTTGGGATTATACGAGGGAACTCCCTTGAGCAGCTCGAAATTGATGCCGTAGAGGGTGTGGGCGCAGGTGAAGATGCCCTTCACGACGTTGTCGATCTTGAAGTACGGGCGGATCTGCTCGTCGTCGAGGTCATACTTGGCCTTACGAACCTTTTCTGCGTAGTACCACCAGTCCCATGGCTCGATAGGGTGGCCGGCAATCTTCTCCATGTCGTAGATCTCGGCCTTGGCGCTCTTGACCGCGGCCTTCATGATCTCACTCAGGAAGTTGTCTACGGTCTCAGGCGTACCCGCCATCTTGTCGGCCAACTGATAGTCGGCGAAGGTCTCGAAGCCAAGGAGGTTGGCCTTCTTGGCACGAAGGCGCAGCACGTCGATGATGAGGGCGCAATTGTCGTTCTCATTGCCGTTGTGGCCGCGGCTGGTATAAGCCTCGAACATGGCCTTACGGAGTTCACGGTCTTCGGTAGTGGTCATCGCGGTGGGATACTCGCTCACGCTTATGCCGAACTTCTCTTTGAAGGCGTTGGACTCCGCCAGGATGTTGTTGCCTATTTTCTGGGTCTTGAGGGCCAGCTCGTTGTCGATTTCCTTGAGCCTGAGCTGAAGGTCGTCCGGGAGACCGATACCTTCCCTCTCGAAGTCCTCAAAATGTTTCTTGAGGACCATCTGCTGCTCGCGGGTCAGGCCGCTCTGGTCGGCGTGGTAGACCGCCGCCACCCTCTTGTAGAGGCCCTTGTTGAAGGAAATGGCGGCGGAATGATCAGTCAAAAGCGGAATAGCCTCCTCAAGTGCGGCGTCGATCTCCGGGGTCTGGTCGGTCTCCGAAACATTGTAGAGCACACCTAACACCTTCGAAAGGATGCTGCCGCTGAGTTCCAGCGGAGCAATCGTGTTTTCGAAAGTGGGCGCTTCGGGATTGGCGACGATAGCGTCTATTTCGGCCTGCTGCTGCTCTATTCCCGCCTTGATAGCGGGGATATAATCGGAGGTCTTGATCTTATCGAACGGAGGGATGCCGTACGGGGTGCTCCATTCCTGGAGGAACGGATTCTGATGACATGCTGTAAGGGCTACTGCCATTGTGAGGAGTGCTAACGCTTTTTTCATTGTTTATTATTCGTCTACGACGAAGTCTGCAAGTGAATTGACTGTTACCTGAATGCTGCCCTGATAGAGGCTGAGGATACCTGTGACGGTGATGGTTTTATTGCCCTTGAGGACATCGGGATCTATCTCCACGTCGCAGAACTTGCAGAAGCCGCTGGTGCGGATCTGAATCTCGGTTCCGTCGAGGGTGAAGTACTGACTGACGCTGTAGGCCGCCTTCTCAACTCCGGGATAGGTTCCATCGCCCTTGAGGTCGCCAAGGGTGACGTGTTTGCCATCGGCGTCGAGAAGATACTCGGAGCCGCTGGCAACCTCGGCGTCGTCCCAGTCGCCGGCAAGGAGGTGCTCCTTCATCTTGGTCTCGGACATCGCCCAGGTCGTAATGCCGTGGGTCTTGCCGAACTTGCCGCAACCGTTGGAGTCGGAAAGGAACACGCGGTTGGTACCGGACTTCTTATCCTTAGTTGAATCGAGGTACAGGAGCACGAACGACTCATTGGCGAACTTGAGGCCCTGGAAGGTCACAAGCTTTCCGACGAGCGAATTGGTTGCCTGAGTTGCGGTCTTAGGATCGGGAAGCTGACTGGCTGAATAGACCTTGATGGGAGCCACTTCAAATTCCATCTTTCCGCGGACGATGTGATCGTCGATTATCATCTGGGACTCCAGATAGGATGTCTCATAGGTGCCGGACGGGTCGGAGAAGCCGATCTGGGCCATGCCCATACCGCCGTAGTTGCCGGTCTTGTAACCGTACATGCCGAGGGTGAGGTCACGGCAATAGACATAGACTCTCTGACCGGGGAGATAGTCGTTGTAGAGACTGTTCTTTCCAACTTTGATCTCGATTCCGCCGGTTTCATCCTGAATAAAGAAACTCTTGTAGAAGTTGCCGGGCTGGTCAGTGGTACTGACTATACCGGAAATAACGATATCGTCGTTGATCACCATCGGAACACCGGGAGTATACAGCGATACAAGCTGAGCGATAGTGTGGGTGACTTCGAGAGTATCCCTCTTGTAGCGGGAAGGATAGTCGTAGGTTCCTGTAAGTACAGGCTGGAATTCTTCCTTCAGAGACTGGCAGGAAACCAACGCCGCGAGGGCGAGAAGTGTAAGTAAACTCTTTGTTTTCATAACGCGCTTAGAATCTGAAGTAGATGTTCAACATATAATTGAAGCCAGGCATATAGAAATACTTGGGATCAAACCTGTAATAACGGTCCTTGCCGACGCTGCTGATAAGGCGGGTCTGCTCGTAACCTCCGGTCTTCACGCCAGTGTTGTTGAGAATGTTGTTGACATTGAGCGAGAAGCCGAGATAGTACTTACGCTGGATAGCCCAGCTCTTACCGGCAGATGCGTTGAGCAAGAATGCCGCGTCGAATTTCTCCTGGGCTGCCATATAATCGATAACTGCTGGGTTGGCCTCAGAACCTCTAGAAGCGTAAGACGTACGATAGAGAGGGTTCATGTCGAGGTAAGCCCTGTCGAAGAACTGTCCGTTGAGTTCGAAGAACCAGTAGCTGTTGGTGCGGTAGTTAAGCGCAATTTCTGCTGCTGTCTGAGGGGAACTCGGAACGTAGTGCTTCTGATAATGATCCACCTTAAGGGTTCCGTCAAGGTTTTCATCGTAGACGGGAACACCGTCTGCGGTGTAATCGATAGGAACATAGACGGGATGCTGAGCCCAGTAGGCCACTTCGTCGTCGCGCACGACCTCCGCGCTGTTATCTACAGTCTGGACCATGTGAGGAGTCGAGGTGTAGATATACTCGCCGAGGCTCAGGACGCCGCTAAGGGTAAGACCCTTGACGGGCAGCGGAACCTTAACACCGAGCTCGATACCCATGTGGCGCTGATCGATGCCGGTCATGGCGAAGTTGGTGAAGCTCTGCTGGGAGTCGTCGTAGAAGCTCATCACGTCGGTCTGGTCCATGATCTTGGTATAGAATCCTGTCACACGGGCGCTGACCGCCTCGGAAGCTATCTGGTAGTTGAGATCCATGGCGAACACCTTCTGGGTAGTGAGGTTGTCGACGATGGTATTGCGCGTACGAGGCGAGATGAAGCTGTTGTTGAAGGTCGGAGCATCGTTGATGAAGCCGAAGTTGGCGCTCACGCGGCTGTTGCCCATGAAGTCATAGGCCACGTTCGCCTTGATGGCGGAAGTAAAGAACTTCGCCTTCTCGGACTTACCGTAGGAGGTCTGTCCGTTGGAAAGAGCGGTGAGGTCGATGAAACGGCCGTTGATGTCGGTTGCAAAAATGTGTGTGCCGTCGGGGTTGGCGCCTGCGAAGAGACCCTTGCGGACGAGACCCTCACGCCAGAACGAGGTCATGCCTATTTTAGCGGAAGCGCTGGCCGAAATGGGGCCCTCGCGGAAGTCGCCTGCAGCCCAGACGTCTGCTACCCTGACCTGAGCGAGGTAGTCGTAGCCATACTTGCCGCCATTCCTGATCTTCTCCGCTTCGCCATGGGCGAGGTAGTAGTTAAGGTCGTTCTGGAGGAGGGCTTCATTGGCTGCGAAGTCGCGCTCTGCAAAGCTGTCGATATTGAGGAAGTAGCGGCCGCCGAGAAGGTCGTTCATCTTCTTGTAGTTCTCCGTACGGTTGGCGCGGAGTGCAAGACCACCGCGAACATTGATGTCCTCGTTGATTTTATACTTCGCGTTTGCGGCGAGCTGAAGGTCGTTCTGGTCGACATGGCGCTCTTCGAGAGCGTACTTGCTGCGATGGTCGGGATTGTTGAAGTTGACGTTGTAGAGGCGGTCCCAGTTGAGGTGCTGGTAGTTCTGGTAGTCGGGGCCTCTGTGGGTCCAGGCTTCATAAGTCCAGTCGTACTTGTCCTGGTTCACTCGGTTGTAGTCTTCATCCTCCATGTAGTAGTAGCTCGGGAGGTTACGGTAGTAGTCCGGCCTCGGGTCCATGGCATCGTACCAGTCGAGAGCAGTGTAGCCGTTGTAACCGGTGCGCCACATAAGGGTAGCGTTCGCGGTAAGAGGCATGTCCTCCGGAGTGAACTCGTACTTGAGGAGGGTCACAGGCTCGAAGGTATGGCGAACGCGGGAGTTGCGGACCTTGCCGTTCTGGTAGCCCCAGTTGCTGTTGTACATGTTGTCGCCCATGAGGTCGTAGACTTCCTGGGTCGAAGCGTTCTGCGCTCCCCTCTGACCGGGGGTAGCGAAGGTAACGAGGCTCAGCCTGTTAGCTTCGTCGAAGCGCTTGCTCACGCCAAGGTAGTAGGCGAAAGAGCGGTAGTAAACACCTTCGATCCAGTCGTTGCCGCCCGCGCGTACCGAAGCGTTGAACGCGTAGCTCCAGCCGTCTTTGATTTCGCCTGAGGCATACGAGGCCATGAGGCGGAGGCGGTAGAGTGCGCTGTTGCTCAGCACGGAGAAGCGCCAGCCGGTACGGACGCTGGTCGGGATGACATGGAGGTTGGTTACGCCGTTGAAGCCGCCGAAGCCTTCGTCTGCCACCTCAAGACCAAGGGTGTTGTCCTTCGCGCGCATAGCCTCGTTGAGGCCGCTCCAGAGCGAGAAGGGTGAATAGCCGGTGATGGCGTCGTTCATCCTCACGCCTGCGAGGTAGACGTCCTGGGTCTCGGAGTTATATCCGCGGTTCTTGAAGCGGATGGAACTGAAGCCAAAACCTGCGATGTTGGTGTAGACATCGTTGCTTCCGAGAAGGAGGGTCGGAGCGTCGGAATAACCCGAATCGTCGAGATCGAACTCGGCGAAGTTGCTCTCGTCGGCTTCCTGGATGTTGGCCTCAGGGGTAAGCGACACGAAGATAAGGTCTTTGATAAAGCCCTTGTCTACTGTCACGAACACCGTAAGATCGGCGAATTCGTCTGCCGTGACGCTGAGTTGGTAGATGCCGTCGGCCAGATCCTCGAAGAGGAACGCGCCGTCGGGGCCGGAAGTCAGTTCGGCGAGAACTTGTCCGTCCTGAGAGAGGACAAGTTCCGCTCCGGCGACCGGCACTCTACCGGCGCGGTTCACTACCGTACCCTTGATTCCGCCCGTAAAGGTCTGGGCGAAAAGGAGGGCCGAGAGGAACAGCGCGGCTGCTGCTGTCATTAGTTTTTTCATACCGTTATCTCTTGATTACAATATACGTAGGATAGTGGTCGGAATAGCCTCCGATGAACGAGCCGCCCGAGAAAGTACGGAACGGGGTTCCCTTGTACTGTCCGGTCTGCTGGGTCATGAAGTCTTTGTGGAAGACTCGGCCGTAGTAGTGTTTGCGGCTCAGTTTGATGGGCTTGAGCTTGAATCCACCGTCAGGGGCATTGAGCAGGTTGTAGTTAACCTGAACTATGTCGTAGATGTTCCAGACTCCCTGATATGCAAGCGAGCCATAGCCGTCTTTAAGCAGACGGATGAACGGATCGAAGAAGTCCTCGGGGGTGACGTCCTCGGGGTTCTCTTTGCCGTGGAGCCAAACGGTCTGGCTTTCATCGGTCGGGTTGTCGTTCATATCGCCCATGACCGCTATCTTGATTCCGGGATACTTCTCCTCCATCATACGGGAGTGATTGTATATAATTTCGGCGCCGCGGCTGCGGAGGTTACCGCCCTTGCCTCCAATTCTTGAAGGAAGGTGGGTCACATAGAATGCGAAGTGCTCGCCGCCGATAAGACCATGGACCATGAGGATGTCGCGGGTCTTGAAGTAGCTGGTATCTACATCCGAGAAGTCGATGGTCGAATTGAAATCGAACGGAATCGACTCGCTGTCGAGATAGGTGAAGCGGTCGGGCTTGTAGAGCAGGCCGACATCGACGCCACGGCGGTCGGGACCGTCGTAGTGGACGATCTGGTAGTTGGCCTCTGCAATCTGCGGATCGGCCACCAGGTCCTCAAGAACGAGCCTGTTCTCGATTTCACTGACGCCAAGGATAGTGTGATACATTTTGTTGTCCTCTTTCATAGCGCGGATTACGCGGGCCATGTTGTGGACTTTCTTGTCGTACTTATCCTGGGTCCATTTGTTCTTGCCGTCCGGAAGATATTCGTTGTCGTTCTTCGCCGGATCGTCGTAAATGTCGAACAAGTTCTCAAGGTTGTAGAACCCGATGATGTGGGTCTGGGCATTTGCCTGGAAAACCAGGACAAACAGAACCGAAACTGCGTAAAGTAATCTTTTCATCTTATTGGTTATTTCCAACCGCTGTCGGGTGTGGATTCAATTTTAGTGTAGATATCTGTTCCCACTCTGGCTTCGAGATTCGGGAAGAAGTCGATGTCCATCATCTGTTCGAGTTCATCGATGGTCATGGACTGACCCATGATTTCCGAATCTGAATACTGCTGGTGCTCGAAATAGAAGCCTATCGCGGTATATCCGCCCTGTTTGGACGTGTTACCGAAAGTTCCGCTCTTCTTCAAACCCAGAAGGGCCTTGAAGTAGCCGACCGGAATCGGAATGGGCTTTCCGTCGTTGTCGTAGGCAAGCTCGTAGTAGCCGCGGATATCACAGCCGGTAACGACATATAGTGTGTCGAAAGAGTCTGCCCAGGTACGGACTTTACCCTCTAGGGTAGCCCATGCCCTCTGATTCAGCACGGCTTTCTGGGGCGTCATGTTAGTACCGTAGAAGGTCTGCTCGTTCGCTCCGGAACGCAGGCGGTCTGCCGACGGCAGCTGATGTCCGCGGTCGTAGCCGCTCTTTCCGAAGCCCTTGAACAGGACGGGCTGATAGTCGCGCGGGACCTTAGGGTCGAGAGCCCATGCGTCCGTTCTCGAACCGGAGCCGGCAAGCGTGGCGTTGAGAGGGTAGGCTACCCAGATGGCCAGACATGCGTTCGGATCCAGATAGAACGAATAGTTGCGCACGGTCTTCCCGTTGATTGACATGTCGTGGGTAAAGAAGTAGAGCTCGGTATCGTTGGTCGCAGGGAGCTCGAGCCAGTTTGGCACGGGATCCGGGTTGAGACCCTCGACGGGACGCGGGCCGCCGCCACTGGATGTTCCCCTTTGGACGAAGTCCTTGGTCTGGCTCCAAGCGCCGACTTTAAGGGTAATCCTGCAGGTTCTGGCCGAATCCGCCGCATTCTCCTCCCAGGCCATCACGACCTTACGGTTTCCGGGACGTCCGGCGTCGGTAGAAACGCTCACCCACTCATCCGGGTTATCTCCGAAATCGAGCGAGAGGGTCCACTCTTCCATCGCGCTCACAAGCAGGTACTGAGTACCGCCTTTGTGAGAGACATTGTCATTTGGAAGGGTAAGAGCGTTCTCCTCGACGGTAGTCCCGGTTCCCTCGGATTCTTCGGGATCCGAAGGATTGAGGAGGTCGCACGACACGGCCATGAAGGCTGCCACAAGGGCAGCCGCCATGGCTCTGTGTCCTGCTTTATAGAGTTTCATAACTATTTCTCGCAGATTACGAGGATGCTGTTGATGTAGACAGCTCCATCATAAGCGACCAGGGTAAACTGCTTAGTCGTGCCCGTAACGGTGATAACGCTCGTAACTTCCTGTTTGTTGCCAGACTTGGCACTTCCGTAAGCATTTGCAAACAGATCGGAGTGCGAGGTCTTGTTGTAATTATCGTCCTTCTGAGAAGGGAGGTTGGGAATTACATCCTTCGACACCGCATAAACAGTGCGCTGAGCGGTATCAGTTCCTGTCTTCTCATTGAAACGAAGTACAATCCTCTTGACATTCTTCGCATACTCGGGAGAAGTGAAGCAGGAAGAACGATTATTGCGGAACTGGACATATGTCAGACTGTTCTTTGTGTCGATATTACCATTCCAGTCGCCACCGTCACTTGCTATTGTAAAGTCGGCATAGGTGTCGCCAGTACTTGAGCTCTTGCTCAGAGAAGCGATAATTTCAGCATTTGTGAGTTCATAGCCAACTTCGTTTTCACCGACATTGGGATCTCCGCCCTCTACGGGATCGGGGTCATCGCCTTCGTGCTGATCTGCGCTGAGGGCCATCTCGGTGTAGACCACATTGAAGTATGCGTTTCCGTTTCCACTGAAACCGACAAAGTAACCGGTTACGTCTGCATACTTGCCAACAAGGCTCTCGTCTACTGTAACGGGCTTCGAAAGGCTACCGGTCTTGGTTGCGCCCTTCACCTTAAGATTGTAATAGTTGCCGCTCTTGGAGAGCTTGCCACTGAACTTAACATAACCGAAGAGGGTGCTGTAGGCATCGAATGCTGCCGCATCGAGATCGGCGGGAGCATCTGAAGGCAACGGATTGTTGCTGGAATTGACGGTAACGGTATAGTTCTCAAGTTCGGGTGTACCGTTGTAGGAAGTCTTCTCTCCCTGGACTGTGACATTGTCGCCAACCTTTACCGCAACGGGGATGTCCTCATCGTAGACGTAGGCCATGCCGGTCGCCGTCTTGACAAGGAATGCAGCGCTTGAAACTGCTACGACAAGGCCTGTAACCTCCTCAGTCTCGACGACACCCTCTTCCACCGAGTCGATGATCGCGTTGACGACTTCATGTTTGTTGCCGGAAGAGTAGTAAAGATACTGGCCCCTGAGCACAACGTTGTCGCCATTCTTAATCTTAGTGCCCCACTGAGTCTTGGAAGCATCAGTAACCGAATAGACATAGATAGTACCGGTATCATCGGTGAGGTCAAAGCTGCAATACTTGTCATTGAAGCTACTGACTTTTCCGCTAAGGCGGTAGTAATTGATAACATCTGCTTTCTGAATGAACTCTGCGATTGTTGCGTCAGTAGCTTTATCGGGATCTCCTTCTTCTGCAGCAGTGTAGGACTCAACAACGGCATTTATGATTTCGTGCTGGCTCTTGGCTTCGTAGAACTCATAATTACCCCTGATTGTGATGGTACCGCCGTTCTTGATCTTGTCGGCCCATTCTGCCTTGGAGTTGGCCTCCATCGAATAGACATAGATGCTGCCGGTTGCGTCCTTAAGGTCGAAACTGCAATAGGTTGCATTGAAGCCGCTTACCTGGCCGGTAAGGCGATAGGTAAGTTCCTTGCTGGGGTTGGCGATGAGGTCTGCTACAGTAGTAACGACCACTCCGTCGCCTTTCTCGCCTTCCTGCTTCACCTTCACGTTGACTTTGTTCCTGACGCCGGCAAAAAAGGTAAGTGTAACTTCCCTGTTTGCATCGTTGTTGGCAAGAGCGGAGACTACGATCTCATGCTCTTTTGCAGAAGCCTTGATCTGGGCTTTGTCTGAGGTGACTGACTCGCCGTCGACGGTTACGTCCAGCCACTCGGCTGCATCCTCAACTCCGCGGACAACCCAATCGAAGGTTGACTTCACGGTAAAGGACTGGCTGCCGCCCTCCTTGGGAATAACGATGTCTCCTTCGGCAGACACGTTGAACGTATCCTCGCCAAGGTTCTCGGGGTCGCAACCCACGATGGCAGCGCACGCTGCGATCACTGCCATGAAATAGTTTCTGAGTTTCATTATGTGTGTTGTTTAGTTATTGTTGTCAATAGCTTTCAAATTTAACAATTTTTTCGCTACCGCACTATACGCTTCGCGTATTTTCCCACATATTATCCACAGACATAAAAAAATCAGCCCGGCGGCGCACCGTCGGGCTGATCATTAGTATGAATCAGAAATTATTCCGCCTTCAATCCGAAGAGGAGAGCACGGGCGCTAGCGGTTGTAGTAACCGTAACGACAGTCTCAACAGCGAAGTCGTTTGCAATCTGATACTTGTCCGAATCGGTCACCGTAAGGGTGAAAGGAGAGTTGTTGGATGCACCAGAGTTGGCTACAAGCGGCTGCTGGGCTACGGAAGTACCATTAATCTTGAAATCAAGAGTGGTGTTCTTTCCGGACCAACCAACTGCATAATAAGTGAGTTTCTTGGTGCCGGCAGGAATGATAACCGTGAACTCTCCGGCGGCCTTGGATGTACCGATCTTCAAGACCTTGACATTCTCTGTTCCGTTGACAGTTGCAACGCCATCGTCATAAGCATTGGTGCCAAGCCTGTAGGTGAGATCGATTGAATAAGGATCAACGGTCTCGCCGCCGCCACCGCCGCTTTCACCGTCGCTTACGGTGATGACGCACTCAGCGGTTCCAGCGAGATACTTGCCATCGGCTGCAACAGATGCAGTGATAGTAGCCTCGCCGGCTGCGACTGCAGTCACAAGACCCGCCTCATCAACGGTGGCAATAGCCTCGTCGGAAGAGGCATAGGTGATGGTCGCGGTCGAGTTGGTGGTAGCACCGAGCTCGAAGGTAGCACCTACCTCAAGAGTCTTCTTATCGGGCATGGTGATGATACCGGGGATGCTCTTTACATCGGTAGGCTGGCTCCAGAGACCGACCTGCTTGTTAGTCTTGTAGAAGGTAGGCCATACGATGATCTTGTTGAGCTTGGTTCCGGTAACGTGGCCGGTGATGGTTCCGTCGGTGAGCTGGACATAGAGGTCAATCTCGTCCTTGGAATCCTTAACCTTACCGGTACGGTCCGTCTTGTCGAAACCGTCGGTGATGGTCACTCCGTTGTAGTTGTTGTTGAGCTCGGTCTTAACGTTGACATACTTCATGTAGTCTGCCTTAAGAGCGTCGATGAGGACCTTCTCGCAAGGCCATGTTTTGTCGTCGTAACCGAAGGTAACATCACCCTCGTTGTAAGTAACTTTGGTGATCTCGGGAACGCCGTTGTAAGCGGTAGTAGTAGCAACAACCTTTCCGTAGATGGTGTTGCACTCGGCCACCTTGCTCTCAAGGCCTGTTCCGTAGAAGAGAACGCCGCCGGTGAACCAGTCGTGGCGAGACTGTGCGAAGACATTCTTGCCGTTCTTCTTGGTCACATAGAGCTTGGCGTCTGCGCTGATCACGAGGATACGGTCTACCGACTTGGTGCCGGCTGCGATGATAGCCTCGTTGAACTCAGCGAGGTTGCTGTACTCGTAAGCGCCCTGGGTGAGTTTAGCGGTAAGGGTAGGAGTCTCAACATTGGAGGTCGAGGTTACGGTGATAACCCACTCGTTTGCAGCGGGGTTCTTATTCTCACCATAGTTGATGGCGATGTGGCCACCGCCTGCCTCAAACTTCTCTACGGTAACGCCGTCTGTAACAGGAGCGCCGTTGAGTTTAACTACTGCATCCCATGCAACGTCCTTGTCGGCGGCAATGTACCAGTGAGCTGCGCCAGTGGCATTGAAAGCTGCGGTCTGCTCAGCCACCGAATCCTCCCTCCAACCGAAGTTGAGCATCGCTACGCCGGTCTCCTCAACGATGATGTCTTTGATATAGACAACCTGTCCTGCAGGGTTGGGACCGAAGTCGAGGATAAAGTTGATGTTATCGCAAGCTACGCCGGTGAACTCTTGGAATTCAACCTCCTTAGGTGCGTCGGGACCGATATCGAAGCGGCCGAACTCCTGAATGAGAGCTCCTTCGTGTTTAGCGCCGTTAGGGCTGTACTGGACAATCTTTGCAAAGCCCTTGGCAGCAATCTTAGCGCCGAAGGTTATCTTGGCCTTGTATGTCTTGTTGGCCTCGAGAGGAATGAAGTGTCCCTCGTTAGGGAAGATAAAGAACTGATTCTGCCACTCCTGGGTAGTCTGCTTCTCGAACTCTACTTTGTAGGTTGACTGGCTCTTGGTAAGGAAGGAAACCTCGGTAGTCTCGGTATCAGTTCCGTTCCAGTCTGCACCGTCGCAGATGTAGTAGAAGTACTTCTCGCCGTTGGCATCGAAGACGGGCTTCCAAAGGTTGAGGTCTGCGTTATACTCTGCGCTGGGAGTGTAATCCCACTTGTCTTCAACGACAGGCTCGCCGGCCTCGATGAGGACGGGCTGGAGGTTGACTGCCTGAGGTGAGCCGTTGTAAGAGCTCTTGTAAGCAAAACCGGTGATATTGTCGCCGACATTTACGCCGAGAGATGCGAAGTTAGCCCTCTGGCCTGCCCAGTCGAGAACGCCGTAGATGTAAGCCCTGGTACCCTCAGCGTCAACGATGTAGATGTTACCATACTTGTTGGGCTTGGTTGCATCGTCCTTATCCATTACGATTTCGGCAACCTTACCACCGATTGTGTAGAATTCAGACTTGGTAGCGTCGTCATCAAGAGCGAGGAACTCTGCGAGAGTCTTGGAAGGATAGAAACCGAGGAGCCATGCATTCTTGGCCTGAGGAGCGCCGTTGTAGCTGCTCTTAGGTGCTGCAAGGATTACATAGTCGCCGATCTTAATACCCTTCTCTCCAAGGACATTCTGACCTGACTGGCCGCCCTTCTCAGGAAGGAGACCATAGATGTAAGCCTCTCCGGTGTGGTCCTTAATGTAGAAGTTACCATACTTGTTGGGCTTGGTTGCATCGTCCTTATCCATTACGATGTCGGTGACGATACCGGCAATCTGATATGCCTTGTTGGCGTCGTCTTCCTTAGCGAGGAACTCGGCGATAGTAACGACGGTGAGGTCTGCGCGGGTAACGACGCAGGTGACAGGATCAAGACCGTCTGCAGAAGCGGTGATAGTACCGGTTCCGCCTTCGCCAGCGGCGACGGTGACCTTGACGGTAGTGGACTCATTGCCGGTAGCGGGCTCGAAGCTGAGCCAATCGACATCGGCGGTAAGGGTCCATGTCACGATGTTGGAAGTAACAGCGAGATCGAAGACTTCGCCGGAAGCGGAAGCCTCATAAGTCTCCTTGTCGAGTTTGAGCATCGGGGTAGCGCTCTTCTCATGCGAGATGTAGTAAGAGTTCATACCTTCGATGGTTCCGTTGTACTCACCACGGGTAGAAGCGATGGTGATGATATCACCTTCCTGGATGCCTTCCTTCACAAGGAGTTCAACCTTCTGGTTGGAAGGATCGTCTTCGTATCCAAGACCGTAGATGTAAACCTCGGCGTCGCCGTCGATGTCCTTCAGGTTGAAGTTACTGTACTGGGTGTTGGAAATGCTGGTGATAACACCGCGGAGTTTGTAGTAGATGCTGGCATCAACCGGCTTCTGAAGGAACTCGGCGATGGTGATCTGCTCCATCTCACGCTCAGCGGTACCTTTCTGGACGATAGTACAGGAACCAGAGAGTTTTCCACCTGTAACAGAGAGTTTAACAGTCCTGTCAAAGCCTTCATTGGCTGCGAAAATCACGGTAATCTGAATAGGTTCCGCGCTTCCCTTTCCGCTGTCTGCGGCAAGGGTGATACCCTCGATATTGTCGAGGGAAGTTGCTGCTGCGAGGGTAGCGGTCCAGTCAACGGTAGTGAGGACTGTAACCTTAAGCTCGCCGCCTTCGGCGCCAATTTCATAACTGGCCTCTTCGAATGCAATCTGGTCAAGAATGCCGGGCGCTACCTGCTCGAGTTCGTCGCAGGAGAAAAGCATCGTGGCACTGGCCGCAACTGCTGCAAAGAATCTTAAAAATCTTTTCATTAGAATTATTGGTTAGTAATTAGAAGATATATCTTGCGCTGATAATCATCTGCCAGGTCGAAGAAGTGCTATTGTAGATTGAGAAGATGTCTGCAAGCTTCTCGGATCCGTTCTTCTGGAACTGGAAAACAGGATTTGCACCGGTGGTGTAAACAGCCTTGGCATTTGTCAGGTTGATAGGAATTGCATTACCGTAGCCATCGCCTGCGTTGACAGTCCATGCATTGCCCCAGTTGGGATTGAGGAGGTTGGCGAGGTTGGTGATGTCGACTCCGAGCTGGACGGTGTGACGATGCTTGTTAGCTCCGGTGTAGAAGTAGAAGTTCTGGTTGAACTTGAGGTCGATCCTGTTGACCCAAGGTCCAACGAGAGAGTTGCGCTCGGCAATCCTTCCGGTGTGTGTCCTGAGGTACTTGTCTTTCTGGATGTAGTTCCAGAAATCTTCTGCCTGCTCGGCACCAGAATAATAGTTGTCGTCGCCAGGTGCGCCGAAATCCTTGAAGGTCCAGTTGCCTGCGCCCCAAACGCCGTTGGCATCCTGAAGGTCTGCGAGGGTAGGGATATCGATCAGGGAGTAGTTGTAAGCGCCGTCTCCATAGACGTTGTTGACATAGTCAACGCTACCGCGCATGGTAGGACCGCCGTAGTAGGTAACAGCGATCTGTGAGCCGAAGTACTTGGCGTAGTCCTTAGAATAGCTGAGGGTTCCGAGAACGCGGTGAGGCATTACGTAGCTTGCATAACCGAGCTCGGGGTTGTTGGTACCGTACTGGGTGATGAAAGCCTTCCATGCTGAACCGGGCTGGTCGCCGACACCGTCGTTGATGACTCTTGAGTGGCTATAGGTGTAGGATGCCTTTGCGGAAAGACCGAAGTTGAAGTCCTTCTCGAGCTTGGCGGTTACGGAGTAGTAAGAACCGAGGTTCTCGCTTACGTTGTTGATGAGGTAAGCATGCTGGATCTGGCCATCATAGAAGCCGTTCTCATAGTAAGGACGGGCTGCGATGCCAGGAACGCTGATCCTACGGGTAGGAGCTGCAAGGCCGATATCGGTAAGGGTCACGACCTGGAGGTCCTTCTTATAAACGCCCTCGAGGGAAGCCTTGATGTCTCCGGGGAGAACGGCGTCGATTGCCAGAGAGCTCTTCCAAACGCTCGGGTTCTTGAGGTTCTTGTCAAGAAGGGTGATGGAAGAAAGGTTGAGACCTGCTGCTGCGGGGCTGAATCCGTCGGGATAGAGCTGATTGAGGATAGCGTTGCGGTCGTTGCTGATGGTAGGGATAGCGTCTGCTGCAGAGGTGCCCTGACGGGTAACGGTGGTCTGAAGAACACCGGCATCACCGGACTGACCGACGATCCATACGAACGGGATACGACCTACGAAGATACCGGTACCGCCGCGTACGACGAGTTTACGGTCGCCAAGGACATCCCAGTTGAAACCGATTCTCGGGGAGATGGTGAGCTGGGTCTTAGGCATGTCGACGGTTGTATATTTACCCGAAGGGTTGGACTCGGTAGGAGCGAATGTTGCCTCCTCTACCCTTGCGTTGCGGTTGAAGTCAAGCGAAGGATAGTTCGGGAGCTCGAAACGCACACCGGCAGTCACCTTGAAGTTGTCGCTGACGGTAATGTTGTCCTGGAGGTAGAACGACAGCTGACCAAAGTTGAAGTGAGGGAACTCCTGGGAGAAGGTTGCGTTGTTACCATGGGTAATAGCGAACTGAGAAGGGTTGTCGAACAAGGTCTTATTCTTGATGGCGTCGTAGAGAGCCTGCTCATTTGCATACTCGAACACATATGCGCCAGCACCCATTCTCTGGAAGCCGTTCTTGGTTTCGTCGGCCTCATACTGGACACCGGCCATGATGGACTGGATGCCGATGTTGTAGGTGAGTTCGTCGGTGACTACGAGGGTAGTAACGTCGCGGAGGTTTCCGTAGGAGAATGCCTCATAACCGAAGGTAGTGTAGATATGATTCTTGCCGTCTCCGTTGACATCGTTGACCACGAGGTCTACGAACGGGAAGTAACCGCCGTCAACCGAACGAGGCTCATACTGATGGGAGTAAGTAGCACGGAGAACGTTGTTGAGCTTACCGTCGAGGAAGCGGGAGTTGAGCTCACCGGCAATCGAGCGGAAGTTCTGCTCCTGATAGTAGCGTGCGTTCTGGAAGTAGCATGCATACATCGAAGAAGCGTTGGAGGTTGAGAATCCAGAGTTCGCGAAACCGGTGGTGGAGGTGGAAGGAGCCGAAGCATACTTACTGTTCACCATGTTGTAGCGGATGTTGAACCTGTGATTCTTATTGATGTTCCAGTCTACACGGGCGAGAATCTTAAGCGAAGGGATCTCGGTGTTGTAGCCGCCGGTAAGACCCGGATCGTAGTTGTATTCGTCGCGGAGGTACTTCTGGAGGGCGCTCATAACGACCTCTGAAGGATAGCAGATGCCATCGTTGCCGTTTGTATAGACCTTTCCGTCTACATCTACGAGCTGGCCGGCGCCGTTGACCTCGCGCTGGGAAAGCCTGCGGGTAGGACCGGGGCTGATGCTGTTGTCTGCCTCGACATTGAGGAAGAAGAAGAGCTTGTCCTTGATGATAGGACCACCAACTGATGCACCGTACATAAGGTAGCGGTTGTCGGTCTTGTTCAGGGGCTCGAAGTCAGCTACCTGGTAGCCCTGCATGTCCTGGTTGCGGAATGCGCCGTAGACCGTGACATAGAGGTCGTTGGTACCGGACTTGGTCGTTGCGTTGATACCACCGCCGGTGAAGCCGGACTGACGGACGTCGAACGGGGTGATTGCGATAGCGACCTGATCGAGAGCGTCGAGGGATACCGGGCTACCGCCTGCAGGGAGGTTGGAGCCGATACCGAAGGCGTTGTTCATGGCTGCACCGTCGACCGTGACATAGGAGTCGCGGTAGGAACCGCCACCGATGTAGGTCTTGGTACCGCTCACGAAGGCCTGAGGGGTCTGCTTGAGGAGGTCGTTCATGCTCCTGCTGATGGTCGGGACGGCCATGATCTGCTTGGAGCTCAGGGAGGTCAGAGCGCCCGAACGGTCGGTGCTCATGTTCGACGACCTGCTGTCTGCTGTGACGACCACGCCCTCAATCTGCATCGACTCCTCAACGAGTTTGGCGTTGAGAACGGCGTTGTCCGACAGGGCAACCTCGATGTTGTTGAAAACATAGTCATGATAGCCCAGGCAAGATACTGTAACCTTGTAAGGGCCACCGGCCGTGATGCTGTTGATCACATAACGGCCGTTCTGGTCGGTAATTGCGTAGAATTCCGAACCTGTAGGTTGATGGACGGCGACGACCGCCGCGCCCACTACGGGGCCGAGGTCATCCGTGATTTTACCGCTCATTGAGGAAGTTGTGACCTGCGCGAAGGCAGATGCTGCGAGAAAGAGTGATGCCAGAGACACCACGAGAAGCTTAATTGCTTTTTTCATATACATTAAATATAGATTGTATTGAGTTCGCAACTTTGTGCTGCGAATATACTAAAAAAGAGGCGAATCCACAAAGGATTTCTTATACACATTATTTCAACAATTTTTCATATCTTTGCAGCCCAATAAGTTACACATACGAGGAAAGATTTGACTGCTTGCAACCTCGTACAAAAAATGCTAAAAAGATGAATTACCTCTTCAGTTCGGAGTCCGTCTCCGAAGGCCATCCCGATAAAGTGGCCGACCAGATTTCGGACGCAATCCTCGATGAATTCTTAAGGCAGGACCCTGAAGCCAGGGTCGCTATCGAGACCTTCTGCACTACCGGCCTTGTGATGGTCGGCGGCGAAGTGCGTTCAGACCATGCATACGTAGACATTCAGCAGACCGTGCGCGATGTCATCCGCCGGATCGGCTACACCAAATCAGAGTATAATTTTGATTCCGAGGGCTGCGGCGTCATTTCCGCAATCCACGAACAAAGCGCCGACATCAGCCGCGGCGTCGTTCGCGAGACCCCCGAAGAGCAGGGCGCAGGCGACCAGGGCATGATGTTCGGCTATGCGTGTACCGATACCGAGGACTATATGCCCTACGCACTGTCGCTCTCGCACAAACTGCTGCAGGTGCTGGCGGAGATACGCCGTGAGCCGAATAGCCCCATGCCTTATCTCAGGCCGGATGCCAAGTGCCAGTTTACCGTGGAGTTCTCGGGAAGGCATAAGCCCTTGCGCGTACATACTATAGTATTAAGCACGCAGCACGACGAATTCGATACCGACGAGGCCATGCATGCGCGTATCGAGAGCGATGTGCGCAACATCGTTCTGCCGCGCCTCATCGCTTCGCTTCCCAAGGCAGAGGCCGCCCTTTTCAAGGGAGATTTCAAACTTCTGGTCAATCCGACCGGAAAGTTTGTGATCGGGGGCCCCGCCGGGGACACCGGGCTCACCGGCCGTAAGATAGTCGTAGACACTTACGGCGGCCGCGGAGCCCATGGCGGCGGGGCTTTCTCGGGCAAAGACCCTTCGAAGGTCGACCGTAGCGGCGCCTACGCGGCAAGACACATCGCGAAGAACCTCGTGGCGGCCGGCGTGGCCGACGAGATCCTCGTCCAGGTGGCCTACGCAATCGGAGTCGCCGAGCCGGTGAGCATTTTCGTGGATTCGTATGGCAGCGCCCATGTTCACCCCTCCGATTGCGCCGGCATCTCCGACGCTCGCGGCGAGGCGACCGACGCCTACATCGCCTCGAAGGTGGCCGAGCTGTTCGACCTGCGCCCCGCGGCAATAGTCGAGCGCTTCGGGCTCAAGAACCCGATTTACCTGCCTACAGCAGCCTATGGCCATATGGGCCGCAAACCCTACGTGAAGGACGGCATCCAGTTCTTCGGCTGGGAGAAACTGGACATGGTGGATGCGATTAAGGAAGCTTTCGGCCTATGAAACAGCTGATAACCCACTTCACCGACAACGACCTCTATACTTTCACCTGCCAGTATTACGTTCTTAAGACGTACCCGCGCGCGGAGGTTGAGTACTCGTTTATCGACCGTAACAATACAGTCTACCCCGATGGATTTGCCTCGCTTCTTCAGGAACAGGTCGATTACATGCGGAACGTCGTCATCACCGACGAGGAGATCGCGTTCATGACCGATCACTGCGTGTACCTGCCGCTGTGGTACTTCACTTTTTTAAGGGGCTACCGTTTCAATCCCGGCGAGGTCAAGATTTCGCAGGATGCCGAGGGACACCTTAGCATTCTCGTCCGCGGCAAATGGTTCTCCACCATCATGTGGGAGATGCCGCTGCTTTCCTGCATCAGCGAACTCATGCACGAGCTTCGCGGCGACTTCGAGCGTTACGACGCGGCTCTTGAGGAGAGCCGTGCGCGCGAGAAGGCTTCGCAGATCTTCGGCGGCGGCCTGGTCCTCGGCGACATGGGCACCCGCAGGCGCCTTAGCTTCGACCACCAGGAGATGGTCGTCCGCGCGATGAAGGAAGTATGGGACAGCCAGTCATGGCCGGGCCGCTTTATCGGCACCAGCAACGTCTGGTTCGCAATGAAATACGACTGCAGCCCTCTCGGGACCATGTCCCACCAGCTCATCTCCTTCGAGGAGAACGTCAGCGGAGTTTTCGAATGCAACTACGCCGTGATGAAGAAGTTCAGCGACGTTTTCGACGGCGACAACGGTATTTATCTCTACGACTGCTTCGGCGACAAAGTCTTCTTCAGCAACCTTTCGAAGCGCATGGCCATGATGTACAAGGGCCTCCGCGTCGACAGCGGCAACGAAGAGGAACAGACGGAGAAGATCATTGCGAAATATCGTGAGTTGGGCATCGATCCCGCCACCAAGCAGGTCGTGTTCTCCAACGGTTTGAACATCGAGCGCGCCCTTGAAATTCACAAGTACTGCGCCGGCCGCGTCATGGATTCCTACGGTGTCGGAACCTTCCTGACCTGCGATGTGACGGGCTGCTCGCCGATGAACATAGTAGTGAAACTCACCCGGGGCCGCATTACCGAAAAGCGTGAGTGGCACGACTGCGTCAAACTGTCTTGCGATTTGACAAAGACTCTCGGCAATCCCGCCAAGTGTGAATACCTGAAGTCGCTTTTGCAGTAGCCGGGCCCACTGTCATTTCGAGCGAGCGCAGCGAGTCGAGAAATCTCCTCTACGAACGTTCCAGCTCGCGCCTGACGTCTTTTTCACGTATCGTGGCGCGCTTGTCATACTCCTTCTTACCCTTAGCGAGGGCGATGCGGAGCTTGGCGTAGCCGTTCTCAGAGATATATGCGCGGACTGCGACTATGGTCAGGCCCTTGGTCTTGACCTCCTGCGCCAGATGCCTTAGTTCGCGCTTTGTCAGAAGAAGTTTTCTGTCGCGCACGGGGTCGTGGCCGCCCCAGGACGCCCAGAAGTAAGTCGCTATGTTCATCCCGCGGACGTAGAGTTCGCCATTTGCAAAATAGCAGTAGGCGTCCTGAAGCGACGCCTTCCCTGCGCGGAGAGATTTGATCTCCGTGCCGACTAGAACGATGCCCGCGTCGTACTGCTCGAGAAACTCGTAGTCGAACGACGCGCGCTTGTTGCTTATCTGTATTTTGCTCTTCGCCTTTGGCATAACGGCTGCAAAGATAGCAAAAAACTACTTCCTTGCGTTTTCATCTTTGTTTTCCAGCGACAATTGCGTAGCTTTGAAGACAATACTGAACTGCTATGAAACTTCAAAAACTAGCCCTTGATATTAGGGTAATCGATTCGACTCTCAAAGAGAGCGCAGCAAAAGCAATCAACAAACATGTAACTGCACGTAACTGGCTTATCGGTTACTTCATAGTCAATTATGAACAGCACGGCGAAGACCGTGCAAAATATGGGGATCGAATTCTCCAGAACTTGTCGGCAAAATTGACTGAACCGGGATTATCTTCTAGAAATTTACGTTTATTCCGATTGTTTTATCAAGTCTATCCCCAGTTGGGTGGGCCTATTCGGAAGTACCTGATTCAGAACTCCACAATTATGCAATCGCTGATTGCAAATTTGCCCATGATTGATGATGAGGACGATTCAATTTGGCAATCGGCGATTGCCAAATTCGGAGGCGTGGAACCTGACATCATTTTCGAAAGATTATCATACACGCATCTAGTCCAACTACTCCAAATCTCAAACCCGCTTGAAAGGACTTTTTACGAGACGGAATGCATAAAGGGTGTGTGGAGTATAAGAGAACTCAAGCGACAGATTGGGACGAATCTTTATGCGCGCACTGGACTAAGCACAAATAAAGATAAAGTCCTGGCCTCAACGAATAAGTACGCAGAGCGAACAGGCGTCCACGATATTATTCGTTCGCCATACACGTTCGAATTCCTTGGCATAAAACCTACCGAGGTCATGAAAGAACATCCGCTTGAGGATGCTTTGACTGAACATTTGAAAGAGTTCCTCCTGGAACTGGGAAATGGTTTCTGTTTCGAAGATCGACAGAGACGCATCCTGATTGACGGAGAATACTACTATTATGATTTGCTATTTTACAACCGCCTATTACACTGCGGAGTTATAGTAGAATTGAAATCACATCCCTTTGATTATGCTGATGCTGCGCAGATGAATATGTATTTGAACTACTATAAAAAGAATTTTATGACAGATGGAGATTTGCCACCTATTGGGTTATTATTGTGTACTGGTGTGGGTATAGAAAAGGCTGAGTACACGACGATAGGCATGGATGGGAACCTTATGGTAGCAGAATACCGCATTGCACTGCCGAGCAGCGAGCAAATGATAGAATTCCTTCAGAAAGAGAATCAGGGAAAAGAATAAAAATGTCTAACTTTGCAGCCATGAGACCGGAAATCGCAGAACTTCCGAAACCGGAAGTGATTGATGTCGACGCGCTCGCCGCAGCTTACGCGGCCGGCGAGATCGACCTCATCTGCGTTCTTGGCCCGACCGCCTCTGGGAAGACCCGCTACGCCGTCCGCCTGGCGCGGGAGCTGTCGGAGGTTGGTAGTTCGTTGAATCGAAGAGAAGTAACAAGCGCTCATCAGAGCGCCGGCCGGGCCGGGTATTTTGACGAAGACAAAATACGGAAAGGCGAAAAGGCCGCAGGGGGTGTCGGGGGATGTGTCATCCCCCGTATGGAGGCCGAGATTATATCTGCCGATTCTCGGCAGGTATATCGAGGCATGGACATCGGCACCGGCAAAGACCTCGCCGAGTATGGCGATATCCCCTACCATCTGATCGACATCCTGCCCGCCGGGGAGAAGTACAACGTCTACCGTTTCCAGCAGGACTTCCTCGCCGCATATCAGGATATACGTTCGCGCGGGCGCGTACCGATTCTCTGCGGCGGAACGGGACTGTACATCACCGCCGTGACGACCGGGTATGACTGGTCGGGATCCGTGCCGCTTAGCAGTTCGCAGTGGGCGGCCAGTCCAATTGAGGGTCTCCCCCGCAGCACATACTTCATCGGGACCCTGGTCACTCGCGAAGAGCGCAATGCCCGCATCGACCGCAGGCTCGATGAACGCCTCGCCGGGGGCATGATCGAAGAGATTCGCGGCCTTCTCGACAGCGGCGTGCCGGCCGAGACCTTGATCTCATACGGCCTCGAATATAGGTATGTGACACTCTACCTGCAGGGCGAGCTGAGCTTTGAGGAGATGCGCAACCGGCTGGCGATCGCTATCCATCAGTTCGCGAAGCGGCAGATGACATGGTGCCGTGGCATGGAACGCGGCGGAATCAAGATTCACTGGACAAACGTATAAGCATATGGAATATAGGATTGGACAAGGGTACGACGTTCATCAGCTCCGCGAGGGGCTTCCGATGTGGCTCGGCGGGGTGCAGATCCCCTCGACCATGGGCTTTGTGGCACACTCCGACGGTGATGTGGCGATTCACGCGCTGTGCGACGCGCTTCTCGGGGCTTTGGCCATGGGCGATATCGGCCACCTCTTCCCGGACACGTCCGACGAGTGGAAGGGCGTCGATTCGAAGGTGCTGCTGGCCGATGTCATGGGCCGCGTGCGCTCGCTTGGCTGGCAGGTCGGCAATGTCGACATCACCATCGCCCTGCAGGCCCCGAAGCTCGCGCCTCATATTGATACGATGCGTTCGACGCTCGCCGGGGTCATGGGCATAGATGTCGACCGCGTCAGCGTTAAGGCCACGACCACCGAACACCTCGGCTTCGTCGGCCGCGGCGAAGGCTGCGAAGTCTGGGCCGTCGCACTTCTTTGCAGAAGTTTGTAAAAATAATTTTGCAAATTCCACAAAGAATTGTACTTTTGCAGTCCCTTTCGGGGAATTGACATAAATCATTGAGATATGGTGTAATGGTAGCACTACAGATTCTGGCTCTGTCAGTGAGGGTTCGAGTCCTTCTATCTCAACAAAAACCTAGAGGAGCAAGGCTCCGACGTCGCCATCAGGCGACCGGCCGATCCGGGTATTTGCCGCGAGGCAAATACGGAAAGGAGTAAAGGCCGCAGGGGGTTCGGGGGAATCCTATGCCCCCGTATAAAAGGCGGGGTAGCTCAGCTGGTTAGAGCGTCGGATTCATAATCCGGAGGTCGTGGGATCGTGACCCACTCCCGCTACCCAACCAAAACATATCGTAAGTCGGCAAGTACGACGCCGCTTACAATCATTAATTTCTCTATATACGCATCCGTCGCAATATCCGCGATGGTTTTTTTATATATTTGTGGCATAATAATACAGTTAAAATGCCATGAAAGCCAATAAGTTATTGTGCCTTGCCGGAGCGTTGATACTTATCGCTACCGCTTGTCAAGAGCAGGTTGAAAAGTGTAATGACTCCTACTCTCCCGTACAATTGTACGGCGGAGGCCAGGGAGACAACGGCTTTATGATGTGGATATGGATCTACGAAGACCACACTATTCCAGCAGTCGTACGCTCAGGCTTAGTGCGATATATTAAAGGTGAATATATAGACACGGACGAGGAAAAACTTATCTACCGTCCTACCGAAAACGGTTTCACCTTATCTGATACTACGACTGGCAACGTCCTATATACCGCCACCTCAATGGATGAATATGGGTATGCCATCCACGTTACTTGGGAACACATTCCCGGTACCACCTGGGACTCCCTCGCCAAAGAAAAAGGCTGGCAACGGGAAGTAACTCTCCACCTCCAAATCGAGCACGAATAGCATTCGCGCTTTCTCTTCCGCCCGAATATATATTCTGAGCCCCCGGCAGGGATGTTGTCGCGAGGGGTAGGGATTTATTGTTGGCAATACCGCCGAGCCCGCGCGGGCTAAACAATCGGGGACGATTTTTTTCGAAGGGTTGAAAGAGGTCGCGGGCACTCAGGCAAGAAGCCCGGCAAGCACTCCCGCGAGCGACCTCAGAACGATCTTCGACAAAATCGTACCAACCTTTAACCATTCGCGCTTCCACTCCCGCCCCGGTGCAGCCCAGGTAGGCCCTCGGCGCCAAAAACCCTAATATCGGCGCCGGAAGGAGGAAAAACCAGCCAATCCGCGCCAAAAGCCCTAAAATCGGCGCCGCGCCTTCAAAAACTTAGTACTACTCTGCGGAAATTCCCGCAGAGTAGTACCAACTATCTGCCATTTTGCTCTGAGGAGCGTAGTCTCCCTGCAATTTTTCAGCAGGGAGACTACGCGCACCTCTACGAGAAGGCTCAGAGTTCACATCGCAGACATAACTCCCCATAAAAACAATTTGCCCCTCCGCAAAAACGGAAGGGCAAAATGAAATATGTTAAAGTGATTATTCGAGAGTTAGATCCTGGAAGATGGTATCATAATAATCACATGCTACAGCAACTTTGACCGTACCGGCAGAAGTAAGTCCTACTTTGCTCCTAGGGATTGTCATCTCCACAAAAATGTAATCAGAATCTTCACCTGTACCGAATACTCCCCACTCCTGCAAAGTTCCATCAGAACTGCCGTTGACAGTACTTCTAGTATCAACGCCTTGTATCAATGCCACAGGGTCACTACTCGCCACCGAAGTGTACACAACAGCGTATGACTCAAAGCCAGCGAGACCGCCGTGCTCAGAACCTCCTGCTGCAGTATCAAAGCCGATATAAACATAACTACCGTTAGTAATCTGAGACTTAACGAGCATAAGATAAATATGAACATTTCGCTTGTCGGAAGTCATTCTCCAATTGACAATTTTGTAATTGGTTCCGCCACTAGAACGAGTATTTGGCAGGTCGCTTATTCCATTCCAATCAGTAAAGTCACCGTCAATAGTAACAGAAGGTGTGAACGCATCCGTCGGAATATCCGCGATGGTTTTTTGTTTTTATATAGCTCCCCCACTATTGCCGCGCGGGTAACGTCCCATATTCTGGGACGATACCTGCATTTTGGGCCGTTTTTGCGGGTATCCTCCCATTTTTGAGGACGTTACCCTCACCGGGATTAAAACGAAACGGAGCAAAACCAAAAATCGCTTCGAAACGAAACACTTTTCGAAAGAGATTCGTAACTTGCGGAAATTGCGATAATTAATAACACAAATTCATACACTATGACCGAAAAACAAAACTATCTAGCACCGGAGACGGAGGAGATAATCCTGCGCCCGGAAGGATCTTTGCTGACCGATTCGCTTACGACCGGATCGTCTACTGGAGAGAATGGTATTCTCGATGACATCTACAATCCCTGGTAAAATGGAGGACAGAATTATGAAAAAGATCGCATTATTTTTCTCTGCGCTTTGCGCATGCTTGCTGTTTTCCTGCACACAGGAACTAGCCACCCCTCAGGAACCCGAAATTTCGCCTGAACCGGGTATGCAAACTGTTACCATCACCGCCTCTATTGCTGAGACAAAAACCAGCTATGCAGAAAGTGGCAGCGACCTGATTTTCTCTTGGACCGCAGGTGATGAGATTTCCGTTTACTGCTCAGACAATAATTTCTACACTTTCACCGCCAATTCAACCGCTGCGACAACAACTTTTACCGGCGTTGTGCCCGACGGTGTAACACTGGGATCACGTGCATTCTTCCCGGCCGACGCGAATCATGATTTACACGACTATAAATATCATATTCCCGAGTCAAAAGATCTGACCTCTCATCCCTCGGCAGAAATCCCTATGATTGGCAACAAAGGTGAAGGAAACGCATATTCATTTACTCATTGCTGTGGCGCTACTAAATTGACTTTAATCAATATTCCGTCGAAATTTGTATCTGTGCAAATTAGCATGAGTCACCCTAGTCTAAAATTATCAGGCACTTTTGGCGTTTTCACAGACGAGGGCTTTTGGAGATGGAATCCAACCGGAGCGAGCACTGACTCCGAAAAGATCTTTAGTCGCAAAGTGGTAGTTTCTGATCATACAGCTTCTATCTATGTTCCTTATGCTTCAGGGTCCGATTGGTGGGGCAATAATACAATCAGCGTGATTGGTTACGATTCTTTGGACAATCCAACCACATTAATCTCCAGCAAGACTATGGGGTCTTCTATAGGCACGATTGCAAGGGCACATGTAAAACCTTTGACTCCACTACCGCTCGTCAACCTTCTGGATGTAGATTGGACCGACGATGTGGCAATTCCCCTTTTCACCGTTTCGTATGGTGGAAGTAGCATGAGAATTCTTGATTGGAAAGGCACATCCGATGATTATTACATTTACCTTTGGTATCGCATTAACAAGTCCAAAATCGCATATGACGACACCCTGTTGACATATGACAGTAGTGATGCATCCTATATTTACATCGGCTTTGATTACATTGATGCGGCCGGTGCAAGTGCTGGTGGTGGTATTCAAGGATCTGTTTGGGATGCCAGGGCTTTTGTTCGTCCGTTCACAGGAACAACTAAGGGCACAATTGAGTTCAAAGATGGATATGATGCCAGTAGTTATGTTCAAAAACCTGTTTCTACGACTTTGTCGGGTGTTAAGGTCTATACAACAGGGTACATTGTAGGTTCTGATGCTTTCGTAGCGATTGCCATTCCAAGATCATCTCTCGGTTCACCCTCGTCTGGAACAGAGGTTGATGTGCAGTGTGCGATGAATTACTATTACACTGATACTGGCACAATTACCCTCAAATAGACTAAGTATAAAATCTTCTCAGATTCTCAGAGCCCGCCGCCGCGGGCTCTCTTTTGAATCCACAGGGTAAGGCCAAGAACGGCTTACCCTGTTGCTATTTTCCACAGGGTAAGGCAAAAATCGGTCTACCCTGTGGAATCCTTCTACGTTTTCCAACGAAGCGGGAGGTAATCCGACATGCGTAAATGGTTCTATTTTTTCTGCAACTATAAACGGCACAGAGACAACTGTTTCAATAAGTGCATTTGGGAATAATCCTAATAATGAAGACACCTCTGATAGTGCCGATTATTATCTAGAATTTAGCATCCCCAAAGCCAATATTCCAAGTCTGCCGGCCTCTGGCACAATCCAAATTGGTGTCGGTTATGAATGGTATAACACCAGTTACCAGAGCGTAACGCTTTAATCCGACATTAATAATTGTCTTAGACAAAACGGCTTCCGGGATCCGGGAGCCGTTTTGTTTGTAATGCGCCGCGGGGGAGATTTCTCGACTACGCTCGAAATGACATAAGGGAAAATCGAAATGACATCGTGGAGAATCGAAATGACATCGTGGAGAATCGAAATGACAATTTTTTTATATCTTTGCAGACGAATTAATGCATTAGGCTATGAATTTAAGAGACATCAAGAAAGACATTGCTTACATCCTTGAGGCGTTTATCGAGGATTGCACTACCGTCGCGACTGTCAACTCGAAGGTTGACGAGAAGGCTGCAGAGCTTTTCGAAGAGGCCGTTAATCTCTACAATGAGCTTATGGACAAGGTCTCGGCGAAGGTCGAAGGCAGCAAGAAGGCTTACTACACCGCTCTCCGCAAGGAACTCCTTGAGAAGACCGATGCCCTCTACACCAAGCTCAGCGACGCCGTGAAGGAGTCCCTCGAAGCACCGAAGGCAGAGAAGGCCCCGAAGGCCGAAAAGGCTCCCAAGGCTGAGAAGGCTCCGAAGGCCGAGAAAGCCGAAAAGGCCGAGAAGCCTGCGAAGAAAGCAGCCCCTAAAGCAAAGAAGGCTGAATAAGCGCCCAGCAAGGATAAACAAATAGGAGCTCTCCGCCCGGCGGAGGGCTCTTTTTATATTTGGCTACAAATAGCTATATTTGTAGGCTATGCGAAAAACGACAATTATTGCAATACTATTCTTACTCACCGGCTGCCAGGCTATCCAGTCGTTCATCCATGACGACAAAGTGGTGGCGAGAGTGGGAAAACATAAACTTTATCAATCGGAAGTGAGCGCCTACATCCCGTCGGATGTGTCGCCCGCAGACTCGACCAATTTGGCCCTGCAGTATATTAACTCCTGGGCGACAGACCTGATCTTCAGCGACATGGCCCAGACTCAGTTGTCGAAAGCCGAGCGCGACGTCACCGCCGAGCTCGAGGCCTACAAGCGCGACCTGCTTCGCTTCCGCTATGAGCAGCGCTTCATCGGCGACAGGCTCGACACGCTCGTGACCGAGGACCAGATGCTCACCTTCTACGAGAAACATAAGAACCTCTTCGTGCTTGACCGCCCGATAATGAAAGTCCGCTTCGTAGACATCTACAAAAACGTCGAAAATAAAGACCGCATCATCCGCCTTCTCTCCTCCAACAAGCCCAAGGACATGGAAGAAGTCGAGGGTCTGGCCAACAAGTATGCCATCCGCTATTTCGACAAAAGCTACGAGTGGATGGATGCTGCGGTGCTGGCGCGTGAGTTCGGCATCGACTACGGTCAGATGCTAGCAAAACTCAACCAGAACTACATCATTGTGCAGTCGGAAGAGGTGTCCGACGTTAAGGCCGCTTACGTCAGAGAAATACGCCGCAGCGGGGTCGCGCCCTTCGATTTCTGCACTGAAAGGATACGCGAATACATACTCAGCGGAAGAAAACACGATCTTCTGGTCGCTTTGGAACAAAGCTTGCTTAAGGGAGCATCCGACGACGGTCAATTTGTAATCTATTAGTGAAATGAAGAAAATACTTGCGAGCGCAGCGCTCGCGCTGATGTGTCTCACGCTCGGCGCCCAGAAATACAACGGCCTTATCGACAAGACGGTGGCCGTGATCGGCGGCGAATTCGTCTCCCTGTCGGATATTGAGCAGGAAGTTCAGACGATGAGAGCGCGCGGCTATGCCTCCGACCAGAACCTCCGCTGCGAGATACTCGAGAACATCCTACAGACCAAGCTCCTCCTGATGCAGGCCAGGGTCGACTCCCTAAGCGTCAACAAGGAGATGGTAGGCGCCCAGCTCAACCAGCACATAGATGAAATACGCACGGCACTCGGCGGCGACGAAAAGGTCGAAGAATACTTCGGAAAGCCTCTCTACAAACTCCGTCAGGAGTGGAACAGACAGTTCGAAGAGATGTCACTGACCCAGCAGGAGCAGCAGGAAATCGCGAAGAAGATTCCTGAAATCACCCCTTACGACATCAGGCAGTATGTAGACACGGCAGACGTTGCCAACCTCCCCGTGATCCCTACCAAATACCAGATGAGCCAGATCTGCGTCTACCCCGACGTAGAAGCTGCGAAACTCGCAGCAAAAGAGAAACTGCTCGAACTCCGTGAGAGAGTTATAAACGGTGAGAAGTTCTCCACTCTCGCCCGTCTGTACTCCGACGACACCGAATCAGCCCGCAGGGGCGGCGAGCTCGGAATGGCCTCCAAGACCATCTTCTGGCCGGAGTTCTCCGACGCTGCAATGTCGCTGAAGGTGGGCATGGTATCCAACACGGTCGAGACCCCCGACGGCTTCCACCTTATCCAGGTTATTGAGAAGAAGGGCGACATGTTCAACGCCCGCCACATCCTCATCAAACCCAAGTACACCTCCGCAGACAGGGAGAAGGCTTTTGCAAGGCTCGACAGCCTCAGGGCTCTGATCGATACGACTGATATCACCTTCGAGATGGCGGCCCGCATGTACAGCGAAGACAAAGCTTCCAAGACCAACGGAGGTCAGATGGCCGACCCTATGACCGGCTCCGCATATTTCGACAAGGACCAGATCAAGCCCGCCGACTGGGCTGTGGTACGCAACCTCAGGCCCGGCGACATCTCCGAGCCGGTGGAGTCTACCGACAACGAAGGAAGAGGCAACCTGGTCTACAAGATCATCCGTCTCGACAAGATAGTCGACTCCCATGCCGCTTCCTTCGAGACCGACTACAACGATCTTTACAGCACGGTAGAGCACCTCAAGCAGGTCGAGGCCATCAACAAATTCATCGACGACAAAATCAAAGAAACACACATAGTCATCGATCCCATGTTCAAGGATTGTGACTTCTCCCGCTCGGGATGGTCGGAAAAGATAAGAAAGTAGGACTGTTGCTGCTGGCGGCGGGCCTTGCGCTTGCCCTCTTCAGCGCTTCTGCGGGGCCCAAGCCCAAGCAGAAGGGCGATGTAGTGCGCCTCATCAAGGCCGCCTCCGTCCAGATCATCACCGACAAAGACGACAAAGCGTTCCGCAAAGCCGTCAACGCCACTTTCCTCCACAACGACACCTACCTTATCTGCGATACCGCCATCTGGAGGGTCGCCGACAACATCATCAACGCAAAGGGCCATGTCAAACTGATGCAAGAAGGAACCGTCCTCACCAGCGAGACCCTCGACTACTTCGTCGACAAGAACCTCGCGGAGTTCCGCGGAAGCGTTGTCCAGCTCGTCGACAAAGAGAACAACATCCTCCGCACACGACATCTCGACTACAACACCCAGGACAGCGTTGCCGTGTTCGCAAAGGGCGCCGCGATGAAGGACAAGGACGGCCAGATCATCGAGAGTATAGACGGAACATATGACTCCAAGGCGAGCCTGTTTACCTTCTCGGGCGATGTAAACATGTACACCGACTCGGTGTTCATCAAGACCTCGTCGCTGAACTACCACACCGACCTCGAGCGCGCCGTCTTCAACTCCTACATCGATTTCTGGAAAGACGACAACATGCTCTCGGCCAGCCGCGGCTGGTACAACCGCAAGCGCGAAACCTTCTTCTTCACGGACAAGGTCCATGCAACCTCGAAGAACCAGGAGACATGGAGCGATTCGCTCTACTACTATCGCTCGATAGGCAATGTGGAGCTCAGGGGCAACGTCCAGCTTCAGGACAGCTCACATCACACATCGGCCGTCTCGAAGTACCTCCTCTATGAGGACACGCTCGCCCGTGTGACCATGGTCAATGAGGCCGCGGTCGCCATCACCGACCAGGATTCGGACTATAAAGACACTCTCTACTTCGGCGCCGATACCATCATCTACTACACGCTCCGCAAGTGCGACATCCCCGCCCATGAACTCAAGGAGGCCGAAAGCCGCCTGACCGAAATCATGACCGACGCGGTAGGCGAATACCGCCGCAAGGCTGCCGAAGAGGCAGCGCGAAAGGCGAAGGAAGCCGCGGAGAACAAGGAGAAGAACAAAGCCGGACGCGGCGGCATGATAGGCCGGGCCGACGGCAAGGGCTCCGGCGGTAAAGCGATGGGGCTGGAAGGCGGAGACGCACCGGCCGAGGAAGTCCCGAGCGGCGACGGCCCAAGGAGGCCCGGCAAACCTGCCGAAGGCAAACCGGGAGGCGGTGCGAGAAGCTTCGACGACGACATCCCCATGCCCATGGACACAACCTCCGCCCCCGAGGACACGCTGACCGTGCCGCTGGATTCGGCCGCGCTGGCCCAAAGGGACTCGATCGCCAGGGCTGACTCGCTCGCGAACATACCCCCGCCCGACACCTCCAAGGTGGGCTTCGCCGTGGGCATAAGGAACGTCAAGATCTACCGCTACGACATGCAGGTCCGCTGCGACTCGCTGCGGTACACCGACCTCGACTCGATCGCGCGCTTCTACCTCAACCCGGTCGTTTGGAACGAAGGCCGCCGGCAGTACTACTCCGACAGCCTCAACGTCCTGATCAGGAACGGCTCGGTCGACCGCGCAAGCCTCATGTCCAACGCCATGATCGTGACCCAGGAAGACACCCTGCTCTACGACCAGATCAAGGGCGCCGAGGTCATGGCCTACTTCGACTCGACGGCCGCGCTGACCAGGTTCGACGCCATAGGCGGCTCCACCTCCATCTTCTACCTCGAAGAGAACGGGGCGCTGTCGACCGTGAACAAGGTTGAGAGCAAGATGCTATCCGGCACTTTCATCGACGGCACCATCGACCGCATCTACTACTTCGACTCGCCCAAGAACGACGCCTACCCGGTAGTGCAGTTCCCGGTGGCCGACCGCTATCTCAAGGGCTTCAAGTGGGTACCCGAACTCAAGCCCACGGGCAAGACCAGCATCACCACCCTCACCGTGCGTAAGTCCGAAAGGGCAGCCTATGCGAAGCACCCGCGCGCAAAGTTCAAGCAGACCGACATCTACTTCCCCGGCTACATAAAGAGTGTCTACGCCGCCATCGACGAGAGCCATAAGCCACGTCCGAAGAAGAATCAGGACGCCAAGCTCGAGCAGGAGATCAAAGCGCTGGACAAGGAACTGGCCATGGCCGATTCGCTGGCCCTGAAAGATAGTCTGGCCCTCGCGGACAGCCTGTCGTTACGCGATTCGCTCGCAATTGCAGACTCGCTGGCTCTGGCCGACTCGTTATCGCTGCGAGACAGCCTCGCAACTGGTCCTCAGGCGCCACAGAAGAAGACCTTCAGCCAGAAGTTCCAGGAGTGGCGTGAAAGGAACGCCGCGCGCAGGAAGGCCAGGCTCGAGGCGCGCGAAGCGCGTTGGGCCATCCTTGACGCGCGCGACGCCGCCAAGGCTGAAGAAAAAGCAAAGAAAGCCGAGGAAAAAGCCCGCGCAAAGAAAAAGAAAGAACTCGAAGCCGCCGAGGCCGAAGCCAAACGCGACCAGGAGCTGCTTAACAAATATCTCAGATACTACACGCAGAAAAAGCTGAAGGAGAAGAAGCATGGAAAACATTAAAGACAGATTCCTGCGCTATGTCGCTATCGACACCCAGTCCAACGAAGAATCGGAAAGCCAGCCGAGTACCTCAAAGCAGTTCGACCTGCTGAGGCTCCTTTGCGAGGAGCTCAAGGCGATGGGCGTAGAGGCCACTCTCGACGAGTACGGCTACGTCATGGGTAAGATTCCCGCAAACGTCGAAGGCGACATCCCTGCGATTGGCTTCATTGCCCATGTCGACACCTCCCCCGATGCCTCCGGCGCAAATGTCAAGCCCCAGCTCATCCCGAACTACGACGGCTCCCCCATCGCTCTTAAGGGCGTGCCCGGACTCTTCCTCGATCCCGAGGAGTTCCCGGAGCTGCTGCATCACAAAGGCGAGACTATCATCACCACCGACGGCACTACCCTGCTGGGCGCCGACGACAAAGCCGGCGTAGCGGAGATCATGGCCGCAGTCGAGTACATAGTCGAGCATCCCGAGTTCAAGCATGGCCCCATCCGCATCGGCTTTACCCCCGACGAGGAGATAGGCCGCGGCGTGGCGAAGTTCGATGTCGCGCGTTTCGATGCGACCTATGCATACACTATGGACGGGGGCGAGGTAGGCGAGCTGGAGTTCGAGAACTTCAACGCCGCGGCCGCAACGGTCCACATCCAGGGCCGCAACGTCCACCCCGGCTACGCGAAGGGCAAGATGAAGAACGCGATCCACATCGGCATGGAGCTCAACAGCCTGCTGCCGCTCGAGCAGCGTCCCGAGTATACGGAGGGCTACGAGGGCTTCTTCCACCTCATCTCCTTCAAGGGCACGGTCGAGGAAGCTACGTTCTCATACATCCTGCGCGAGCACGACCTCGACAAGCATGAGCATCAGAAGGAGGTCCTGCGCCAGTGCGTCCAGACCATCAACGACCGCTACGGCGAGGGCACGGCGAGCGTCGAGATACGCCACCAGTACTACAACATGCGGGGGCAGGTCGAGCCGCACTACCAGATTGTAGAGATTGCGATGAAGGCCATGGAGAAGGCGGGAGTGAAGCCGAAAGTCCAGCCCATACGCGGCGGCACCGACGGAGCGAACCTGTCGTTCATGGGACTCCCCTGCCCGAACATCTTCGCCGGTGGCCTCAACTTCCACGGAAAAATGGAATGGGTTCCCGTCGAGTCCATGCAAAAAGCCTACAACGTCATTCTGAACATTATAGGCTTATACGCCTGCTAAATGCTTTTCCCAGGCCCAGGCGGAAGCTAGTGTTTCCTCCAGGGTACGCTGGGCTTTCCATCCGAGCTTCTTTTCGCCGATGGTGGGGTCGCACCAGACGGACATGACGTCGCCGGGGCGGCGAGGGGCAATCTTGTAGTTGAGCTTCAGGTTGTTGACCTTCTCGAAGGTGGTGATGAGTTCCATCACGCTGACGGGACGGCCGGTGCCGACATTGAAGATCTCGTAGTTTTCTTCCATCTTGCCTTCGAGCATACGGGTCACGGCGAAGACGTGGGCCTTGGCGAGGTCGATGATGTCGATGAAGTCGCGCAGGCAGGTTCCGTCCGGAGTCGGGTAGTCGTTGCCGAACACGCTGAGGCATTCACGCTTTCCGATAGCGGTCTGAGTGATGAAAGGGACGAGGTTGTTGGGAATTCCGCGAGGGAGTTCGCCGATGAGGGCAGACGGGTGTGCGCCGATAGGGTTGAAGTAACGCAGGGCGATACCCTTGATGTTCGGGTAGGCCTTAACGCAGTCGCGAAGGAAGTCTTCGCACATTTGCTTTGTATTGCCGTAGGGCGAAGTCGAGGGCTTGCGCTCAGAGAGTTCGCTTACGGGCAGCTTCTCAGGCTCGCCGTAGACGGTGGCCGATGAGGAGAAGAGGACGTTGCAACCCTTGTCGCGTGCGACCTGAAGGATGTTCAGGAAGGAATCCAGGTTGTTGACATAGTACTTGAGCGGATCGTCGACGGACTCGCCTACTGCCTTGAAGGCGGCGAAGTGGATGACGGCGTCGATCTTATAGCTGTCGAAGAGCTTGCGGACGGCCTTGAGGTCGCAGAAGTCCATCTCGATCAGAGGGAGCTTCTTTCCGGTAATCTGGCACACACCGTTGTAGTTGGTGCGGTCGCAGTTGGAGAAATTGTCGGCGATGACTACGTCGTAGCCTGCCGCGTCGAGTTCGACGGTAACGTGGGAGCCGATGTAGCCGGCGCCGCCCGAAACGAGTACAGTCTTTTTTGCCATAGTGCTATGTGTTATCTTTCTATTACCATTGCAAAGCCGCCGCCCTGTGCGAGGTGGACTCCGAGAGTAGCGCCGCCATTTACGACCATGGTCTCGATTTTATAGTCCTTGCCGATGATATTGGCGTTGAGTCCGTCGTGGTAGATCTTGACGAGCCACTCTCCCTTCGGCAGGAAGTCGAGATTAAGGGTTATGTCGCGCTCTTCCCAGTTGGTCATGCCTCCGATGTAGTACTTGCCGTCCTTGACGCGCTTAGTGACGATGTACTCGCCGAGCTTGCCGTCAAGCACTTCGGTGTAGTCGAAGACGGTCGGGATCGACATTATGAAGTCCACGGTCGGCTGGTCTTCCATATAGGCCGACGGGCTGTCGCAGAGCATCACCAGCGGGGAGTCGTAGACTATGTACATGGCGATCTGGCAGGCCCTGGTTCCCATGCTCATGGGGTGGTTGAAGTTCATCGCGTACTCGCCCTTGGAGCCGTTGCGCATGGCGCCCTGGGTGAAGTCTATAGGGGCGGCCGCCATCCTCAGGAACGGGATGCTGACCTGGTTGCGGGGCATGTCGACATCGATCGTGCTCCACTTGCAGTTCTCCAGGCCGAACACGCCTTCGAAGTTCACGACGTTGGGGTAGGTTCTGTTGAGTCCGGTAGGCTTGAGGCCATGGAAATCGACTATCAGGCGGTAGCGCGAGGCGATCTCGGCCATGTCGTAGACCTGATCGATTATAGTCTGGTACTGGCCGTCGAAGAAGTCGATCTTGAAGCCGGAGACGCCGAGTTTCGAGTAGTAGTCGCAAATTTGCTCGGCATTGTTTACGAACGGGGTGTAGGCCATCCAGAGGATGATCCTGACGTTGGATTCCTGGGCATAGCCGCAGATTTCCTTGATGTCGATTCCTTCGGCCTGCTGCATGGGGTCGAAGTTCTGGTACCAGCCGTCGTCGACTATGACATATTCGATGCCGTTGCGCTCCGCGAAATCGATGTGATACAGGTAGGTTTCCGTGTTGATTCCGGCCTTGAAGGGGACGTTCCAGAGGAGCGATGCGTTCCACCAGTCCCATGTAGAATGACCAGGAGTAATCCAGCTGACGTCGTCGAGCTTCGAGGGGCTTGCGGTCTGGTAGACCATGTTGTTTGTCGGGAGGTCCTTATCCTCGGGAGCATAGGCCACTATGCGCCATGGGTAGCTGCGTGAACCCTTCGTACGGGCGATGACATCGCTGTAGCCGGTGGGTCTGTGGGCTCCGCCGCCGCCGACCTTGAAGCCGGTAGGGACCGGAGGGAACTCAGCGATGAGGCCTTTTTGAGTAGTCTTTACAAACATTCCCGGGTAATCTTCGACGTCGGATTCCATCATCATGAGGTTGCCGATTTCGGGAACCCTTACCATGCAAGGCAGGAAAGCCAGGTCTTCGCTGGTATGGCCGACTTCGGTTTCTGTGTAGCAGGCCTCAAAAGAGGTTTCGTAACGATCTTCCCTCTTGGGGACCATGGGGATTACAAGGGGATATTTATCTGCGAAGTTGAAGCAGACCAGCTCGTTTTTCACGACTATGTCGTCGGAGAAAGAGGTGACGAAACGGTAAGCTACGCCGTCGTTGTAGGCCCTGAACTGGAGGATGTAATCTCCGTCGTAGCTGAGGCGGATGTAGTTATAGGCCGCCTCGAAGTTTTTCTGACGATAAAGCGGAGCCTCAATGGACTCGCTTCTGCTGCCGCGGGTGTCTTTACGGATTCTGCTGCCAACTCCGAGGACACGACCGTCTTCGAGGGTCATTGCGATGGGGCAATCCTTGAGGACTGTCACGCCCTTGACTTCGAGAGTGTAACGGGTGCTGTCCGTGACGGAAACTGTAACCTTAAGGTCGCCCGAAGGGCTGGAGACCCTGAAATCCTTGGCCCCGGACGTGATGGCGAGGCTCAAAAGAAGTAATGCAGCAAATATCTTTTTCATTATAGTGTAAGTCGACAGTCTACAAATTTATCTAATTTTCAGCATTTCTGAAAGAGACAAAACGCTCTCTTCCGGAAATGTCTTTGAGGATCTTTACGTCCTCGAAATGAGGCTCGAGGAGCTTGGCGATCTCGCCGCAGTACAGGCAGTTTGCCTCGAATATTCCGAAGCCGCCCGGGTTCAGATGGCCCTTTGCTATGTTGACCAAAGCATTGTAGAACTTCAGCGGGTCGTCGTCCGGGACGAACAGCGCCAGTTCCGGTTCGTAGTCCAGAACGTTGCGGCGCATCTGAGTTTTTTCCGACTCCAGAACATAAGGAGGGTTGCTGACGATGATGTCGTATTTGTCATGAGATCTCTCGACTTCGCTCGAGATGACAAAACGGCTGTCCAGCACATCTCCCTTCACAAAAGAGATTCCTTCGCTACGCTCGGAATGACATGGTTGGGATTTCGCCACTTCCAGGGCCTTGTCCGATATGTCGACACCGACAACCGTTGAATCCGGAATCTCCAGCGCGAGAGTCCATGCGATGCATCCGCTTCCGGTGCAGAGATCTAAAATATGCGGACTGGAGATTCCTCGACTACGCTCGGAATGACATTTGTTTGATGTCATTTCGACCAAGGCCGAAGGCCGCGTGGAGAAATCTTTAAGTACAGCTTCGACGAGCTCTTCCGTTTCAGGTCTTGGGATGAGAACATCCGGCGTGACCTTGAATCTGCGGCCATAAAACTCCGCAAAGCCCAGGACATACTGTATAGGTTCAGAGTTTTGGAGTCGTTTAAGGTCTTCTTCCAGGAGTGCCGTATCGATTTCGCGGTCCGGCTCGGTGACTACCGTGTAGTTCGCAAGGCTCAGTCGCTCCTGGATGAGTATGCCGACGATGCTTCGGGCCTCGGGCTCGGGATAAATCCCGCCGAGGTCCGCTATAGCTTTCTTCTGGAACTCCGCCAGGCGCATCGGCTAGCGGGAAGCGAAGATGTTACCGCCGAAGTCGACTACTTTGAAGGACTCTTCGCGAGAGCGCGCGAAGGAACGTGAGATAAGGTTGTCGAGAACCTTGGAGAACGGAACGCCGGTGTACTCCCAAAGGTAAGAAGAAAGAGAACCGGGGATGGTATTGATTTCGTTCACGTAGATTCTGCCGTCGGTCTCGTCTATCATGAGGTCGATTCGGGCGAGACCTTCGCAACCGAGAGTCTTGAAGGTCCTCATCGCGAACTCCTGGACAAGAGCAGTAACGTTGTCGGGGAGGTCGGCGGGCAGCTGACGCTTCAGCGAGGCCATGCCCGCCCCGTCGGCGCCCTTGGCTCCGGCGAGCTTCGGGCCGGCGACTTTAGCGCCGGCAAGCTTGCCGCTCTTGGAGCCCTTCGCGCCGCCGCTCTGATACTTGTCGGAGTAGCTGAGGATCTCGCCGCTGCGAAGAGGAATCTCGCATACAGAGGGCTTGCAGTCGTAGTAATCGCCCATGACCGAGCAGTTTACCTCCTTGAGTTTGGAGAGCATGCGCTCCACGATAACGCGGGTGGTGAACTGAGCGGCATAGTCGACTGCGTCTGCAAGCTCCTGGCGGTTGTGGGCCGGAGAAATACCTACGCTGGAGCCGGAGTTCGCGGGCTTGATGATGACCGGATACGGGAGAGTCTTCTCGATGTTGTCGAGAACGGTCTCGCGTCTGTCGTCCCACTCTTTATCGGTAAACCAGACGAAGTCCACGACGGAAATTCCGCTGTCGCGAAGGATCTGCTTCATCGCGATTTTGTCCATGCCGTTGGCCGATGCGAAAGTATTGCAGCCCACGTACGGAATGCCGATAACCTCGAGCACACCCTGAAGGGTTCCGTCTTCGCAGTTGGTTCCATGGAGAGTCGGGAGGATAGTGTCAATCTTAGCTACAACCTTCTGCTTCCCGAACGCACCGTTTGTATAAAGGTTATGGTCGCCGAAAACCGACTTGAAGAATACTTCCTTGCACTCTTTGAAAAGAGCGGGCATATTGCGGTACTTTGCCAGATCCAGCAAAGCCTTTCCGGTATACCACTTTCCAGTCTTTGCAATGTAAATCGGAATTATCTCGTATTTCTCGGTATCGAGGGACTCGATTACCTGAAGTGCGGTCACCACCGAAATCTCATTTTCGACGGACCTGCCGCCAAACAGAACTCCAACGTTAAGTTTCATATCAATTATTTAAAAGTATCGGGTAAGTCGTTTTCATATAGGATCGCGGAACCGGGCGTAGCGAGAACCTGAAGGGCGGCTACAGCCTCGGAGAGGGTATCGACGCAGAGGACACGGTCGGAAAGAGATTCCTTCGCTTCGCTCGGAATGACATCTATTTTGTCATCCCGAGGAGCGTCAGCGACGAAGGGATCTACAATGACAGAGCGGGCGCCGGCGAGGATGGCGTCGCGGTTGTACTTGTTGACGATGATGAGGATGTCGCATGAGCGGGCGGCGAGGGCGCCTAGCTCGCGGCAGGCG
The DNA here is from genome assembly GCA_017617035.1 of Bacteroidales bacterium. Taxonomy (GTDB): domain Bacteria; phylum Bacteroidota; class Bacteroidia; order Bacteroidales; family UBA932; genus Cryptobacteroides. The sequence continues at coordinate 65,084 of JAFZWV010000027.1, forward strand.
TCGGCTTGGCGCGTGCCAAGCTCGACAAAGCCGGGCGTGACGCAAATCCGCCGCCCGCCTTCCGGAAGCTTCATCGATGCCAGGACTCCGAGAGCCATGGCTGCGCCTGTAGGATTGGAATTATATGCGTCGTCGAGTATGGTAATCGATCCTCTGCGGGACATGCTGAGCCTATGCTCGACTGGCTGGATCTTCGAAACGGCAAGAGCTATCGAACGATCCGGAATTCCCAGATGTTTCGCAATAACTATCGCTCCGGTCAGATCCAGAATATTCGCTTCGCCCAGCAATTGAGTCTTAAGGTGAAGCGAACCAGCCGCATCAATTACATCGAACTCCATTCCACCTGGGGCATATTCGATAGAAGCGGCGCGAACATCCACTCTGTGGGCATCTATTCCAAAACGGGCTATCTTGCAATCCGTACGGATGCCGCCATACGAGGCTATTCCGGGAGATTCGAGATTAACGACTCCGAAGCCATCGACCGGCAGCGAATCGATCAATTCGAACTTCGTCTTCTGGATATTCTCAAACGAACCGAAAGTCTCCAGGTGCATCTCCCCTACCGCGGTAACAATACCTATAGTCGGGTGGACCAGATCGCAGATCTCTTTAATATCTCCAACCTCCTTTGCGCCCATCTCCACGATGAACACCTGATGGAAAGGTTCAAGCTTTTCGCGTATGGTGCGTACGACTCCGAGAGTAGTATTAAAGTTACCTGGAGTCATCAGGACATTATACTTCTCGCTAAGGATGCGATACAAGTAATTCTTTGTACTGGTCTTACCGTAACTGCCCGTTACTCCAATAACAATCAGATCCTTATACGCAGCAAGTTTGCGTCTTGCATCCTTGATATACCAGTTATTTATAGCCTTCTCAATAGGGCTGTTGATCCAGTCTGCAATACACAGGACAAACGGGCAGAAGAGGATAATCAAAGCAGAAAGCCAGAAAACTCCGAAGAACCACGGCGCCAGAGTCAGTACGACAGCCAACAGAGTCGAAGTAATCGTCAACCTGACCATGCGCTTGGTCATCACGAACTTCACCTTCGACTTTCCGAAAAGCCTCGGATACGGATTATCCTTCAGCCAAAGAAGGAAGCGGTCGCGACGATTGGAGTTCTGCTGGAACATCTGGAGATAGAACCTCAGATACAGCACCCATGCCGTTACCCAAAGAACAATGAACGTTATGATCAGAGCAGTCATTACTTCAAGAAATTAGCGGCAACGGACTTGAAAAGTCCCGGATCTTCCAAAAAAGAAAAGTGTGTCCCACCCTTGACGGTGATAAGTCCCGCATCGGGCAGGAGCTTCGCCATCAACTGTGCGTCAGACAAAGGAGTAGCGGTATCGGCAGTACCCCAGAACAGTATTACCGGAATTGAAATAGAAGGCAGCAGCTTACGCAAATCCTGATTCACAGTCTTTGACAGAACCGCCTTCATCTTGGGCGAAGCCGCTGCGTAGTCGGCAGACCCCTTTCCTGCACGCATCTTTTCGAACTTCTCAGTATCGCGCAGAACCTTCAGAATCCACCACTTCGCCAGCTTATACTTGTATACCTTGCAGTAATACCCGAAAGATCTCTTAGGCTTGATTCCCGCCGCATCTACCAGCATCATACGAGAGACCTCGCACTTAGACGCAAAAACGATAGCGACACGTCCTCCAAAAGAATGGCAGATAATAGACGGTTTTACGACACCGACGGAAGCGCAGAACGCTTCCAGCATCTCCTCGTACTCATAGACTCCCCATACTGTCGGCGGTTCGTCGGACTCTCCGAACCCGGGGAAATCCAGCGCTATCACACGATGATGCGCAGCGAAGTCGCCCACAAATGCGTCGAAAATGGTATGCGTACAGCCCCAGCCGTGGAGCAGAAGAAGGTCCGGGCCTTCCCCGCTCACCTCGTAAAAAACTCTGGTGCCGTTATAATCGAAAAACATCGTCTAGTCGAAGAATCCAGCCTCTTCCTGAACGGGCTCGAAGGTCTCCTCTTCGGTCTCGATATCGCCGCCCGTGCAGCTTAGATCGAGGGTCATGCCTCCCGGAGCCTCGAAGCGGTCGTAGTCACTCCACCCGAGGGTCGGGTCGGCAAGACACTTCTTCATAAAGATACCCCAGATAGGCAGAGCAGTCGCCGAACCGCTACCCTGGGCGAGTTCCTTGAAGTGGACCATCCTGTCTTCACCTCCGACCCAAACGCCGGCGGTAATCTTCGGAGTATAGCCTATGAACCAGCCGTCGGAGTTGTCGTTGGTGGTTCCGGTCTTACCGGCAATATCTCCCTTGAGCCCGAAGCGCGAGCGGAGACGGTAACCAGTACCATGGTTCACGACGCCCTGCATGAGGTTGACCATCAGGTAAGCGGTCTTGTCGCTGATGGCTTCGGTCTTCTTATTGCCAAACTCAGTGATCAAGTTGCCGTCGGAATCTTCGATGCGAGTGATGAAGAGCGGATCGGAATAAACGCCCTTCGAAGGGAAGGTATTGAATGCCGAGACCATCTCGCAAATCGGAAGGTCGGCCGAACCGGCGCAGAGCGAGTAGACTTCGTCGACATGGCTCTTGATGCCCATCTTCTTCATCATCTTGACCATGGCCGAGGGGCCGAACTGCCTCATCAGGTAGGCCGAGATGTTGTTGGAGCTATGAGTAAGGCCCCACTTGAGGGTCACGGTCTTTCCTATCCATTCGTCGCGGTCGGTACTGCGGGGAGTCCAGGTTTCGTCGCCCACCACGAAAGTCTGCGGCATATTGACCACGCGGTCGCACGGGGTCATGCCCTCCTGCATGGCCAGGGTATACAGGAACGGCTTGATAGTCGAACCGACCTGTCTCTTACCCTGACGGACGTTGTCGTACTTGAAGTAGCGGTAGTTGGGGCCGCCGACGTAGGCTTTGACATGGCCGGTTCCGGGCTCGATAGCCATGAACGCGGCGCGAAGGATAGACTTGTAGTACTTGATCGAGTCGTCCGGGGTCATCAGGGTATCGACGTAGCCCTTGTCGTTCCACGCAAACACCCTCATCGGGGTCTTCACCGAGAACTGGGCGAGTATCTCCTTATCCGGCACGCCGGCCTTTTTCTGGGTCCTGTAGCGGTCGCTCCACTTGCGGGCCTGGCCCATGAGGACGTTGTAGGTGCTGTTCTCCATGGTGTCGGGGAACGGCGGGCGCCTGCGGGACTTCAGCTCCTTCTTGAAGAGCGGCTGGAGGTTCTTGCCGAGCTGCTCGGCCACCGCTTCCTCGGCATAGCGCTGCATGCGAGAGTCGATCGTCACGTATATCCTGAGGCCGTCGCGGTCGAGGTTGTACTTCTCGCCGTTGGCCTTGCGGTACTTGGTAAGCCAGCCGTAGAAGGCGTCATTGGCCCAGCGGATGGTATCTGCCACGTACTCCTCCTCGAAGAGGTAGTCGCTGCGCTTGGGCTCGGATGCGTTCATCTCGCGACGTATCATGTCGCGGAAGTAGGGCGCCAGACCGGCGTTGTGGTCCCTGACCTGGTAGCGAAGCTCTATCGGGGTAGCCTGCGCCTCAGCCTTCTCTTCCTCGGTGAGGTAGCCGGCCTTATGCATCTGACCGAGCACGAAGTTGCGGCGGCTCAAGGCAAGGTCGTAGTGCAGCACGGGGTTGTAGCGCGTAGGTTTATTGACCATGCCCACGAGCATCGCGGATTCCTGAACGTTGAGCTCGGCCGGGCTCTTCGAGAAGAAGGTCTCGGAGGCCGACTTGATTCCGTAGGCGCTGCTGCCGAAGAAAATCGAGTTCAGGTACATGGCCACTATCTCGTCTTTAGTGTAGTTGCGCTCGAGCTTGACGGCCGTAATCCACTCCTTGAGCTTGATCCAGACAATGTTCGAGGCCTTCACTATCGGGTTCTTGCTGCCCACCTCCATACGCGGATAGAGGGTTTTCGCGAGCTGCTGGGTGATGGTACTACCGCCGCCCTGGCTGGAATCCCTCATCAACAAGGTTTTGAAGAACACGCGGCCGAGGCCTTTGAAGTCGATTCCGCAGTGGCGGTAGAAACGCGCGTCTTCGGTAGAAATCGCGGCATGGATGACGTTTGGAGAGATATCTTCGTAGGTGACGTAGGTCCTGTTTTCAATATGGAAAGTACTCAGGACCACTCCGTCGGAAGAAATAATCTGGGTCGCCAGATTGTTGTTGGGGTGTTCGAGTTCCTCGAACGAAGGAATCTCGGCGAAATACCATACGGAGGCCAGCAGACCGAAGACCAAAACTACCGGCGCGACGATTATAAACCAGAACCAGAATATTATTCTTTTGCGGGTACGTACTTCCATAACGGAGCAAAAATACTCATTAATTTTTGAAAAATCCCTTAATTCTGATTTTCTTTGCAGTATGAATTTAGTGATTGTAGAGTCCCCGCACAAAGCGGCGACAATCCAGAAGTTTCTGGGAGACGGTTGGAAGGTGGTTTCTTCCAAAGGCCATATCCGGGACCTTCAGGAAAAGGAGCTGGGAGTAGACCTGAACAACAACTTCACCCCCGAGTACGTAGTACCGGCCGATAAAAAGCGGACGGTAGCCGAACTCAAAAAACTCGCCGACGCAGCCGATATGGTATGGCTCGCGTCCGATGAAGACCGCGAGGGAGAAGCCATCTCATGGCATCTTACCGAGGCCCTCGGCCTTGACCCCGCGAAAACCAGGCGCATTACTTTCCATGAAATAACAAAGAACGCCATCCTCGAAGCGATAGAGCATCCGAGGACGGTCGATATGAACCTCGTGAACGCCCAGCAGGCCCGCCGCGTGCTGGACCGTCTCGTGGGCTACGAACTCTCGCCGGTGCTATGGCGCAAGATACGCCGTGGACTTTCGGCCGGCCGTGTACAGTCGGTAGCGCTCCGCCTGACGGTAGACCGCGAGAAGGAGATCATGGCCTTCAGGCCCGAACCCTTCTACAGGGTTGACGCCGAGTTCACGGTAGGCCGCAGCAAGGTGCGCGGAGTGCTCGACAAGAAGTTCGGCACACAGACCGCTGCCTTTTCGTTCCTCGCCGATTGCATAGGCGCGCGCTACACCGTTGAAGATATAGAGCGTAAGGACGGAATCCGCATCCCCGCAGCCCCCTTCACCACCTCAACACTGCAGCAGGAAGCAGGCCGCAAGCTCCGCTTCCCCGTCAGCCAGACTATGAGAGTGGCCCAGAGCCTCTACGAGCGCGGACTTATTACCTATATGCGTACGGACTCGACCAACCTTTCTAGCCTTGCCGTTGGTACCGCCAAGAAATACATTACCGAAACCTTCGGAGCGGAGTACTCACACCCCAGACAGTATAAAACCCATTCCAAGGGCGCCCAGGAGGCCCATGAAGCCATCCGCCCTACCTACATCGAGAACACCTCGATAAGCGGCACTCCGCAGGAGCAGAAACTCTACAACCTGATCTGGAAGCGCACCGTCGCCTGCCAGATGGCCGAAGCGAAGGTAATGAACACCGCAATCACCATCGGCATCGACAAACGCGCCGAGAGGTACGCGGTCCAGGCAGCCGAGATTCTGTTCGACGGTTTCCTCAAGCTCTACAAAGAGGGCACTGACGACGAAACCGAAGACGAAGAGCTCGCTTCCGTACCGCCTATGAACATGGGCCAGGAACTCACCCTCAAGGCCGCCGAAGCGACCTGCAAGTTCACCCAGGCCCCCATGCGCTACTCCGAGCCGACTCTTGTCCGCAAGCTCGAGGAGCTCGGCATCGGACGTCCGTCGACCTATGCCCCGACTATTACGACCCTTACTACCGAGCGCGGTTACCTGGTCAAGGGCGACAAACACGGCGAACTCAGGCCGGTCGTCAACCTCACCCTCAAGGGTGGGCAGATTACCGAGACGCCATGGAACGAAACTGTCGGCGCCGACAAGGGTAAACTCCTTCCCACCGAGATAGGAATGGTGGTAACGGACTACCTGGTCGACAATTTCGCCGAGATTCTCGATTACGGCTTCACGGCCAATGTCGAGAGTTCCTTCGACGAGGTCGCGGCCGGTAAGGAAGACTGGCACAAATGCATCGCCGACTTCTACTCGCCCTTCCACTCCCAGGTGGAGGTCGCAGTCAGCGACAAGCAGTATATGAAGGTAGAGCGCGAGATAGGCATCGACCCTTCAGACGGTCAGATGGTCGTCGCGAAGCTCGGCCAGTTCGGCCCGTTCGTCCAGAAGGGCGAGGGAGAAAACCGCGTATTCGCATCGCTTCCCGCCGGCGTTCTGATCGAGAGCGTTACCCTCGAAGACGCTTTAAGGCTGCTTGCACTGCCTCGCAAAGTCGGCCAGTATGAGGGTATAGACATCATCGCAACCAAGGGCCGCTTCGGTCCATACCTTAAATACGGAGACAAAAACATCGGCCTGCCCCGCACCGCAGACCCTCTTACCACCACCCTCGAGAAGTGCATCTCACTCATTGAGGTCGAACTTGGGAGGACAGCCCAGAATCAGGTAGTACGCGAGTTCGAAGGCGGAATCTCGGTGATGAACGGCCGTTATGGCCCGTATCTGAAGGCAGATGGAAAGAACTACAAACTCCCGCGCGGCACCAAAGCCGAAGATGTCACCCTGGAGATGGCCAGGCAGATCGTTTCTTCGTCGGCGCCTACCCAAGGTAAACGCAGATTCACCAGACGCAACGCCAAATAATGAGTAGTGATTACAAAATCGACGAGATGGACAGGAAAATCCTGTCGTTTCTGGTCAAAGACGCGAGGATGCCGTTCCTTGAGATTGCACGCGAGTGCGGAGTCTCAGGCGCCGCCATCCACCAGAGGGTGAAGAAGCTCGAAGATGCGGGCATCATCACCGGCTTTTCGGCGAGAGTCAAGCCAGCTGCGCTCGGCTCCCCCGTTTGCGCCTTCATCATGATGAACATCTCTGAAGCCAACAAATTCAATGATGTCGTCATCGCCCTTAAGAAGATACCCGAGGTGGTGGAGTGCCACTTCATCACGGGTCATTCATCGATGCTGATTAAACTATACTGCTCGGATTTCGACCATCTTATGAAGGTCGTTTTGAACGCCATTCAAAAAATCCCGGCCGTAGAGTCTACCGAGACTATGATCTCGCTCAGCGAGCCGTTCCAGAGACAGGTCTGGGTAGAGAAATCAAAATAGTTTCTCGGCCAGATCCAGATCCTCAGGGGTCGTAATCTTGATATTGTACCTCTCTCCTTCTATATAGGTGAGAGGTATATTTGATGCCCTGGCTACCGAAGCGTCGTCGGTAAATGACTGGTCATAGCCGGTTTCGTAGGCTTTCTTTATCTGTTCCGACAGGAAAAGCTGCGGGGTCTGAGCGCCGTAAAGGCCTGAGCGGGAAGGATCGGGGTCACCGCTGGCTGTAAGAGTACCGTCGCCTGCGGGGACCAGGCTCTTAAGGGTATCTGTCACGGGGCAGACGGGAATCACATTGCGCTGTTCGTCTGAAGTTTCGAGTATGCGCTTGATAAGGTCGGTGCCGATGAGCGGACGCACTCCGTCGTGGATCATTACTATTGCCCCGTCGGGAATCTTTTCGAGAGCGTTCTTTACGGAGTGGAAACGGGTAATGCCGCCCTCCACCACTATCTGCGGCAGGTCGAAATGATTATCCACGCAAAGCCTCTTCCATGTTGCTATATGATCTGCGGGAAGCGCGACCACCGGAATAAGCTCCGGACATGCGTACATGAACTTCAGAATTGTCTGCTGAAGGATGGGGCGACCGCCCAGTTCGAGGAACTGTTTGGGAACCTCAGTTCCCATTCTTGTGCCGCTTCCGCCGGCCACAAATACTCCGTAAACTTTTTTTGCCATAAGTAAATTCCTGCGACAAAATTAATAACAAAAATGATTATTTTTGTAAGGATAAACACACACTGAAAAATGGCATTTTCTTTCCTGAGCCAGGAACTGGCAATCGATCTCGGCACAGCCAATACCGTCATCTACCAAAACGGACAGATAGTCCTCGACGAACCCAGTATCGTTGCAGTAGATGTCGCCTCCGGCAAGTGTCTCGCTATAGGCCATCAGGCCAAGCTCATGCATGAGCGTACAAACCCCGGAATCAAGACCGTCCGTCCTCTGAAAGACGGCGTTATCGCAGACTTCAACGCTGCGGAGCTTATGATCAGGGGCTTTATCAAACAGGTAGGCGGCAAGCGCCACCTTTTCGCCCCTAACCTCAAGGTCGTTATCGGTATCCCTTCGGGAAGTACCGAGGTTGAGATCAGGGCCGTTCGTGACAGTACCGAACACGCCGGCGGACGCGACGTCTATCTTATCTTCGAACCTATGGCCGCCGCCCTCGGTATCGGCCTGGATGTCGAAGCGCCTAAGGGAAACATGGTCGTAGATATAGGCGGTGGTACTACCGAGATTGCCGTTATCTCGCTCGGCGGCCTCGTGGAGCAGGACAGCATACGTACCGCAGGCGATGTCTTTACGAACGATATTATGTACTATCTGCGCCAGCAGCATAATATCAAGGTCGGTGAAGTTACCGCTGAGCAGATCAAGGTCGCCGTTGGCGCCGTCATCACCGAACTCGACGACGAACCGGAGCCTATAGTAATCAAGGGACCCAACCTTATGACCGCTCATCCGGTAGAGGCTCGCATCACCTATCAGGAGATCGCCCACTGCCTCGACAAATCCATCGCGAAAATTGAGACCTCTATCCTCCATGTCCTCGAGATGACTCCTCCGGAGCTCTACTCCGACATCGTGGAGAACGGTATTTACCTCTCCGGAGGCGGCGCCCTTCTGCGCGGTCTCGCCAAGAGACTTACCGACAAGGTCAACATCAACTTCATAGTCGCGGAGGATCCGCTCCACGCCGTTGCAAGAGGAACAAACAAGGCGATCAAGAATACCGACCGCTACAAATTCCTTATGCGTTAATGCCGAGAAAGGGCAGGACATCACAAGTACTCGTTTCGGCAGCAATCTTCATAGTTCTGGAGGTTGCTGCCATCGCTATGTTGCATAGTTCGTCCGTTCTTCAGGACATTTGGCTCAACCGCGCATCGCACCGCGTGGCCGGCTGGATCTGGGGCGGAGGAAGCCGCATAGCCGGCTACTTCAAACTGGACTCCCGCAACAAAATGCTCCAGGAGGAAAACGCCCGCCTTTCGGAAGAACTCCGCAAATACCGTGAGCTCGAAAAGAGCGAGGAGTACCTGTCGCGTGCGCATTCCGTCGACGATGGTTTCGACTATATTTTCGCCCATATCGTGAAAATGGGGACCAAGTCGCAGCGCAACTATATTATTCTCGACAAAGGCCTGCTCGACGGTGTCGGTCCCGACTGCGGAATCGTTACCAGCGAGGGCGTTATAGGCGTCATCGACGCCGCCGACGAACACATAGCCTATGGCCGTACGCTCATGAACCCGAGCATGCACGTAAGCGTCCGCATCGGGCGCGACGGAGTGGCGGGTCCCCTTTCGTGGAACGGTCGCGGCTCGAGAGGCGCGGTGCTCAGCGGTATCCCGCTCGGATATAAGGCCGAGGTCGGCGATACCCTCTGGACCAGCGGTTATTCCGCCATCTTCCCCGCAGAAATCCCCGTGGGCATAGTCATGGGATCGAGTACGCGAAGCGGCGCCGCACAGGACGTGGAGGTGGAGCTTCTGCAGGACTTCAACGCCCTGGATTATGTGACCGTGGTGCGCAACCGTAACCTTGGGGCCATCGAGGTCCTCGAACAGTCAACGGAGGAGGGGCAGCTATGAGGACGGAGCGTTATTTCATAATCTTTGCGGTCCTGACTCTCGCGCAGGCACTTATCAACAACTACTTCTTGTTCTCGCAGTACGTGTTGATCAGCCTGCTGCCGCTGCTTATCGTCAGTCTGCCTTCTCGCTACGGAACTCCCGCCGCCCTTGGACTCGCTTTCGTAGCCGGCTTCATCGTGGACTTCGTCGGGGGCGGAACTTTGGGGCTCACCAGCTGCACTCTACTGCCGCTCGCGCTGCTGCGCATTCCGCTGCTTAGGCTGGTCAGCGGCGAGGAGATCATGACCGACCGCGACGATTCGCCTGTCGCCCATCAGACTACGCCGGAGTTGGCGTTGACCATGGTACTGGCGTGCGTCCTGTTTTTCGGGCTTTACGTGTGGGTGGATTCGGCAGGGACGCGCCCGTTCTGGTTCAACGCCCTCCGCACCCTTTTCTCGACGGGCGTGAGCGGACTGCTCTGCGTGCTGCTCGGTAATTTCATTTTCGGACACAACAGGTAGTATGGAGACCAGCCGCAAATTCAGCAAGATCAGAATCGGTCTTGGGGTAGCGGCGGCGTTGCTCCTCGGAAGGCTGTTCTATATCCAGATAGTGAACAGCAAGTACAAGACTGACGCACTTAACAACTCCATCGTCTACGAGACTATCTATCCCCCGCGCGGGGTCATCTACGATCGCGGCGGCGAGGTGCTGGTAGGCAACAAAGCCACCTACGATATCCTGGTGACCCCGCGCGAGGTGTCGGCCTTCGACACCTTGGGCCTGGCTCGGGTGTTGGGGGTTGACGTTGATCTGGTGCGGGAAAAAATGGCGTATTATCGGTCGTATCGTACCCGCATCGGATTCAAGACGCTTGTGTTTTTGAAGCATGTCGACGAAGACGCCTACATGCGTTTCAGCGAAGTTGAATATCGCTTCCCCGGCTTCAGGGGGCAGATACGTACTGAGAGGATGTATCCCTTCAATGCCGGCGGCAATCTTCTGGGCTATGTGTCCGAAGTAGATGCAGATTTCTTGAAGAAACATCCCGAATACAAGAGCGGCGACAACGTTGGCCGCACAGGCCTTGAGGCCGCCCGCGAAGAGGAGCTTCGAGGAGAGAAGGGATATCATATTTATTTAAGGGATTCGCGCAACCGCGTTTTGACTTCATATAATGATGGTTCCGAAGATAAGCTGGCTGTTCCCGGCCGCGATATCGTTACGACTATTGACGCCCATCTCCAGCAATATGGTCAGGAATTGATGGCCGGCCGCACGGGCTCCCTCATAGCAATTGAACCGTCGACAGGCGAGATTCTGGCGCTGGTCTCGAGCCCGGGCATCGATGTCGATGTGCTGGCGAACATGGGCAGTCATTTCGATGAAATCTCGCGCGACCCGGGAAAGCCGCTGTTCAACCGTACGGTTCAGGCCAGCTATCCTCCGGGCTCTGTGTTTAAGTTGGTCTGCGGACTTATAGGCATGCAGGAAGGTGTTCTTTCGCCATGGACGCAGTACAGCTGCTCGCGCGGCTATGTCTATGCGCCCGGGAAGAAACTGGGCTGCCACGAACACCGTTCGCCTCTTAACTTTACGGAGGCTGTCCGTATGTCGTGCAACGCGTACTTCTGCAATGTGTTCAAGAACGTGTTGGAGAATCGTCGCTACGAGTCTACTGCCGAGGCGTTCGACAAGTGGGAGTCGTATGTTCGCGCATTCGGCTTCGGGTCGAAGCTCGGGACCGATTATCCCGGTGAACTCGGCGGGACTATTCCGACTTCTGCGTATTACGATAAGATCTACGGCCGTGGACACTGGAAGCACTCTTCGGTAGTGTCTTTGTCTATCGGCCAGGGCGAGATCGGCGCCACCCCGCTGCAGATTGCCAACCTCGCGGCGATACTCGCGAACAGGGGATGGTATGTGACGCCTCATATTATCCGGGACGAGAGATCCCTCGACTCCGCTCGGGATGACAATCCAATTGTCATTTCGAGCTCCTCTTCTGTCATTTCGAGCGAGCCTTCTCCTTTTGTCATTTCGAGCGAGCAAAGCGAGTCGAGAAATCTCCATTCCACGGGCATCGACTCCAAGTATTTCGAGTACGCGGTAGAGGGAATGTGGCAGGCCGTAAACATGTCGGTCGCCGACGGCTCTACGGCCACGCTTGCGCGGGTTCGCGGGCTCGATATCTGCGGCAAGACCGGTACTGCGCAGAATCCCCATGGCGACGACCACTCCGTCTTTATCTGCTTCGCGCCCCGCGAGAACCCGCAAATCGCCGTGGCCGCATATGTGGAGAATGGAGGCTGGGGCGGCTCGACCGCCGCGCCTATCGCCTCGCTGCTGATTGAGCAGTATTTGAATGGTTCTATTGCTCCCGAGCGCCAATGGCTGCGGGAATGGATAAAGGTTAAAGAGTAATGGACGGCAGAGTACAGAGAAGCCTCGTGCAGACGATAGACTGGCACCTCATTGGGTGCTGGCTGGCGCTCGTCGTGATAGGCTGGCTGAGCGTGTATTCGTCGTCGCATTCCGCCGAGACCGCATCGGCTTTCTCGCTGGCCGCCCGAAGCGGCAAGCAACTGCTTTGGATGGGCATATCGCTGGGCGTGGGCGCGGTAATACTGTTTCTCATAAAGCCGTACATCTGGGAGGAGTTCGCCCTGCCGGCATGGCTGTTTGTAGCCGTGTTGCTCGGTTTGGTCTTGATCTTCGGCTCCGAGGTCAACGGCTCAAAGTCATGGTTCCAGTTGGGGCCGGTGAGTTTCCAGCCGTGCGAGCTGTCGAAGATTACGACCTCGCTGGTGCTGGCCCACCTTCTGCGCTCGCCCGGTTTCAGGCTGAGCAAGCTGCGCGACTTGGGCATGGTCCTTCTGGTTCTGGGCGTCCCGTCCGCGCTTATTCTGGCCGGCGGCGAAACCGGAACCCTGCTGGTGTATGTGGGGTATGTCGTCATGCTCTACCGCGAAGGGATGTCCGGGTGGTGGCTGGTATTCCTTTTCGCTTTCGTCGTGCTGTTCGTCACATCGATACGCTTCCCGCTTTGGGTGTCGTTCGCTTTGTTGTTCGTCGCCCTGGGGGTGTATTTTTTAGTAGTGCGCAGGCGTGTTCGCGGAATCGTTGCGCGGCGCGATTTTATCTGGACGCTTGTACTGGCAGCGGTCGTTGGGTCGCTGATGATTCTTTCGACCTCGCTGGTGTTTAAATATGTCCTTAAGCCCCATCAGCGTACCCGCATTGAAGTGCTGCTCGGAATGAAAGAGGATCCCATGGGCGCCGGGTACAATGTCAACCAGTCGATGATCGCCATCGGCTCCGGAGGTTTTGCCGGCAAGGGCTATCTCCAGGGAACGCAGACTTCGTATGGCTTCGTTCCGGAGCAGAGCACTGACTTCATTTTCTGCACCATAGGAGAGGAATTCGGCTTTATCGGGTGCGCAGTAGTGATATTGCTGTTCGTGTTCTTGATAGGGCGGATTTTGCATGACGCCGAGGGGTGTAGGGAGCCATTTACCAGGATATACGGCTATTGTCTCGCCGGCTGTTTCTTCATGCATATGATGATCAATATCGGCATGACCATCGGCCTGATGCCGGTAATTGGAATTCCATTGCCGTTTATCTCGTACGGCGGCTCCTCAATGCTGTCCTTTACCGTGATGCTCTTTATCTTTTTGGCCCTGGTGAAGCAGGAGAGAAGGTATTTCTAAGTTTTTTGGACTTCTCCCCCCTTTTTTACGGGGAGTAGTCGAATTTTTTTGACATTTTTCGTAGGAGGTCTCGCATTATTTGGCAGACCTAACACGCTAAGGCGGAAAAGATGTCCCACTAGCTTTGCTAGCGAATTGTCCTGTTCGGTTTTTTTACTATTTTTGCAGTCGCGTTTGCGGGACTTCCGCCCCGCATCGCAAAGCCTTGGTGGTGGAATGGTAGACACGAGGGACTTAGACACAATTTGAGTGCGCTTTCCGAAAGGAGAGATGTAGAATGCCGTAAATTCAAGGAAACCTTAACGGACAATGCCGAAGGCAATCTTGAGCCAAGCCTTTGAGAGAAGGAAGGTGCAGAGACTAGACACGGCACACCTAAAGGGAAACCCATGGTGAAGGAATAGTCCAGACCACAAACAGAGATGGTGGCGAAAGCCATAGTGGCAAGAAAATCCCTTGGCCCGAAAAGGCCGTGCGGGTTCGATTCCCGCCCGAGGCACATTAAAGACTTTGTAATCTGCTAATTTTCAGGCACTTACAAAGTCTTTAATTTTTCTATCTACCAAATTTGGTCGCATTTGGTCGCATTTTTATTCCGCAATATTCCCAAATAATCAATGGGAAGACTTCAACGTCACTGAGAGAATTTCTGGATTATTAAAGAAACGAGGCACTCTGGTACTTTCTTTGGCCAAGCCTCTGCTGATAAGCAACGATGTTCGACTGTTCAGACTATGGATACCTGAAGTATACTTAGGGAACAATCCTTGATTGGGTGCAATCAGGCCGTTGTTCAACAAATAGGGTATCCTGACCTGGCCTCCGTGTGCGTGACCAGAAATGACAAGGTCAA
>JAFZWV010000028.1 GCA_017617035.1 Bacteroidales bacterium
GATCCACCTCTTCCCATCCCGAACAGAGAAGTTAAGCACACTAACGCCGATGGTACTGCCCCACCAGGTGGGAGAGTAGGCAGCTGCGGCTCTTCGGAAGGCCCGCTTGAGACTAGCGTCTCTGGCGGGCCTTCTTTGTTTTCGCTTCGCTCAAACAAACCGAAAGCCGCAGGTGAAACCCAAAAACGCCTCTACCTGTGGAATATCAGCACAGGGTAAGGGCAAAAAGGGCCTACCCTGTGACAAATCGCCACAGGGTGAGGCGAAAAAGGGCTTACCCTGTGAATTTTTGAATTTTGGTATTAAGGGCAGAATAAGTATATTTGAGGATATGAAAAGGACTTTATTGATTTTTGTGGCTGTGATGGCGTCGATGACGGCGCGCGCGCAGGCCGTGATGTTGAATCCGAATCCGGGTAAGGTTGCGGATAAGGAAGTTGCACTCGCAAGCTATCCTCTCGATACTACTGCCGCGGCAGTATTCCTGGTCAATCGTACCGAGGTAGCTATCAGAGTCGATAAGCCGGAGCAGCTCAGATTGGAAAAACCTATTCTTCTGGATATCTCTACCATCACCTATCATCGAGTGAAGATACTCAAGGAGACCGGTTGGGAGGAGTTGACCCGTTATGAGTTGACGGTTCCTTTCGTGGACAGGATAGACCAGATTAAGGTTACGACCTATAATATGGTAAACGGAAAGGTTGTAAAAAGCAAGCTTGCCGCGAAGAATATCAGCAGGGAAAAGATTTCCGACGAACTCGTAACATACTCTTTCACAGCGCCCGAAGTGAGGAAAGGCTCTGTCATCGAGGTCTCGTACCAACACGTCAGCAACGATTATCTCAAAATTCCTGAACTCAGGCTTCAGAGAGCATACCCCATCAATTTTGCGACGGCGTCCCTTGACTATCCGGATTATTTCCTGATGAACAAAGAGGTAAGGGGCTATATCGAGCCCAGGTTCACCGTTACCCACCCCATCCTCAGGGGCCTTTCGGACGAACTTCCTCCTTACCACATCGTCTCTCACAGATATTCCCTGGCCGACGTGCCGGCCCTTCACAACGAGTATTCATCCATCTGCCCCGAGCAGTATATGGTTGCCGTCCAATATGAGGTGGCCCAGGCTACTATCCAGAACTTCCTCGAGAAGATCTATTCTACCGAGTGGTCGGATGTCGATTCCGGTATCAAAGACGGACAGATCGTAAAGCAGTGTGCGGTTAAAGGGAAATTCCTTGATCCGTTCATCTCGAACGAAAAGTCCGAGAAGGCGGCCATAGCCCAGGTCCGCCAGAACGTTCTCAACGCAGTAAAATGGGACGGCGCTTACACACTGTTCCCTGGCAATATACGCGACGTTTTGAGAGACGGAATAGGTTCCTCTGCCTCCCTCAACGCAATAGTTGCGAGTACGCTCAACTCGATGGGCTACAAAGCCTCTCCCGTCCTTCTTCGAAGCCGCGACAAGGGCGCCGTGTCCGAAGAGTTTGTCACTACGGACGCCTTCACCAACATGATCCTCAAGATCGTCACCCCTTCGGGCGCAAGCTATTATTTCGATGCTGCCCCGGAAGAGGGTAATCTTGATATATTTAACCCTCTTTTCCTGGTAGATAAAGCCAGGGTTTACCCAATCGGCAACTATGCTGAGCCGGACTGGGTGGATCTTACGACAAAGGCGAGTGCGACTTCAATGTATCTGGTCGACGCAACCCTTCGGTCTGACTGTTCTGTTGCCGGAACAATGTCTTTACGTTCACAGGGCGAAGCGTCCTTCCAAATGCGTCAGAAACGTGCGGAACTGTCGTCTGACGAGGAATTAATTGAGACCCTGGAAGAGGGCGATCTGTTTGAAACTGTTTCCTTCGAAGATCAGACCGAGCCTTATGGAGACAGTTACGGGTTCACTCTTTCATTCAAACAGGAGGCCGACGAGGAGGACGAAAAACTGTTCGTCAGGCCCATTTTTCTTTCGCTGTTCGATAAAGATGAGTATCCGGCCGTGGTCAGAACTCTCCCGGTAGATTTTATCATAAAAAATAACATCATTTACAACTATACACTCCACATCCCCGATGGCTATGTGGTAGTGGATTTGCCGGCAACGAAAAGCGTACGTCTCGCCGGAGTCGACGCAATGTTCTCGTGCCGCTCATTAGTCAATGAAGACGGGTCGGTTTCAATATCTTTCTCCTATAAGAATGACTCCATGCAGGCTTCCGCCAAGTATTACGACAATCTGCGGGTGTTCTGGGAGAGACTATGCAAACAGGCCGAAGCGACTATAGTGATTAAAAAACAATAACCCTATGTTAACCTGTGGAGCAATCCGCAGGTTAACTGCATAATTATGAGAACACCGATACTGAAACTGATGGCGCTGGCGGTTCTTTTCACCGCGTGCGCGAAACCTGCTCATAAGCCCAGAATAGTCTGGATTGAGGCCGGCGCGTCATCAGAGTATTATTTCGAATCTCAGGAGAACATCTTCCGTGACTGCAAACGCATCAAGGAGGCGGGCTTCACCGACGTGGTGGTCGACGTGAGGCCGACGAGCGGAGACGTCCTCTTTAAATCGAGCGTCGCGCCCGAACTGAGGCAGATCGCGAAGTGGAGTGACCATGGTCATAAATACACCCCGCGGGAAGCGACCTTCGACTATCTCGAGACCTGGATCAAAGCGGGCCACAAAGCTGGCCTTAAGATCCATGCCGGAGTGAACATGATGGTCGGCGGCTGGTGGTCCGAATCGGCCGGACCCGAGGGCATGGTCTACGATCACCCCGAGCGCAAGGAATGGTGCGCGGTCGACCTTCTCAAGAGCGGCGAGCTCGTGAACTTCGCCGACAACACCGAGAAGATAGGCGGCCGCTTCCTCGACCCTGCGAACAAGGAGGTCCAGGCGTTCCTGATCCAGATGCTGCGCGACCTGGCGGCCTACAAGGGCCTCGACGGCATGGTCCTCGACCGCTGCCGTTACGACGACTACGCCATGGACGCAGGCTATACTCAGGCGGCCTACGATGGCTTCACGGCTTACCTTGGCCATGAACCCGAGCGCTGGCCCGCCCTTTCCCATTGCCCTGGCCATGTCTTCATCGACTGGGATCCCGACCAGCTCGACGTGCAGTGGCTGACCTACCGCTGCAAGGTGATCCATGACTTTGTAGCCGACGCGCGCGCCGCCGTGAAGAAGGTGGCACCCAAATTGCAATTTGCCGTCTATGTGGGAGCATGGTTCTCAGAGTACTACCGTTCCGGCGTGAACTGGACTAGCCCGCGCTACAATCTGGCGCAGGAGGAGAAGACCTTCTGGTGGGCGACGCCCGAGTATCAGGCGACCGGCTTTGCCGACCTATTCGATTTCATGATCCTGGGCGCATACGGCCCGGCGGATGATGTCCATGGCGACAAAGAGTGGACGATGGAAGGCTTTGCGAAACTCGGCCGGAAGCGCCTTTGCGGCGACGTCCCGTTCGCAGTCGGGCCCGACATCGGAAACGGCAAGGGCTTCGAAAAGGGCGGCCGCGCCGATGTCCTGCCCGAGATAGCTGAGACCATACTCAATGAGGCCGACGGTCTGTTCATCTTCGACCTCTGCCACATCCGCAAGTTTGATTATTGGGATGCGTTTAAATAGTTGATTATGAAAAAGTTACTACCGATTGTCTGTATACTTATGGCGTTGTTTTCACCAAAGGCCAAGGCCGATTCCGATGGCCACGTCCTGGACGCGCTCTGGAAGCAGTACCAGGCCGCATATAATTCAGATCAGCCTCAGAAGGAGCAGGAGATTCTGACTAAGATAAAGGAAGAGGCAGGCAAACAGCGCCTGGCCTGGGACTACTACGACGCCGTTACTCGTTATGAAGATGTTGGCGTACGCATCAATTGGAAGATGCGCGAGTCGTTGCATGAGGCTACGAAAGAAGCTATAGCTGAGTTTAACGAACCGGTCGTAACATATTATTACAGCCTTAGGAATGCAATTCTTCCCGAGAATTTTCTGGGTTCTAATGAGGATAGACTGAAGTCTACCAATAACCCGGAATTCCATAAGCGCGACTGGGCTGTGAAGAACAGATCATACTCCAAAACACTTCTGGAGAACTTCCAAAATGACTATGACTATGTAGTCTGGAGTCTGTACATGAACTCCACGGATAAAACAGCGCAGACAGCGTTTAAAGGACGTTATCCGCTTGAGCAGCTGGTCGAATTCGAGGATATAGAGTCGGACTATACTTACTGGCGGACAAAATATGAAGACAGAGCCGCGGCGCTCGATGCCTTTACCGAAAAATACAAAGACAAGGCGGTCTCTCTGCTTTCACGGCAGGCAAGGCTGAACGACATCTTCAGAAAACACGGAGAGGATAATGCTGAAGGGAAGAAATATGAGGAACTGAAAGCTTTGTGTGAGGCCTTCGAAAAAGACCGCAAGGCTTCGCCGGAAAAGACTCTGGCGGAGTCGTGCACCGAAGTGAAAGATCTACTGAATACTCTGAATAGCAAACACATTGGCTTTGAACTGAAAGACAGCCAGCTTAAGGTCTTCGTCCGTAACCTTGCCAGTGTTGATCTGGAGATAAAGACGGATAAAAAGACTGTCCATAAAGCCAGTCTCACCAATCCCAAATGCAGCTTCTACGCCCAGGATACCATTTCGTACAAGATACCCGCGATTGACGACGGCGAGTACACTGTCATCTGTAAGAATGGAGACGAAAAACAGGAATCGAGATGGGAGTTGTATACGATATCGGTCGTAACAAAGTACGACGCCGACGGATGGTGGGCCTACGCGGCTGATTATCAGAGCGGAGAGCCCGTTAAAGGCTACGAAAAGGGCTTCCAGAAGATATCCGCCAAGGATAAATTCAGCGTCAGCATCAATGAGAATGGCCGCACTCGCCGCTCGCGCGAAGTAAAGCTCCGCGAATCAAGCATTGGGCCTTATAGTATTGACAAACGGCTCGAGGCTATACTGCTTACCGACCGTGCGGCTTTTAATCCTGAGGAGACTGTTCAGTACAAGGTCATTCTTTTCCGCATGGACTACAGCCTTGAGGCCGTTGGCGCCGGGCAAAAAGTTAAGGTTCGCATGAACGACGCTAAGGGTGAAAAGGTGGCGGAAGAAGATCTGACCACCAATGAATTCGGCTCGGTTGCCGGCAGTTTCTTCATTCCTCGCGGCGAGCGCAATGGCTCTTATACGATTGAGGTTGAGGTTGACGGCAGGGTAGTGGAGTCTCGTGCGATAACCGTCGACGATTTTGTCCTTCCGACTTTTGCCGTCTCCTTCGACAGGCACGATCCGGTTCAGGCGGGAGAGAATGTCGTGTTCTCCGGAACTCTCAAGGCTTACAGTGGCCATTCCATCGCAGGCGCAGATGTCTCTTACCGTATATCCAAGTGGGGAGATGTTGTCTCCGAAGGAAAGCTGGAACTCAACGCCGGAGGACGTTTTAAGGTCGGATGTGCGACAGAACCTACGGGCTATCAGTCTTATGTGCTGACTATCAAGGTGGTCGATGGTACGGGCGAGACTAAGGAATTCAATACCAGCGCATATGTGAGGTATACTGAGCCTGAAACTGAAAAGCAGAAGGAGTACTTTTTCGAGAATCTCGGAGACGATAATCATATCGGCATCCGCGCCGTCGCTGGCGACCAGCCGGTCTGGGCGCTGGTCGATTTCTATGGACTTGACTCGCGGCTTATCGAGACGCGCTTCGTGCGCTTCAATCCTAAGGGAGGGGCCAAGGCGGAGAAGTCTTTCACTTACGAGTACCTTAAAGAGTACCCCGACGCACTGACCCTGAGCGTATTCTACTTCCAGAACGCCAGACAATACAGCTATACCACGACCTTGAGGCGGAAAGATACGCGCTACGATCTGCCGCTGGAATTCACGCGTTTCCTCGACACAACCGCCCCGGGCCAGTCTTATGAATTCCTCATCAATACGGCTCCGGGAGTGGAATGTGCGGCGACCATCTTCGACAAAAGCAGCGAGACGGTCAGGGCCAACGGCATTTCGATTGTCCGCCCTTACCAATATCCGGTTTACGGCCCGCGCTACAACTCAATGGTAGGATCGGATCGCGCAAGCGCATGGTTTGATCGCGGACGCGTATACTATATGAAGTCGGCCACGACGTCCATGGTAATGCTCGATGCAGCTGTCGACGACATGGCTGAAAACGAGGCCATGGTCGAGGATGCGGTCGCGATGGGCTTTGCTGCCCCGCAGGAGGAAGAGTCGGAAACTGAAATCGCAATTCGCGAAGACATGTCTACCACCATCGCATGGGAGCCGTTCCTGCGCTCGGATGAAAATGGCAACATAAGTTTCAAGTTTACCAATGCCGACAAGCTGTCGACATTCTACGTCCAACTCTTCGCCCACGACAAGGCAATGCGCAACGCGACACTGCGTAAAGAAATGGTTGTCACTCTGCCGGTAAAGGTGTCCGTTCTCGAAGCGCGTTACCTCTATCCGGAAGACCGCTGGCGTGTTCGCGTCTCACTGTCCAGCAGCGTGGATCACGAGATAAATGGCACACTGACTGTCAACGGCAATAAGATATCCGCGGCTATTCCTGCGTTTGAACAGGTCTGGGCGGAGGTGCCTGTGTTCTTCGATGAAGATGACAAGGAACTGATTTTGACTGCGGTTTTTCAGCCAGAGAATGACATTCATTCTGTCATTCCGAGCGAAGCGAAGGAATCTGTAGCCGGCGACGCAGTCCGTGTTCGAATTCCTATCAAGGAATCCTGGCAGACCATTACCGAGGCCCATTCGGAAGTTCTCCTTGCCGGTGACGATAAAGATGCGCTCATCGCCGATCTGCGCAGCCGCTTTGTAAATTTGGACGGCAGCGAGGCGACCCTCAAAGAAATCTCCATCAAGCAGATGCTGGAGGAAGCCCTGCCGGAGCACTTCAATATCGATTCAGAGAATTGCATCACTCTGATGCGCGCCCTCTACGCAGCCACTCTGGCAAAGAGTCTTGGCTCGCAGGGCCTGACGAATGACGAACTCCAAGACGTCGTGAAGCGATTGCTTGATTGCCGCAACTCCGACGGCGGATTCGGCTGGTTCAAGGAATTCGACTCCTCGCCGATCATAACCGCTACGATACTCGACTACTGCGCCGGCATTCGCACGAGAGGTCTCGGGCTCCCCGCCGCGCTGGCGGATGTCCTCCCTGCTGCGGTAAGTTTCCTCGACGCGAAGTATTTCTCCAAAGACCCCTTCCCGTTTTGGCGCGGCGGGATCTCCATGGAACAGTATATATATATAAGGTGTCTGTATCCCGAGGTTAAGTTTGCCCAGAAGACCGACGCGAAGTGGCGCAAAGAGGCGCGTAAGTACCTGGTCCCGACCAAGGACCGTGGCCTGCAGTACTCTGTGTTCGCTAAGGCTCGCCGCATGAAGACCCTCCAGGCCCTGCTCGAATCCGATGGCGGCCTCGAGCTGGCCCGCAGACTCGGCATCAGCCTCGGGGTGAAGTGCCGCCTCCGCAAATCGCTCGAGGCCGACACCCGCTCGCTGGTCCAGTACGCGGTAAAGCACCGCACGGGCGCCACCTACTATCCTAACGCCGTGATGCCATGGCGCGGACTGCTCGAAAGCGAGCTTTATGCCCATAGTCTCATCTGCGACCTGCTCGCCTCGCGCGGGGAGACCGAAATCGCGGAAGGCATACGCCTGTGGCTCATGCTCCAGAAGGAGACCCAGCAGTGGGGCGCCGACCCTGGAACCGTCAACGCGCTAGCCAGCGTGCGCGACGCCAGCCCCGAGACTCTCGAGACCATGGTCATAGCCCTGTCGGGCACAACCCGACTCCCGTTCGCGCAGATCAAGGCGGCCGGCAACGGTTTCACGATCGAGCGCGGCTGGTACAAACTGGCCGACGACGGGACTCGCAGCGCGCTGAGTGAGGGCGACACGCTCACCGTGGGCGACAAGGTCATCGCAGTTTGCCCGATATGGAACGAAGAGAACCGCAGCTTTATCCATATTTCCATCCCTCGCCCGGCATGTTTGACCCCGAAGAACCAGTTGTCGTCATTCTACGGCTGGAATGCATGGCGTAGTGTGGGTATAGACCGGACGGAGTACTGGTTCGAGTCGTATCCCGAGGAGAAAACCACCATCGAGGAGGTCTTCTATGTGACTCAAAGCGGACTATTCCACGCGGGCGTTCCCGAAATAGAATCGCTTTATGCGCCGCATTACAGGGCAAATGGTGAATCCGGCATAGAAATCGCGACAAAATCGCGCTAAAATGTCAAAGAAATTGCTAAATTTGTTCGGCTTTTTAGCAAAAACCGTTAAAAAACATACAAATTCAACATAATTTCTATTAAAAAATGAGAATCGTACAAGTAACAGGAAGGGAAATCCTCGATTCAAGAGGTAACCCTACAGTGGAAGTCGAGGTTGTCCTCGAATCTGGTATCAAGGGTGTAGCAGCAGTTCCTTCAGGAGCATCTACCGGTGAGAACGAAGCTCTCGAGCTTCGCGACGGCGACAAGAAGCGCTACCTCGGCAAGGGCGTCCTCAAGGCAGTTGCCAACGTCAACGACGTCATCGCCCCCGCTATCCTCGGTATGTCCGCTCTCGAGCAGAGGGCTATCGACAAGACCATGATCGAGCTCGACGGTACCCCTACCAAGAGCAAGCTTGGCGCAAACGCTATCCTCGGCGTCAGCCTCGCAGTGGCCCACGCAGCGGCTGCTTATCTCGACCTCCCGCTCTACCGTTACATCGGCGGTACCAACACCTACGTCCTGCCCGTTCCTATGATGAACATCATCAACGGCGGAGCACACTCCGATGCTCCTATCGCATTCCAGGAGTTCATGATTCGTCCGGTCGGCGCTCCCAACGAGGCTGAGGCAGTTCGCATGGGCGCAGAGGTGTTCCACGCTCTCAAGAAGGTCCTCAAGGATCGCGGATGCTCTACCGCAGTCGGCGACGAAGGCGGCTTTGCTCCCGCTCTCAAGGGTATCGACGACGCACTCGATTGCATCATCCTCGCAATCAAGGCCGCCGGTCTCGAGCCTGGCAAGGACATCACCATCGCCATGGACTGCGCTGCTTCCGAGTTCTGCTTCAAGGGCGAGGACGGCAAGTTCTACTATGACTACAAGCAGCTCAAGGACGGCAAAAAGAAGGATCCTAAGGGAAAGAAACTCTCTACCGACCAGCAGATCAAGTACCTCGAGAAGCTCATCACCAAGTATCCTATCGACTCTATCGAGGACGGCCTCAGCGAGGAAGACTGGGAAGGCTGGGTCAAGCTCACCAAGGCTATCGGCAATCGTTGCCAGCTCGTAGGCGACGACCTCTTCGTGACCAACGTCAAGTACCTCCAGAAGGGTATCGAGATGGGAGCGGGTAACTCAATCCTTATCAAGGTCAACCAGATCGGTTCGCTTACCGAGACCCTCGACGCTATCGAGATGGCTCATCGCCATGGTTACACTACCGTTACTTCTCACCGTTCAGGCGAGACTGAGGACACAACCATCGCCGACATCGCAGTCGCTACCAACAGCGGCCAGATCAAGACCGGTTCACTCAGCCGCACCGACCGTATCTGCAAGTACAACCGCCTGATGAAGATCGAGCAGGAGCTTGGAGATACCGCAGCTTACGGTTACAAGAAACTCAAATAGTTTATTGGTGTAGGAAAACACCGAAAGACTCTCGTTTAGGCATAGCCGGTTGCTCCACAGCGACCGGCTTTGTCGTTGATTTCACGCCGGGAGTGGAGGGGTAGGAGTAGCCGGCGAGGGTGAGGGTCGCCTTGAGCATGGTCTCTTCGGGGTCGCCCAGCTGGTGTCCGTCGCGCGGGTTGTCGTGGATTTCGTGGTCCGGAATAAAACCGTTGGGCATGCATAGGGTCTCGCCATTGCGGTCGGCATAGCGGCCGATCATCACGTAGATTCCCCAGTTGGCGGCGTATTTCAGGCCATTCTGGTAGTCCTTTTTGGGCAATTCGTCTTTGTAGGTCTCAAACCAATTGGAGCCCTCGAAAACGATGCCCGTGCAGTATTTACCATAGCTTTGCTCACCGATTATCTCGATGTCCACGAAAGGCTTGAGCCCACAGATTATGGCTTCCGAGGCCGAAGCGCTGCCTCCGGTCATAATCGCGTAAATCTTCGTAAGCCCCAGATTGACGTCCGATGTGTCGAAGGTGTTGGTGCCGACCTTGAATTTTGTGCGGAAATGTGTGACGGACTCCTCTTCGCCCCAGGACTGAGTCAAATACTTATTGTAAACCTCGGTCATAAAGACATCTCCTGAAGCGACTACTGATGCCGGGGCGAACATCGATGCAAGGACCTCTTCAATAACAACGTATCCTCCGCTGTTGTAGCGCAAATCGAGGATGAGCTCGCTCACGTCGTAGGTTTTGAAGGTTTTACACAGAGAGATGAGTTCCTGGCAGGAATTCATTGCGAAAGAAGTGTAATGGAGATATCCTACCTTCTTTCCTCCACAGTTGAAGACTCTGGCTACGTTGACCGGGTTGCAATACATTTCGACGGCGTCCATCGAAATAGTTTGATTGTCGGAGAGGGTCAGCTCGCAGTGGGAACTGTACATCAACTTGCTCTTTACTATGTCTTCATAACCCTCGACGGGAATAGGGCTGCCGTCGACTTTTAAAATGACATCGCCCCTCTTGAGACCGGCAGCGGCGGCGGGGGAGTCTGCATAGATGACAGTTACTACTGCCGCTACATACTCGCGCGCTTCACTTGTATAATATAAGGTAAACTCGTATCCGTAGGTGGTGCCGACTCCTTCTATAGAATTCACGAAAGAATCGTAGTCGTCTGTCACTCTGGTCCAACGGTCGATATCTTTTCCTTCGGAATCTTTATAGCGTATTTCTTTGATTTTTTCGACAGGATCGTCGTTAGTCATCCAGTTATCGAGCTTTTCGCGTATCTCGTCTACCCAGAGGTAATATACTGCCATTATATTGTAGGCGAACTGGTTTACGTACTTGCGTGTATACTGACTCTCCTCTTCAGGCTCGTCCACCCAGAAAGGCTTGATGCACGAAGAAAGCAGCGCTACTGCGCCCGCCAGAAGAAGGATTTTTACGCCGCGTTTCATTAGAGAGACAAATATAATAATAAATAGTGTAGACCGTGTTACCAGATAGCTCAAAAAGGTTTTGAAATTTTTTTAAGAATTTTTTAAAGTTTTAAAGTGTAAGCTAGGGCTGGCAAAAAACTTACAAAATAAAAGCGAAAAAGCGCGAGAGAAGGAAATTTTTGGCTGAAAACCCGCCCTAAGTGCCGGATAGTCAGTATTGGCACCCCTTTTAGTATTTGTCTTTTAAGAATATTATTCCTAACTTGCGGCCGATTCGCATCTTTTTGAACCCCCTATTTCCAGGGGTTTTTGATACGAATTCCGAATAGGAAATTGTTTATAGTGTATTATTTATTGTATAACTAAATCAATGCTTATGAAAAAAATTAAGCTTCTATTCACCGCTCTGATGCTTCTGGTGTCGGCTATAGCCTTCGGTCAGAACATCACAGTCGTGGGTGTCGTGCGTGACGCCGCCGGAGCTCCCCTCCCGGGTGCCGGAGTTGTCATTCAGGGAACCACAATCGGTGTAGCGACTGGCAACGATGGTGAGTATTCCATCTCCGTTCCGGCCAATGCGACCCTGGTTTTCCAGCTTTATGGTTTCAAAGACACCGTTATCCCCGTCAACGGACAGAAACGTATCGACGCAGTGCTCGAGGACGACTCCGAGCAGCTTGAGAGTTCTGTTATCGTAGGTTACGGTTCAGCCCGTAAGGTCGGTAACATCGTTGGCGCAATCTCCACCGTCAAGTCGGACGTGGTCAAGAACGCTCCCTCAGCTTCCGCCCTCGACCTTCTCCAGGGCCAGGTAGCAGGTATGCAGGTTCTCTCCACCGGTGGTGTTGCTGGTGATAACAACATCTCCATGAAGATCCACGGCGTGGGCTCGCTCTCTTCATCTTCAGCGCCTCTGTTCATCGTCGATGGTATTCAGTCTTCGAGTGGCGCCGTGATGGCAATGAACCCGAACGACATTCTTTCCGTGACCGTTCTTAAGGACGCTTCCTCCACCTCCATATATGGTGCACAGGGCGCAAACGGTGTTGTTTTCGTTACTACTAAATCAGGTCAGTATGACAAGGACGCAGTTGTGACCATTACATCCCAGTACGGTATCTCGACCCTCGCGAACATGCAGTTCTACGAGAACATGATGAGCGCGGCTGAGTTGAAGAACTTCTGGATGCGTTCAGGCCTCCTTACCGCAGACCAGATTTACAACACCTACACCAGCAAGGGTTGGACCTACGATACGAAGTGGCACAACTACTTCCAGAGGTTCAACAACCCTCAGTATCAGAACGACGTCACCATCGAGGGCGGTAGCAAGAAGATAGCTTACCTTTTGGGCGCTTCTCAGTTCCACCAGGATGGTAATACCGTAGGTAACTTCTACGACAGGTACACCGTCCGTTCAAACATCCAGGCCCGCCCGAAAGAGTGGCTCAAGGTTGGTTTGAACCTCAACGGCGCACTCACCAGTTCCATGCAGAACGATAACTGGGGCGACTCGACAGGCCAGGATTCCAACTACCTCTCCGGTGGTCTTTCCTTCCTGAACAACCCTCTCTATCCGGCTGTTGATCCCGCTACCGGAAAGACCTATGAGATTACTTTCCCTAACGGACTCTACAATCCTTATTACTATTTCGAGAAATTCCACGAGCAGTACAATACTTATCGTATTACCGCATCGTCGTTCGTTGAGATCGACATCCTGAAGAACCTCAAGTTCAACAGCCGTCTCGGTACCGACGCGGTCCTGCAGATCATGGATCGCTGGGGCAAGCCTTCAGGAGACATGTACAACGGAAACGGTATGGTCCAGAAGAGGTCGTCGACCACTGCAAAGACCACCATCACCAACACTCTCGAGTGGAGCTTCAACCTCGGAGAGAAGAACGAATTCGTTCTGCTTGCCGGACAGGAAGGAATCGACTACGATTACCAGACCTTCACCGCTTACGGACGTGGTATGACAGACGACCGCTACCTCTCTCTTAACAACGCCACTCAGGATACTAAGAGCGTAGGTCAGAGCCGTTCACAGTACAGGTTCCTCTCCTTCTTCGGACACGCCGATTATAACTTCGACCAGAGGTTCTTCCTCGACCTGACCGTCCGTAACGACGCCAGCTCCCGTTTCGGTGAGGATCATCGCAACGGTCTGTTCTGGGCAGTAGGTGGAATGTGGAAGATGGGCCAGGAGAGCTTCATCAACAATATAGATTTCATCAACGATCTGAATCTCCGTGCAAGCTATGGTACCCAGGGTAACGCTAACATCCCCAACTACCAGCACCTCGGTATTATCAGCGCCCTCTCAACCCAGTACAATTCGGGTTCAGGTATCGTCCTTTCCCAGCCTAGCAACGAAGACCTCATGTGGGAGTCCCAGTCGTTGCTTACTGTAGGTTTCGACGCCCGCGTCCTCGATGCTATCGATGTTGAGTTCGCATGGTACGATCGTCGCACCACCGACATGCTCCTCGATGTCCCTCAGTCCTATACGACTGGTTTCAACGAGTTGACTTGCAACACCGGTGAGCTTTCGAACTCGGGTATCGACCTCACCCTCGGATTCGACATCCTCAAGGGCCGTGACTACTACTTCAACGCCCACGCTACGTTCGGCTACAACATGGAAAAGGTCACCAAACTCTTCAACGGACTCAACCGTTGGGAAATCGCCAACACGGGTGTCGCATGGGTTGTCGGAAGCCCGGTTATGTTCTACTATCCTATCTATGCCGGTGTTGATCCTGCAGACGGTAAGCCGATGTGGTATCTCCCCGCACAGGGCGATCCTATCATCGACCCTGAGACCGGACTCCAGAAGCTCGACGACGAAGGAAATCCTATGTACGGCATCAACAAAGATGTCTGCACGATGGATCCCACCCGTACGACAAAGACCTTCGACGAGGCTGCTCTTACCCAGAACACCGGTATCAAGAGGCACGAACCCATCAACGGTGGTTTCGGTTTCAACGCCGGCTGGAAGGGCCTGTTCGCAAGAGTTGACTTTGCCTACGTTCTTGGCAAGTACCTCATCAACAACGACGCCTTCTTCTATGCCAACCCGAATACCTTCCCTGGTATGAACCAGCACAAAATGGTAAGTGACTTCTGGACTCCGTACAATACTAACGCGAAGTTCCCTGATTGGTCTTCAGGTGCTGAAATGCAGTTCGATACCCATATCCTCGAGAATGCATCGTTCCTCCGTCTGAAGAGCCTCGTGCTTGGCTACACACTTCCTGAAAACTGGATGAAGAGTACCGGTCTCTTCAAGAGCGTCACCTTCACCCTCACAGGACGTAACCTCCTCACTCTCACTAAGTACACTGGTATGGACCCCGAGGTTGACAGCAACCTTGCAATCGGTATCCCTGGTAATACTCTCCAGGTCCTTGGCGGTGTTGAGATCAAGTTCTAATTATAGGAGATTATCGATATGAAAAATATATTTGGAAAAATTCTCACAGTCGCAGTCGCCGCTTTTGCAGTCGTTTCCTGCGATCTCAACCTCTTCCCTGAGGCAAGCGTCGTCTATCGTAAGGGCGATGTGATCCTTGCATCCCAGGACGATATCGATGCCAGCCACAACACAGTTTATGTGTACTTCAGGGCCGGCGTCGGAGGTTTCTACAATACCCTTGAAGAGCTCATGTTCGACGGTTTCAACGCAACCCTCGACTATGGTAACAATTATGGCCCTATCCATCGCACCGATGATACCTTCACCGCCAGCGACCAGGATATCGAGAGCTATTGGTCAAGGTTCTATCTCTCGATGAAGAACTACAACATCATCATCGAAGCTACCGATAACGTCAGCGACGAACTTAAGGAAAACGCTCGCTTCCTCAAGGCCGAGGCTCTTCTTGCCCGCGCTTACTCTTATCAGCAGCTCGCAAGGCACTTTGGAAAGGATTATGATCCCGCTACTGCCGAGACTGACCTTTGCGTTCCGCTCGTAACCGTTTACGACCAGCTCGCTGCACCTAAGAGGGCTACCGTCAAGGAGGTTTACGACCAGATCAAGGCCGACCTCGATACCGTTTCCGTCATCTTTGCCGAGCAGGGCGAGGATTGGTCGGAGGTCAACGCAAAGTACTTCACTCCCGATGTGCTCCGCGCAATGTATGCACGCTACTATCTGGATGTCCACGAGTATGCAGCAGCAGCTGATTCAGCTCTCGCAGTCATCAACTCCGGCAAGTACACCCTCAGCGCAGACGCTGCCGCTCTCAAGGCAGTCTATGAGGCTGACAACGGAACCGAGGCTATCCTCCAGCTTTTTGCAAGCCAGGACGAAGCTCCCAATAGCTACACCGCTTATGCAAACTATGGCAAGGACAACCGTTCTACCACCGGCTACGCATACAGCAGCTACTTCATCCCCAGCAAAGCCCTCATGGATCTCTACGACAACAACGACTATCGTAAGATCAACTGGTTCAAGCAGACAACTGACGATCCGCTTATCATCCAGGGCAACCCTATCAACAACGTGTACCTCTTCAGCAAGTTCTTCGGTAACCCGAACCTCAATGCAGACGGTCTCCAGCATGGTAGGACAGCTCCGAAACCTTTCATGATCTCCGAAATGTACCTTATCGCCGCTGAGGCTTACGCACAGGACAGCAATGCTACCAAGGCAAAGCAGTATCTGAACCAGCTTCAGAACAAGCGTAAGGCTACCCTTACTTCCGGTTCTCTTGACAACATTCAGAAAGAATGGCTCAAAGAGACTGTCGGTGACGGTCTCCACATGAGCAACCTCAAGAGATGGGGTGTCGGCTTCGACGGCCGCGCCGCTCAGACCAATGCCGCCGGTATCGTGATGAGCACCCCTGCCTCCAGCTATGAAGGCAAGACTATGGCTGCAGACGCAGCAGCTCTCTGCTGGCCTATTCCTTCTTACGAGATTCAGATTACTCCGAGCCTCGTTCAGAATCCTGGTTATGGTGTAAACAATTAACATCGACTAGCAATGAAAAAGATTATAAGAGTATTATCCGTATTTGCCCTTGCCGCAGCTCTCACTGCTTGCGGTAGCGCAGAGGCTGAATTCGTGTCGGCATCGTTCGTGGGATTCAGCGGAACCAAATACACCGTTAAGGAGAACGCAGCTCAGGTCAAGATTCCTGTCAACCTTATCTCTGACAAGACTATCGAGACCACGGTTACTTACTCGATTACCGGTGGCAACGCAATCGTAGGCAAGCACTACACCCTGCCCGATGCATCCGGCGTTCTTCGCATCAGCAACGACCCCGCCAAGTGCGACAGCATCGTGATTTGCCCCATCGACTCTACGGGTATCCTTACCAAGAACAAGACCATCGAAATCACCCTTGGTGAAGTTACAGGCAGTGACATCTACCTGAGCAACACAACCAAGTGCCAGGTCGTCATCATCGACGTCGACGGAGGTATCAACCTCCTCGTCGGCAACTGGACCGGTTCGGATCTCGCATCTTCGAAGAACCCCGCTCAGATGGAGTTCACCATCGATACCTGCGATCCTACGGAAGATTTCCCTGAGGCCAACATCGTCATCCCTGCTGGAATGAACATCACTGACCCTATCGGGAACAAGTGGGGCAGCCAGGTAGATGTTTACGGTAAGTTCGACGACGACACTTCCGAGCTTCTCCTCTTCCCCGGACAGGTATTCGATGCCGGTAACTTCGGCGACGAGATCGGTGTTCTCTACGTCTCCATGGACGTTGAATCCACCATGAGGGGAACGGCTGAAGAGCCCGTTGTCTTCTCGGTCAACGAAGGAGTTCTTACCATCAAGCAGGACTTCTACTTTGCTCTCTGGAGTGAAGAGATGGAGTGGTCCGGTTACACTTGCGGCAGCATCAAAGCCAATGGTGAAATAAGGAAGAATGACTAAACGTCTGTTAATATTGGTGGCAGCTGCCTGTGCTCTTCTTTCCTGTGTGAAGGAAGAGCGGCAGGTCGCTACACTGTCGAAAGAGGATAAGGAAGTGCGCGAGCCGCGCAGCGTCTTTGTCCCCGGACAGGTTATTGTCCAGTTCGACGAAGCCACCACCGAAGCTCTTGAGGGCAAACTCACTAAGGGCGCTCTGGACAACACCGGAAACGAATCCCTCGACAGAGTCCTCAGACTTCTCGGCGCGACCAGCGTCAAACGCCTTTACCCGGATGCGGGTGAGTGGGAGGAGAGACACCGCGAGGCGGGTCTCCACACATGGTACATAGTCAACTACGACGAAGAAAAGGCCGTTGAAACAAAAGCGGGAGCAAGCCTTCTCTCGACGGTAGACGGTATAGTCTATACCGAGCCGATGCGAGTCAAGAAGAGCATGGCCGCTCCTTTTAACGATCCTTATTTCTCCCGTCAGTGGCACTACTACAACGACGGTTCCAAGAGTACATGGGTTTCCGGCGCCGACATCAATGTCGTCCCCGTCTGGACCAAGTATACCGCAGGCTCGTCGGAGGTTATAGTAAGCGTCGTCGACGGTGGCATAGATCTCACTCATGAAGACCTCGCCCCAGTAACTCTGCCCGGCGGAGCCAACGGAAGCCGTAATTTCATCAAGAATACTTATGAGATTACTGCCCATAGCCACGGTACACACGTGGCCGGAACTATAGGCGCAATAAACAACAACGGAAAGGGTGTCTGCGGTATCGCAGGCGGTTCCGACGGCAACGGTGGCGTCAAACTTATCAGTTGCCAGGTATTCGACAACAGCGCGCAGTATGGCTCAGGCTTCTATGAGGCAATGGTTTGGGGCGCCGACCACGGCGCAGTCATCTCCCAGAACAGTTGGGGCGATGATTACGAGACTCTCAGTCAGGCCCAGGCCGGCAGCGTAGGCGCAATGAAAGGCGCAATCGACTACTTTATCAAGTACGCCGGTACCGACAAGAAAGGCAACCAGACCGGCCCTATGAAGGGTGGTGTGGTTATCTTCGCCGCGGGTAACGACGGCTGGCCCATAGGCTGGCCGGCAGCATACGACGAGCCCAGGTGTGTGGCGGTGGGTTCATTCTCATCGATGAACACACGCGCTTACTACTCCAACTATGGAGACTGGGTAGACATCGCAGCCCCCGGCGGGGATGCCAAGATCGGCCCGCAGGTCGTAAGTACCGTCCCCGGCGGCTACGGCGAGATGCAGGGAACATCGATGGCTTGCCCACACGTCTCAGGCGTGGCAGCCCTCATTATATCGTACTATGGCGGTCCCGGATTCACCAACGACATGCTTGTCGAAAGGCTTCTGGGCGGCGCCAACTACGACGCGCTCCCGACTTCTTACCAAATAGGCCCCAGGGTAGACGCCTACGGTTCATTCCGCTATGGTAGTTCCGAACCCCCGGCAAAAGTCACAAGCTATACTGCAGAGGGAACAGGCGGCAACATCAACTTCGAGTGGACGGTTGGATCGGATCCCGACGACGAAAAGGCGTTCGGGTACGTACTCTTCGTGAGTCCCAATCTCAGCGACTTCACTTCGCTGAAACCGGGAACTCCTCCTTCCACTATGAAGAGGGTTGCAGTTGAGGTCGGTGATCTCAAAGTCGGCGATGTTATCAAGGGTAATGTCGGCGGTCTTGAGTTCAGTACCCAATACTATTGCGCAATAGCCGCCTACGACTACGGAAAGGCCTACTCGGAGGTTTCGCAGGTTAAGTCTGTGAAGACCACCGAAAATCAAGCCCCGAAGATTGAGACCTCTTATACCGGAAACTGGAAGATTAGGGCCAACCAGATTGCCGAGATTCCCATCGACATCTATGATCCTGATCACCACCAGTTCTCAGTTACCTTCAATTCCGATTGCGAACACGCCACCATGGTTAAGAATCCCAACGGAACCTACACCCTGAAGATTGACGGTACCGCGACCGATGAAGGTAAGTATAAGGCTACTTTTGTGGCAAAGGACAGTTATGGTAAGGTGGGATCGAAGACATTTAATTTCGAGGTCCTGCCCAACCATGCCCCCGTTGTTAAGAAGAATCTTGAGGATCTGCTGCTCGAGCAGATAGGTAAGACGGTCGTTATTGACATCAACGATTATCTCTATGATGAAGACGGAGATGACATTACCTTTGTGGTCGAGCACACCAACTCGAAGATTCTCCACGTTAATCCGGTGGGTAATATCCTGAATATGACCTCTCTTAGCTATGGCCTCGACGAGATTATAATCCACGCTTACGATATAAAGAAAGCGGAAGGTGTATTCTCCTTCAAGGTTAGCGTCCGCAACCCCGACTCGGAAGCAGACATCTATCCCACACAGGTGACAGACGTCCTGAAGGTCGCAGGCGGAAACGAGGCTGAGACTATAATTAGGATTTACTCCTCTACCGGTCAGCTGGTTTATGAGGCTACCACCACCTCAAGCGCATTCAACCCTGCTGTGGTAGATATGTCGGGTCTCGCACCCGGAATCTACCGCGTAGTGGTTATAATCGGTGGAAAACAGACAGAAAGAACGATAGTTAAGTTATAATTAACCATATCAATCATTTAATTCAACTATTATGAAAGCAAGAGTATTATTCGCAGCTTTCGCTGCCTTCGCACTGATGGCAGCTTGTACGCCTGATCCTCAGCCGAAACCGGATGAGTTCAAGGCAGCCCTCAATGTTTCCGGTGTTACCGGTAACACTATCAATGTTCCCGCAGCCGGAAAGGATGTTACCTTCAAGGTTGCAGCTAACATTTCCTGGTCTGTTGCTAACACGGCAGCTTGGATTACCGTCGAGCCGGCTTCCAACGAGAACGCAAACAAGGAGACCGTCGAGACTACTGTTACCGTTAAGGTCGCAGCAAACGAATCTGAGGAAGCCCGTGAGGCAGCTCTCACCATCTCCGCTGATGGTATCGACCCCGTCGCCGTTACCGTAAAGCAGGCTGGTGTCGAGAAGCCTGAGGTCATCCTCGAGGTTTTCGACGTCGATGCATTTGAGGCTATCGCAGACTTCGCTCTCGAACTGCCCGGCATGAACGCCGCTGCATCTTTCACCATCCACGCTACCGCAAGCTGGGCAGCTACCACTCCCGAGTGGCTCACCATCGAACCCGCATCTTGGGAGTTCGACGGCGAGAATGACCTCGTGAACGTAAGCGTTGTTGCTACCGCAGCTGAGGCTGCCCGTACCGGTGAGCTTAAGCTCGCTGCCGACGGCAAGGAGCTCGCAATCGCTGTCAGCCAGGCCGCTGCACCTACCATTGGTATCGCCGCTGCCGAGGCTGATTATCCTTACAGCCAAATTGCCTTCACAATCACTCCTGCTGCCGAGTCAGACTGGTATGCCTACATCTATGCCCCTAAGGCTACAGCAGATCAGATGGGTGTCCAGGGTCTTTGCGACTACATGCTTACCAACCGTAACAAGTATCTTGCTAGCTACAGCGCAGAGGTTATCCTCAATGCTCTTTGCTATCAGGGAGCTAATACCTATGTAGAGAGCGACATGAAGGAGCAGACTACTTACACCGTAGTCGCTTGTGGTCTTGCTTACGATGAGGCTAACAATGTCTTCGTTCAGTCAACGCTTGGCGCATCTGTTGAGATTACCACCACCACTGCTCCTGTCGCAAGCGAGGCTTACCTTGCATTCCTTGGCGACTTCAAGGGTACCGTTTATGATTACTTCGGAAAGGCGGATGCAGACTTCACCTTCACAATCGAGCCTTTCGGTATCAATGAGACTTACCTCGTCGGTTCAGCTGACGACATCATTTCTCCTGTCGGATCCGATGGCACCTACGATCGCTACGTCGCTTACTTCGATGAGGAGAACAACGCAATTCTCTTCGATGCTGTAACCGAGAGTGATCTTGGCGCATACTGGAACTTCAACGGTATCGGAACTTGCCAGGTCATCCTCTGCGCATTCTACTATCAGGCAAATGAGGACATCACCTACTGGGGACTCCAGATGGGCTCCGATGGCAACACCCTCAGCGCATTCGCATCTCCTGCAGTTCCTGACGGAGACGCACTCCTCTTCGGTGGTAACCTTATCACCGCAGCTGGTGAGGATACCGGCTATGCATATGGCTATGGTATCGTTGAGAGCGATTTCGTTCGCGTAGAGGAAGCAGCTTCCGCTCTTTCTGTCAAGAACGACATCGTCGACTGCGCACAGAAGAACCTCAAGGCCCTCAAGGCTCGCAAGGCTGTCAAGTAATTTCTAACGTTGATGTTTCGCAAGAAACTTTCAATTATTCTCGCCCTCGCGCTGATATCTTCCCAGGTATCAGCGCAGACGAGCGAGGCTCTGCCTTTCGTAAGAATAGGCCATGACGCCTCGCGCGAAGCAATGGCTGGCGCCGGATCCCTTTCCGGCGCCTCCGCTGCTTGGGCTTCGTATGACAATGCCGCTCTCAGCGTAGAAAGCGCGTCACGCCTTAGCGTCGCCGCCGGTTTTCAGACTTGGGCCCCTACAGGAGGAAGTTTCCTCAATGCCGGAGCCAGCTATAAGATTGGCGAGCGTCTGGGCGTTACTGCAGGAGTGAGCTACGGAATGGGCCAGCCATACGACGTATACTCTGCTACCGGAGTTAAAACAGGTACCTTCACTCCAAGCAATTATATCCTGAATATTGGCGCTGGATATAAAATCCTGCCCTTCCTTTCAGCCGGACTCAACCTTCATTCTGCGAAGGAAACTATCGCTGAAGGAGCAAGCCATGGAACCATCTCGGGCGATCTGTTCGTGATGGGTGCTTTCAATGGCGTAAAGGCTGGTCTGGGACTTCTCTCGCTGGGAACTCCAGTTTATTCGGCTTCCGGCGCGAAGTTCAACCTCCCCTCGTCGGTAAGACTTTCTGGCGCTTATGAGGGCAAGGCAGGCGAGGTCATCGCTTTCGGGGCTTACGCAGATGCCGACTATTTCCTCTTCAGCGGCGCGCTTACTGCAGCAGCTGGCGTCAGGGCCGAGTATAACGAAATGGTCCGTGTGATGGCCGGTTACAGCTATGGCAGCGCGGGCGCAATAATCCCTTCCCACGCATCCGTCGGTCTTGGCGGCTCTTTCGCGGGTATAGACCTCGATGCCGCAATACTGCTTGGTGGCAGTCTTAGCGGCACTTTCCTGGTTAATCTGGGATACCGATTCTAATTACAACTTCCCTTGTTTGAGCTGCTCCACGTATCTATCGATGCGGTGGAGTTCTTCAGGGATGTTTATTTGCTGGGGACAGGCTTCGAGGCAGGTCCCGCATCCGATACAATGGTCGGCCTGGCGTAGAGTCGGGACGGCTTTATTGTATTCAAGCAGGTACTGCTTGCGAGCCTTAGCATAGTTTTTCTGCTCTGTGCTCACGACGAATGTTCCTTCGCGAACATTGTCGTTGTAGAATTTGAATACACCCGGAATATCGATACCATAAGGGCAAGGCATGCAGTACTTGCAGTCGGTACATGGAACCAAGGGATACTCATTCATCTTTACCGCCACCTCCTCGAGAAGTTTGAAATCTTCTTCACCCAGAGGTTCGAAATCCAGATAAGTTTCAAGATTGTCCTTGAGGTGCTCCATGTAGGTCATGCCACTGAGCACACACAGAACCTTAGGGAAACTGCCGACAAAGCGGAAGGCCCAGGAGGCGATTGATTTCTCGGGCTCGGCGGCCTTGAGCAGGTCGGCCAGCGGAGCTGGCACAGAAGCAAGCCTGCCGCCGAGCAGGGGCTCCATGATAACGACGGGGATATCCATTTCCGCGAGCCTTTCGTACATGTAGTCGGCATTGACATCGCGGGTGGCGTGCTTCCAGTCGTTGTAGTTCATCTGGATCTGGACGAAGTCCCAGTGGTATTTGTCGTGGAGGGCAAGCATTTCATCGAAGCCTTCCTTCGGGCCGTGGAAGGAGAATCCAAGCTGGCGTATCCGGCCTGCCTGACGCTCTTTTTCAAAAAAATCGACCAACCCAGTGTCTTCGAAACGCTCCTTGAACTCGTCGTATCCGCTCAGCGAATGGAGAAGGTAGTAATCTATATAATCAGTCTCGAAATTCTCCAGCGACTTCAGGTACAGGTCGCGCCCCTGCTCAAAAGAATACGGTCCCCTGAAGTTGGAACACTTTGTCGCGACGATATAGCTCTCGCGCGGATAGCGCAGAAGCGCCAGGGCGGTTGCGCGTTCGGACTTGCCGCGAAGGTAGACCGGGGCGGTGTCGTAGTAGTTGACGCCATGGGCCATGGCGTAGTCTATCATCTCATCGACCGCTTCCTGGTCGATCTCGCCGTCTTTCATGGGCCAGCGCATGGCTCCGAAGCCCAGCAGGCTGATGCCGGGGTAGTTCTGGGCCATGTGGTCGGGGCCGAGCGCCTGCTTGTGCAGGGCAGGCTCGGGGCTTCGGGGTGCGCAGCCCGCCAGACCGGCAGAAGCCGCAGCGAGGCCCGAAATCTTAAGGAAGTCTCTTCTATCCATTGTGTCTGACGTGTTGGGAGCGGCCGTTGACCCTGACCGCGCTTATCGGGCGCACGGGGCAGAGGTTCTCACACGCTCCGCATCCTATGCAAATCTCTTCGTTTACGACCGGTATTTCGTGGCCATGGCGACCCTTCACCATCCTGATGGCGCCGACGGGGCAATGGCGGACGCAATTGCCGCAGCTGATGCCTTCGTGTTGGAGGCAGTCATGGTGGTAGACATGGGCTACGCCCCAGCTGACGGTGAGCTTTTCGAACTTCTCGAGCGGCTCGATAGCGCCGGCGGGGCACACGGTCGAGCAGGTATTGCATTCCGGGCGGCAGTAGCCGTCGGCATAGCTCATGTGCGGCTGAAGCAAATGGCCAAGGTCAGTTGAAGTCTTAAGCACGCCGTTCGGGCAGTTCGACACGCATAGCTGGCAGCCGGTACAGCGCTCGTAGAAGCGCTTCACGCTCTCGGCTCCGGGAGGCACCAGCGGTGTCTCTCGCTCCGGGTCCTGCTTCGGAGCGATCGCCGCCAATCCACCGTGGAGCTGAGCCTTTGCCTCAAGCGAGCCGAGAGCCACTCCTCCCGCCAGCATTGTCGCTTGCGCGATGAAATCGCGTCTTTCGACGGCAGATCCCTTCGTCGCTGACGTTTCTCGGGATGACATTGGTGTTGTCATTCCGAGCGAAGCGAAGGAATCTTTCCACGCGAAGCGCAGTTTCACCCCACCTTCCTGACAGAGGCCTATGCAGTCGAAGCAGTCCACGCAGCGCGAATGGTCTATGACTTTCCCGCCGTCGATGTCGATGCAGGAGGCCTTGCAGCCGCGCTCGCAGCTCTTGCAGGCGATACACTTGTCCTTATCGATCTCGATGCGGAACATCGAGATGCGGCTGACCAGGCCGAGAACGGTGCCGACAGGGCAGATGTTGGAGCACCATGCGCGTCCGTAGATCCAGCTAAGGATAATAATGCCCACGAAAGTCACTCCGGCTACCACTATGAGCGGCCATGCAGTTACTTTCCCCAGCGCGAGCGCCACCATCCTGCCGTAGGCGCTGTAGGGTGCCACCAGCAAGACGACGCCCTGGATGCCTGCGGCAATGCAAATGATAATGAGCGCGAGCACTCCGTAGCGTACCCACTTTCGCTCCTTATTGTAAGTGAAACGCTTGATAAAAGGTTTGCGACCTTTCAGCGCGAGGCGTTTGCGGGTGAGTTTACCGAGGGTGTGGCGCAGCCAGATGACTATGTCCTGGAATACGCCCAGCGGGCAGACGGTCGAGCAGTAGATTCGGCCGAAGAGCAGTGTCACGGCGAGTACGCCGGCAATCACCGCGAAGTTCAGACCCAGCACTGCTGGGAGAAACTGGAGTTTTGCCATCCAGCCCCACCAGTCCGTTCCAATTCCGGTGAACAGCAGCGTAATGCCGATCAGGAACACCGCCGCCAGAATAATTCTTATTTTCCTTAGCATGTAACAAATATACACAAAAGATTCTTTCGTCGCTAACGCTCCTCAGAATGACATAGTGTTGTCATTCCGAGCGAAGCGAAGGAATCTATTTGTCATTTCGACCGAGCGTAGCGAGTGGAGAAATCTCTGCATTTTTGTATCTTCGCACTATGAACGTATTGATTCTTGCGGCGGGAGAGTTTCCGCGAAAAGCCTATCCGAGATACCTTCTTGAAAGCGCAGATACTGTCGTGTGTTGCGACAGCGCCGTGAAAGCTGCGCTGAGATTTGGAATTAAGCCCGTGGCTGTGGTGGGAGATATGGATTCAGTTCTAAATTTGAAACAATTGGGCTTTTCCGGCGAGATAGTACGAATTGAAGAGCAGGACGACAACGACCTCACTAAAGCCATGAAGTATGTGATGGAGAAGTGGCCTGATGTGGAAGAGATCACTATTCTGGGCGCGACGGGGAAGAGGGAAGCGCATACGCTTGGCAATCTGTCGCTTCTGATGGAGTATGAAAAGCAGTATGGATTTTGGGCGCGCGGAGTCGCCGTCCAGGCAGTGTCCGACTACTCAACTTCGTTCGTAGTCGGTGACACCTGCTCCCTGGAGCTCGGCGAGGGGCGCGCTGTCTCGCTCTTTACCTGCGATCAGTCTCTCCGAGTTAAATCCGAAGGTCTTCAGTGGAAGTTGGACGATGTGGTCTTCGACAACTGGTGGAAAGCCACTCTCAACCGCGCCACCGCCGACACCGTCAAGCTGACGTTCAATCACCCCGCCCCATTACTGATAATCCTTGATTAGATTTCTCCACTCGCTTGCTTCACCCCACCAATTTGCAATTGGCGGGGGCCCCGATCGCTCGGTCGAAATGACACTTTTTGTCATTCCGAGCGACCCTTCTGTCATTCCGAGCGAAGCGAAGGAATCTCATAATTATTGAAATATGAAGAGAATAAGCATTTTGTTTGCGCTTCTGGCAGTATGCGTACTGTCGCAGGCCCAGCCGCATCGTAGCGAAGCTGCCGTGAAGGCCCTTATGGAGGACAACACCCGCGCGGCGAACAACCACAACTCCTACGAATTCTTCCCGATCAGCGACACTCCCGCGCCGAAAGGCTACAAGCCGTTCTACATCAGCCACTACGGACGTCATGGTTCGCGCTCTTCCTGGGGCGGATCTTCCTATGAGTATGTAATCGACGTGCTCTCGAAGGCTAAGGAGTGCGGCATGCTCACCCCCGGCGGTGATTCGCTGCTCGTCGCAGCCCGCAAGGTCCTCGCTTCCTACAACGGCATGGACGGCCGTCTTACCCCGCGTGGCGCCCGTGAGCATGCCGCCATCGCGAAGCGCATGTACAAGCGCTACCCGGCCGTGTTCAAGGGAGCGAAGCGCATACGCGCCGTCTCGAGCACTGTCCCTCGCTGCATCGTGAGTATGAACGCGTTCACAAACTCGCTTGTAAGCATCAACCCGAAGCTCGACATCAGCCTCGACACCGGCGAGCGCATCATGGAATACATTTCCCCCGACGACAAAAACGCTCGTGATCTCACTAAAGTTGCGTATGAGGCGGCCAAGGCGGCTATTGCCGATATTCCCGACGACACGCTCGGTGTCCTGAAGACTCTTTTCAAGGACCCTCAGGCCGCAAGGTCGATTGCTCCGAGCCCCAGGGCGCTCACCGACGCCGTCTTCTACACTGCCGACATAGCCGAGGACTTCGACATCGAGGAGAACCTCTTCCGCTTCCTTCCCTTCGACGCCATCTACAAGCGCTGGGCGAAAAAGAACATCAGTCTCTACACCGGCCAGTGCAACTCCGTTGAGGGCGGCGCGGCCCGCTGCTTGATTGCAAAGCCCTCGGTCGACGACATAGTCGCCAAGGCAGACGAAGCAATCGCCGGCGGCCCTTACGCAGCCGACCTTCGCTTTGGCCACGACTATCCGCTCCTCGGGCTCGTCAGTTATCTGGGAATCGAGGGAGTGGGCGAAAAAATCCCCGCCGAAGAGATATGCGACCGCTGGCTCGGCTTCTGGAATATCCCCATGGCCAGCAACCTGCAGATAATCTTCTATCGCAATAAGAGGGGAGATGTCCTGGTGAAGTTCCTATACCAGGAACAAGAACGTCTTCTTCGCGGCCTCGAGCCCGTTACCGGCCCCTACTACCGCTGGGAAGACGTCAAAGCTAACATCGAAGGCTATAAGCGCTAGTTTTTCGGACCGAAAAAAATTTTTTTCTACGATTCTTCGTCACTTGCCGACTAAGTGACGAAGAATTGCCTTATTATCGTGCAAAAGTATTTGTTAATAATAGAAAAAATTCTACTTTTGCAGATGAAATACACCGAACTTGAACGAAAACTTCGCAAAATTGGTTGTTATGATACTGGCGCGCAGGCAAATGGACATCCGCTTTGGTATAGCCCTGAGAGCGGCAGAATCTTTAAATTGAGTAACCATGGTGTTCATGAAGTGCCACGGGGTACTTTAAGGCAGATATTAAAGGACGCTGGTTTGAAATAAAAGAAGGTATGAAAGAGGTAAAAGTGTTTATTGAAAAAGCAGAGTTCGGCTTCTCGGCATATATGGAGGAAGCCGGGTTGGATTATGGGTGTACGGGTGAGGGCGCTACCGTTCAGGAAGCCATCAATGATTTCAATCTTTCATATGCCGGAATCAGGGATTACTATGAAAGCATAGGTAAAAGATTTGAAGAAATACACTGCAGGTTTTATTATGATACGGCCAGCTTTCTTGCAGAGTACTGCGAAGCGTTTTCGCTGGCCGGCCTGGAGCGTATTACCGGCATCAATCAAAAGCAGTTGGGCCATTATCTCCATGGCCAAAGCAAGCCATCGAGAAGGACTATAGAAAAAATTGAGGCTGGCGTAAAAGCATTTGCCGCCAACCTCACCGCTGTTCAATTCACCTGATCAGTACTTGTTGTAGTGGATCTTCTCCGGTTTCCACTTGTCTTTGGGCTGAGGCTTCTCAGCAGGGAAACCGATAACGATAACGCATAGAGTGGAGAGGTCGTCGGGAATACCGAGGGCCTCTTTTACGATCTCGCCGCGGTCGTCCTTGGCGGCGGTCCAGACCGCGCCTAGCCCAAGGGCATGGGCGGCGAGGAGAATATTCTCGGTCGCTGCCGAGCAGTCGTCGACCCAGAAGATATTGTCCCACGGCTCGCCGTTACGGCCTATAAGAGTGTTTTTGCCGCAGACCACTATCGCGAGTGGCGCTTCGGTGAGCATCTTCGCGTAGCGGAGCTTGCCGGCCAGCGCGTCCATAGTCGCACGGTCATTCAGGACTACGAACTCCCACGGCTGCGAGTTCATCGCAGTTGGCGCCGCCATTCCGGCTTTGAGCATCTGCTCTATCATTTCCGCCGGAACAGGCTGATCCGTAAACTGACGGACCGAGGTCCTTGTCATGATGTTCTCAAATACGGCTTTCTGCGCCGCCTCCTTCGAGGTCTGCGATCCATTGTTGCATGCTGTCGCTGCCATAGCCAAAACCAATAGGGTGAATAATACTTTTTTCATAATGCACGAAGGTAGCAAAAAAATATCAGTGCCGAGCGATGAGTTTTCGCAGACGTGACGCACAGCGCAGATCCCATATTGTGCCACATACGTGCTTCAGGGGCCGACTGCTGATTGAATGGTGTGCGTCTGAGGGCAATTTTGCCGCCAGCCGCACGGGATGGGTGGCTTGCGGTGCGTTGTGCGGCATATGGCTGTGCGTCACATTTGCGAACTGGACGGGGTGTTCAGTAAAATTTGTTATTCACGAATTTATTCACTAATATTGCACGCTTTTTTGCGGGAGGGTCCCGCAAGCTTATAATAACAAACAAAACTTTTGCACTTATGGCCGAGTATTTAATGCCTGAGAAAAAGCAAGAGATTTTCGCGAAGTACGGGAAGTCTAATAAAGACACCGGCTCTCCTGAGAGTCAAGTTGCTCTATTTTCCTACCGTATCGCTCATCTTACCGAGCACGTGAAGAAGAATAAGAAGGACGTCGTAACCCGCCGTTCTCTCCTTCGTCTCGTCGGTAAGCGCCGTCAGGTTCTGGACTACCTCCAGAAGGTTGACATTGAGAGGTACAGAAGCATTATCAAGGAGTTGGGACTCCGTCGATAATCAAAATAGGAACAGGGGTGGTGCCCAGGCGGCGCCGCCCCTTTTTGCACGAATTTCAGAAACCCGGACGGTCCGGGTATGAAGCAATACAAAGACGAAATCAGAATGAACGTAATCAACAAGAAGATCGAACTCGCGGACGGCCGCGTGATCGAGATCGAGACCGGCAAGCTGGCCAAGCAGGCCGCCGGTTCAGCTGTCGTGAAGATGGGTGGCACTATGCTTCTCGCCACCGTGACAGCCGCTACGGAAGTGAAGGAAGGCACCGACTTTATGCCCCTCACCGTAGACTACAAGGAAAAGTATTATTCAGCAGGACGCTTCCCCGGAGGATTCATGAAGAGGGAAGGCAAGTCGAGCGACTATGAGATTCTCATCAGCCGTCTTATCGACCGCCCCATCAGGCCCCTCTGGCCGGATGATTTCCACCTGGAAGTGTTCGTCAACGTAACCCTTATCTCGGCTGAGAAAGATATCCAGCCGGATGCTCTCGCAGGTCTTGCTGCATCTTGCGCCCTCGCAACCAGCGACCTCCCGTTCGGAGGCCCTATCGGCGAGGTTCGCGTCTGCCGCATCGACGGCCAGTTCGTCATCAACCCTACCTTTACCGATATGGAAAGGGCTGACCTCGAACTCATGGTCGCAGCTACCGAAGAAAACATCATGATGGTCGAAGGCGAAATGAAGGAAGTCTCCGAGCACGACATGCTCGAGGCCATCAAGTTCGCCCACGAAGAGATCAAGAAGCACTGCCGCGTACAGAAAGAGCTCATGCACGAGCTTGGTACCGACGTAAATAAGCGCGATTATCCCCACGACGAGCAGGACGAAGAGCTCCGCGCCGCCGTCAAGGATTTCTGCTATCCCAAGTGCTACGCTCTCGCAAAGGCAGCAAAGCCCAAGCACGAGCGCGAGGACGGCTTCAAGGCCATCCTCGACGAGTTCATCGCCACTATCCCCGAGCCCGCAAACCTCGAGGAGAAGCCGGCTTATGACCTGAAGGTCGTTCTCGCAAGCCGCTACTACCACGACGTGGAGAAAGAGGCCATGCGCAACATGATCCTCGACGAAGGTCTCCGCCTCGATGGCCGTAAGACCGACGAGGTCCGCCCGATCTGGTGCGAGGTCGACTATCTGCCTTGCGCCCATGGTTCCGCAATCTTCACCCGCGGTGAGACCCAGTCCCTCGCGACCGTGACCCTCGGAACCAAGATGGACATGAAGGAGATGGACGAGGTCCTCATCCAGGACGACCAGCAGTTCGTGCTCCACTACAACTTCCCTCCGTTTGCCACCGGTGAGGCTAAGCCTCAGAGGGGTGTCGGCCGCCGTGAGATCGGCCATGGCAACCTTGCGATGCGCGCTCTCAAGCCCGTTATCCCCATGGCCCCGGAGAACCCGTACGCCGTTCGCGTCGTGTCCGATATCCTTGAGTC
Organism: Bacteroidales bacterium; assembly: GCA_017617035.1. Lineage (GTDB taxonomy): Bacteria > Bacteroidota > Bacteroidia > Bacteroidales > UBA932 > Cryptobacteroides. The sequence goes on from JAFZWV010000028.1 coordinate 30,625, forward strand.
CAACGGCTCCTCGTCAATGGCTTCGGTCTGCGGCGGCTGCCTCGCACTCATGGACGCCGGCGTGAAGATCAAGAAGATGGTAGCAGGTGTGGCCATGGGCCTTATCACCGACGCTGAGCGCCCCAACGAGCGCTACGCCATCCTCACCGACATCCTCGGCGACGAAGACCACCTCGGCGACATGGACTTCAAGGTCACAGGTACCGCCGACGGTATCACCGCAACCCAGATGGATATCAAGGTCGACGGCCTTTCCTACGCAGTCCTCGAGCAGGCTCTCGAGCAGGCGCGCCAGGGCCGCCTCCACATCATGGGCGAGATGAAGAAGACCATCAGCGAGCCTCGCGAAGACTACAAGCCGTTCGTGCCTCGCATCCAGCAGCTCATCGTCGCTTCCGAGTTTATCGGAGCCATCATCGGCAAGGGCGGCGAGACCATCCAGAAGATTCAGAAGGAAACCGGTGCAACCATCAATATCGACGAAGAACCCAACCCGAACGGAGAGGGAACAGTCGGTGTGGTCGACATCGCTTCCAACGACGCAGTGGCCATGCAGAAGGCTCTCGATTGGATCAAGGGCATCTGCGCAGTTCCCGAGGTGGGTACTGTTTACCATGGTCGCGTGGTGTCTATCCTCGACTTCGGCGCATTCATCGAGATACTCCCTGGTAAGGAAGGACTCCTGCACGTCAGCGAGATCGCATGGACGAAGACCGAGAAGGTTGAGGATGTCCTGAAGGTCGGCGACGAGGTTGATGTCAAGCTCCTCGAGATCGATGCCAAGACCGGAAAGATGCGCCTTTCGATGCGCGCTCTTACCGAGAAGCCCGAGGGATACGTTGAGCCCAAACCGCGTGAGCGCGGCCCCAGGCGCGACGGCGACCGTAAGGGCGGAGAGCGCTCAGATCGCGGTCCTCGCCGCGAGGGCGATCGCCGCGGAGGCGAGCGTCGTGACGACCGCCACGACCGCGGTCCCCGCCGCAGCTTCGGCCCGCGCCACGAAGAAGCCCCGGCCCCTCAGGCCGACGACTTCCGCGAACCCGCCGACGAAGTCTTTTAGGTGATTTTTCGACTTCTCCCCCCTAAATTACGGGGAGTAGTCCAAAAATTACAGAACAAACTGCACCCCATTAGCCGCTATCGCTGAGCGACGCTTTGCGTCTGGCAGCGACCCTAGTCCGGGCAAAAAGCGGCCCTGGGGTGCAGTTTGCTTCTGCTTTATCTATTCCCTTCGTGGGGGGTAATCTGAGCGGAGACGCTCGAAGGAGGAGATATCGGCTTTGAGGCGGGCGCTGTCCTGAAGAACATCATAATGAGCTGAAGTGACCGGCGGGAGCGCGACGGAGAAATCGAATAAATCGGAAAGTCCTAAAGTGCGGGCGACGACGCGGACGGCGGCGGTGGTGCCTGCGGCTTTGCCGTCCTGGCTGTAGCCGGCAATGTGCGGTGTCGCGATCTCCGCGAGGCCGACCAAAACAGGATCGACGAGCGGTTCGTTTTCCCACACGTCCAGCGCGGCGGCCATCAGTCGACCATCTTGCAGCGCTTCCCGAAGTGCCGCAGAGTCGACCACCTCGCCGCGCGAGGAATTGATTAGAATCTGCGACGGCCTCATGCGCCCCAAAACGGATGCGTCTATCATATGATACGTTTCCTGAGTCAAAGGAACGTGTAAGGTCACAATATCGGCCCCAGCAATAATCTCGTCGAGTAAGACAAAACCAGCCGGACCTTCGGCCATGGCCCTGGGTGGATCGCAAAGCAGTGTCCGAAGGCCAAGCGCAGACGCTAAAGCCTGAACTTTCGATCCAACATGCCCGACACCGACTATTCCCAAGGTCTTTCCAACCAGCGAGAATCCATGCGAGCGCGAAAGCGTCACCAGCACCGATTCTACCCACTGCGCTACCGAACCTGCGTTACAGCCGGGCGCGTTGGCCCACACAATACCATGCTCCGAACACCAAGCTGTATCGATATGGTCATAACCAATGGTCGCGCTGGCGATGACGCGCACAGAGGACCCTTCCAGCAAAGTGCGGTCGCAGCGAGTGCGCGTCCGGACTACCAGCGCGTCGGCATCCTTAACATCAGAAGCCGAAATTGCGGCGCCATGAAGATACACCACCTCCGCGTAGGGCTCGAACACCCCGCGAAGGAAGGGAATCTTATCGTCGCAAACGATTTTCATTACAAAGCAGGAATGCGCTTGTCAAGAGCGCTGATGCGCGACCGGAGAGCATCTTTCATCCGGTCGAGGGCTTCCTGATAGCTCAGATTTTCGTCGTGATTGACCATCCCGCTACCATCTTCAGTGACGGGATTGGGATAGCAGGGCCACATCTGGTTGTTGTTCCACTCCGATTCCCAGATTATGTCGGCCTGCTCGTCGATATAATCGGGCAGAGTCTCGAATGAGGGCTTCAACTCGGCCCAGCGCTCCTTGAGGCGGGCCTTGAAAGCCGAGTTCTTAAGCAGTCTGCTATACCAGAGACTGTTGCTGATATCCAGGGTATTATGGTTGGGCGTAAAGGTGTTCCAATCAAAGTCCCACACAGGACCCGCATACATCTTTCCGCCCCTCCAGTGGAAGAAGCAGCTCTTGGGATGATTGGGCTCCATGTTGTAGCAAAGTTCGTGGACCAGATACCAGTCGCAGAAAGAGTCGATATCGATTACGTCGGAGAAATTCCCGGCGGCAATCGCGTCCGTCATAGTCTTGAGCGTCTGCTCGGCGGCTGTAAGGATGGGCCTGAACTTCGACGGATCGGTGTCGTAGTCATAATCATCCCTGTCGGGATACTTAACCTCTACCGGACAATTCCACTGCCGTACATTTGCGCGGTAGGTGCCGGTTGAGAAGAAATCTCTCTCGTTGGAGTCGGAAGTATCAAAAGTAAAAAGGTACTCGGCTTCGAACTTCGATCCTTCCACATTGATCTTCTCCCCGAGCCAATAATTACCCAGATGTTCGCCGTTGAGGTACAGCTCCACGAACCTGCCGTAAGGCGTCCATTCGATAGAGGTGCGGCGGGAGGCTTCGAAGGCGACCTGATTGCGCAAAAGAGTCCTGTCCATCCAGTTGGCCAGAAGCACCCACTTCTTGCTCTTTCCGGTTCCGTAGAAATCGGCCTGATGATCGAGCTTTATATAATAAGGTTTCTTGGGATAGTTCCACCACGTAGAATTGCCGCGGCCGCGTATCTTAAGGCTGTCGTCCTGATACAGGACCTTTCCCTCATCGCCGGTAATCTTGATAGTCGCAAGTTCAACCCAGATGGTTTTGCTTCTAACGGCTACACGACCCGGGGTCTCGATATAAACGCAGGGGAGCGCATCCATCTCGTCCGGGATTATAGGACCGGCGGGTTCGGGCGGTACCGGAGTCGGCGGGTCGACCGCGGCAGTGTCGTTAACAGGCCCCGGCTCCGGCTTCGGTCCCGGCACTATGACGACCTGCTCAGGCTGGCAGGCCAGCAGCAGACCGAGGGCCAGAAAGGCCGAAAAAATATGCTTGCGCACAAAAGTCATAGCCCTGCAAAGATATCATATTATTTTGGTATATTTGTCGCGAAACGAAACATAGCGAAATGATAACAAAGTCAATTTCCAGGGGCGCAGTGCTGATTGCGACGTTGCTTGCCGCCTTCGCCTGCAGCCCGAAAGGACCCAGAGAATTTATCGTAAACGACAACACTGTAATCGATCTCGGAATTATCAAGGAAGCCGACGGCCCGTGTGAGTTCGTAGTCCTCTATAAAAATGAGACTAAAGACACGATGGTAGCGGCCCAGAGCCGCTCCACCTGCCGCTGTACGACCCCCATGGTAAACAATCTCCCCATTCCTCCCGGAGAGTACCATCGCATCCCGATCAAGTATAACCCGTCCTATCAGAGCGGCCATATCGACGAGCAGGTCGACATCCGTTATCGCAACGGAGTGATCAAGTCGTTCCTGTTCATGGGCGAGGTAGTCCCGATGAAGCACCCCGTAACCGACCATGCCCGTTACGCGATGGGCCGCGATTTCTACTCCAGCCGCCTGCTGATCAGCCTCGGACTGATGGACCCGGGCGAGACTAAGGAAGTATACTTCAATCTCGGTAACGATACCCACAGAAAAATGAGGGTCCACTTCAATCTCGAAGGCGATTACGCCGCCGACCTTAAGATGCGCAAAGACATAGTGATGCCCGCAGACGGGCGCGATTCCGTCCATATCCGTTTCACAATGCCCGAAGGAGTAGCTTCGACCGACTCGGTGATCGTAAAGATCCAGCCCGTGGTCGACGGTAAGCCGACTACGGAGAGTTTGCGTTTTAAAGCAGTAGCACGATGAAAAAGAATATGATCCTGGCAGCGATGGCGCTGACCGCGGCGATCCTGGCAGGATGCGTCGATTCGCCCGTTACACCCGATAAACCGGAAGGCCAGACCGATACGACACAAACACCCCCGGTCGATACCACCGACGTCACCCCTCAGCCCCAGGACCCCGGCGCCCCCGCCGCTTACGGCGCAGTGCCTACCCAGGGCCAGGTCGACTGGCAGCGCAGGGAGCTTCTGATGTTCTACCACTACGGCCAGGCCACCTTCTCCGGCTGGGACGGTGAGAACAGCAACTGCAACGGCAAGGCCTGGAGCGAGAGCTTGCTGCTGAACAACTACGCACCGACCACCATCGACGCCGATCAGTGGGTAAAGGTGGCCGCCGACAACGGTTTCAAGGAAATCATCATCACCGCCAAGCACCACGACGGTTTCTGCCTCTGGGACAACCCAGAGAGCACGACCGACGTCGCGAACGAGAACTGTAAGAACCACACCGACGTCCTGGCCGCCCTTCGAACCGCCTGCGACAAGTACGGAGTCGCGATGGGAATCTACCTCTCGCCGTGGGACAGGATGATCGAGGTCAGCGGAGTTAGTACGAGCGTCTACGAAACGCGCTTCAAGAACGCGGCGAAAGACCTGATGACCAAGTATGCCCCTGTGGTTGAATTCTGGCTCGACGGTAACCATGCCGGCAACTTCGACTGGACCAAGGTCAACCAGACCATCTTCGATATCAACCCGCAGTGCGTCATCTTCTCCAACGGCGGCCCCGGCTGCCGCTGGGTCGGCAACGAAGACGGTGTGGCGGGGGAGACCAACTGGTCTACCCTCGATATAACCGGGCGCCGGCTGTCGCCCTCCAACCTCCCCGGCAGCTACGGAACTTACCTCAGCCAGGGCGACGAGGGCGCCGACTCCTGGTGTCCCGCCGAGTGCGACTTCTCCATCCAGCAGATCGGCGACCGCAACGGCTGGTTCTACGGCAAGAACGACTCCCGCAAGACAGCAAAGCAGCTCATGGACCTCTACTACAAGAGCGTCGGCCGCAACGGCGTCTTCCTGATGAATGTCCCGCCGTCTAACCAGGGCGTTATCGCAAACGAAGAGAAGACTATAATCGAGCAGTTTACCACCATGCGCCAGACCATTTTCGGAACCAACCTGGCCGCAGGGGCCACGGCGACCGCTACCAACGTTCGCGGCGAGTACCTGAAGGGCTACGGCCCCCAGAACCTGCTCGACGGCGACCAGGAAACCTATTTCGCCACCGACGATAACGAAAAGACAGTCGAGATAGAGTTCACCCTCGACGGACAGAAGACCTTCAACCGCGTCTCGCTGCAGGAATACATTCCGCTCGGGCAGAGAGTCCAGAGTTTCGTGATCCAATACAAGAAGAACGGCAGTTGGACCGCATGGAAGAGCGGCACAACCATAGGCCACAAACGCATCCTTCTCGGATCGAGCGTGACCACAGACGCCGTGAAGCTGAAAATCAAGACATCCAAGGCCTGCCCGGTCCTTTGCGAGTTCGGCCTCTATAAAGATACCGTCTCCGGCCTATGAGAAAGTACGCCCTCGCGATAGCGCTGCTGGCGCTGGCTTCATGTACCCGTCCCTACGGCGCGCTTCCCTCGAAGGAGCAGGTCGAGTGGCAGGCCATGGAGATGAACATGTTCTGCCACTTCGGGCCGAATACCTTTACCGGCCGCGAGTGGGGCGAGGGGACCGAGGCTGAAGACATCTTTAACCCCACGGCGCTCGACTGCAGTCAATGGGCGCGCACCGCGAAGGCCGCCGGCTTCAAGGGCATCATCATCACGGCCAAGCACCA
>JAFZWV010000029.1 GCA_017617035.1 Bacteroidales bacterium
ATCATCGTAATAATCGATCTTATTGTCGAAAGTAAGGAAGGAGGGATCCCTGTCATCCCAGAGATTCCGGTACTTCAGAGGTATAATGACTTTGCCGGTCCTGATGCTGACCATTCCATAATGCTCGTCATCTTTGCTGACTAGCCAGCCGCCGGCCATGCGGGAGAAAGTCGTGTACTCGAAAGGAAGTACTTCCTTGCCGGTTTTGACATTTACCAGGCCCATTTTCCCATTCTTCACAAAGGAGTATATGTCCTCTCCGTGGTAAACACCGTTCGGATCGTCATAAATAAACGGGATGCGAACCTGGCCGCGATAGTTGACCGCTCCGGCGTGGACACTGCCATCGGATTCCTGCTTATACAAGAAAATCAGGTCCAAGTCGGGGAAAGCGTCAGGATAGATATGGTGAACATTGACCCAACTGTATTTGTAAGGAAGGATCTGGCGTCCGTTTTCGTCGATAAGGCCCCACTTATAGCGGTCTTTTTCGTCGAAAGAGATCTTGGTGTGGGTATACCTGTCATCCTCGTCCAGATTGCAGTAACGGGGAGCTTCTGTAACGCTGTAAAGACCATTGCCGGCCTCCCAATAGCCAGTGTAGATTTTGTGATTAATGGCTATGGCTTTGAGTCTGCTGAGTATGGTCGCAGGATTGTATGAATAACTCTTGGAAGGCTTGACATACTCTGCCATCGCCTCTTGCTTTTGCCTTTCGAATTCCCTGATGGCCTCATCGATTTGGGGTTTGAGCTCGGGCTGCTCTTTGGCTACTTCGCGCAACTGCTTTATATCCTCCTCCATCTGCCTGAAAGACTCGGGGAGGTCCTGGTTTATCTCCTCCTGACCAATTTCGTCCAATAAAGTATTGTACTGGTCGAACAACTCCTGATTGTCCTCGCAAGTCTTTGCGGCAAACATCAAATACTGAATCGGAGCGTTGTCCCGATCCGCGCCATTTGATGCATAAAAAGCAAGCTTGGAGACATTGAACCATGCTGGCGGTTCGGCTTCCGACTCATCCTGAGCGCGAGCCACCGTACTCAATGCCAACACAAGTAAAAGTAAAAACCGTTTCATAATTATTATCTAACTATTGTACTTCCCATTGAAGCCGAGAAGAATCCACCGAAGCCGTAGGTAACAACATCTCTGCGTGCGTCAATTCTTCCGACCTGGATATTTTCTGTTGTTACGTTGGCATATCCGGCCAGATCGTAATTGGTGCTCTCACGTTCTTTGAAATGATAGTTTCCTGCAGAATCGCGGCTTATCTCGACCTGCTCTTTTTCCTTTACGGCGATCAGATTGCCTGAAGCAAGTCTGGAGGCAAGTTCAATATCGCCCACTCCTTTCCCTATCCATTTCCCTGCTTCTCCCTTCAGAACGTTCATCATATACTGGTCCATGCTCTCGCTCCCCAGCAAAGTCTTAACCGGTTCGGCATCCAGAGGAACTGGTTTCTCATATGCTTTATCTATATCGAGATGGACGCCAAACTTACCCTCCTTCAGACCCAAACTGATCTCGCCAAGAGGCGTCTGCATCGAGATATAGAGGTCGCTCAGACCATGCCATTGCTTGCCCAGAAATTCGGCCAGATCGCGGGCGTCTTGTTCCTCCTGCTCGTGTTCGGCTATCGCCTCCTGATGATCCTCCCACTGTTCTTCCTTGATGTCTGCTTCAGCCTTGAGTATTATTACTCGGGCCTGATGCAGCATATCGCCCGCAGTCGCTTTAGCAGCGAAAGTGGCGGAGTATTCGGAATACATAAGTGCCAGATTTCTGTACCAGAAATAGTCACTGACTTTGCCGTCGCAGCAGAATGAACAGTACTTCGAGATATCCTTCCACCACTCTGCCAGAACAGGCCTGATAGTCCCGTTGTAATACGTGACATATGCGTTGGCTTTTTCGGTCTCGGAAACCACCTCTATCTGGTTCAGGTGCTCAAGCGGATGGGTAACTTCTGTCATTATGCGGTAAGGCCTGAAGATGCGCCTCTTGGCGCGTTCGATAGCGGCATCCGATGCATCGGGGTGGGCATCGCACCAGGCGTCGAATTCACTGAGGCATTGTTTGTAGAGTTTCAAAGCCGCCTCCTGTTGCCGCTTGTCCATCGCCTCGTTTAGAGAGATGTCTTTGTCGGTGCGCTTTACGCAGGCAAGTATATAGGTCTTGAGCCCCTCGGGCAGGTAGCCGTGGAAGGTGCGGGTCTGGTCATCGAAACTGCCGAAAGTGCCATAGGCATAATCGAGACGGTATTTGTAGTAACGCTCCAGGAGTTTCATACACCAGTACGCGCGGGCGTCAGGCAGGTAGAAGCCGTCGACACCGTATTCGGTACAAAGGGCGTTGGTGAGCCTCTCGTACGAAGTCTCAAGACCGGCCCGAACAGCCTCGGGGAGATTGATCTTCTCAATCCCTTTACGGGCGTCGGAGCTGGCTCTAACAGCCTGCAGAACCTCGGGCCTTTGCTTCGCCGCATCGATCAGGCTTGACATATTGTCGGGCAGATAAACTGCCCCCATCGCGGTAAGCAGGCCGATGGCCGGTCCTTTCTGGGCCGCCTTCTCGGCCTTGGCCCAGTGTTTAGACGAGCGTGTCTCATAATCGCGGGCGATGCGGGCATTGTTGGCTCTGTTGGCCTCCAGATCGCCGGCGGGAGTGGCGTTGAATCCGGCGTCGTCGGCCGGGAAGAAGTCGTCGTCGCCATAGGTGACCCCCTTACGGATGTTCTCCAGATTCTCGGGCGTGAAGACCTGATTAACCACGCTCATGAAGTCCTGCTCGTCAAGGGAGGCCGTCATCTCCGCCTGGTCAAGCCCGGCCAGCAGCGAACTGATAAGGCTGACCGTGTTCTCGTTGAAGTAGCCCAGCGAGAGCGATTTGAACAGGGCGGCCGCTGCGCCTAAGGGGTCGGTCTGCGTCGTGAGCATGGCCTTGTAAAGCCATGCCTTGCCGTCCGGTTTGCGCCGCTTTGCTGCGACCTCGATGACCTTGGGGACCACCTTGCGGGCCTTCTCGACCTGCCCGAGGTCCATCAGGCATTCGAGCTGGCCGTAGAGCGGTTCTTCGAAATCCGGCTGTGCTTTCGAGGCGACCTCGAAGTACTCGAGCGCCTGCTTCGGCTCCTCCGCCACCAGCAGCATGTTGCCGGTAGTCGTAAGAAGAGAGGGGTGCGGGTAGACCCGGCAGCGCGCGATCGCCATCTCGATCATCTCGCCCGTCACGACGCCGAACAGCATCATATTATTAGCTGTGCCGTTGAAGTCCAGGATGTCGCGCTTAACCTGCTCGGCCGTCTTGCCCTCGGA
>JAFZWV010000030.1 GCA_017617035.1 Bacteroidales bacterium
AGGACGCTCCGCGTCTGACGGCGACCCTAGTCCGGGCAAAAAGCGGCTCAGGGGTGCAGTTTGTTCTGCTTATACTCTAATAGTATTGATAGAACAGGGCGATGGATTCCATGCCTCCAAAGAATTGCTTCAAGAGATAACTTTCGTTGGGGGAGTGGATGGTGTCGCGTTCGAGGCCGAAGCCCATCAGGAGCGGGTCGATGCCGAGGATCTGCTGCATGTCGGCGAGGACGGCGATAGAGCCGCCGCCGCGGCTGGGGACGGGCTCGATTCCGTAGACTTCTCCGATGGCGCGCGCGGCGGCTTTGTAGGCGTCCGAGCTGATTGGAATCAGGAATCCGTCGCCGCCTTCACATTCTTTTACTTCGACATGGACATCCTTCGGGGCGATACTCTCGAAATACTTCTTGAAGAGGGGCGTGATCTCGCGGCTTAACTGATTGGGAACCAGACGCATGGAGATCTTGGCGTGGGCTTCGCTGGGGAGCACTGTCTTGGCTCCTTCTCCGGTGTAGCCGCCCCAGATTCCGCAGACGTCCAGACATGGACGTATTCCGGTACGCTCGAGGGTTGTATAGCCCTTTTCGCCGCGCACTTCGTCTATTCCGAGGAACTGCTTGTATTCTTCGATGTCGAAGGGGGCCTTGGAGAGCAGCTCGCGGTCTTCCTTGCTGAGTTCCACGACTTTGTCGTAGAAGCCCGGGACAGCGACTCTCTGGTTCTCATCGTGGAGCTGCGCGATCATCTCGCAAAGGACTGTTATTGGATTGGCGACCGCGCCGCCGTAGTGGCCGCTGTGGAGGTCCTTGTTGGGGCCGGTGACCTTGACTTCGAGGTAGCTAAGGCCCCTCATTCCGCAGTTGATGCTGGGGACTTTCTCGCTTATCATGGTCGTGTCGGAGACCAGGCAGATATCGGCCTTGAGCAGGTCTTTGTGCTCCTTCATCCAGTCGGGGAGGCTGGGGCTTCCGATTTCTTCTTCGCCCTCGAAGATGAACTTTACGTTGTGGTGGAGTTTGCCGGTGCGGACCTGGTACTCGAAGGCCTTTATGTGCATGAAGAGCTGGCCCTTGTCGTCGTTGGCGCCGCGGCACCAGATGGCGTCGTCGTGGATAACGGGCTCAAAGGGGTCTGTGTGCCATTTTTCGAGCGGCTCCGGGGGCTGTACGTCGTAGTGGCCGTAGACCAGAACGGTCTTCGCCTTGGGATCGATTATCTTCTGGCCAAAGACTACCGGATTGCCCTTGCTAGGGTAGACTGCTGCCTCGTCGGCTCCGGCTTCGATAAGGAGCTCTGCGAGCCTTTCGGCGCAGCGCTTCATGTCTGGTTTATTCTCTGCCTTGGCGCTAATGGAAGGGATTCTCAGGAGGCTGAAGAGCTCTTCGAAGAAGCGTTCCTTGTTCTGCTGGATGTACTCTTTCATAGATTGGTATCGAAATAGTCAGTTATTTTCTGGTATAGGTATACGCGTTCGAAGCCGCGCATGTTGTGTTCTGCTGTAGGGAAGGGGAAGTAGTCGACCTGTTTTCCGGCATTAATGCAGGCCTGTACGAAGCTGAGGGAGTGCTGCCAGACGACGGTGTTGTCGACCGCGCCCTGGCAGATCAGAAGCTTAGCCTGAAGCTTGCCTGCCTTGTCCTGAAGGCGGGTGAGGGCAAAGCCTTCGGGATTGGTCTCTTCGGTGTCCATATAGCGCTCGCCGTACATGACTTCGTACCAGCCCCAGTCGATTACGGGGCCGCCCGCGACGGCGACTTTGAATAACTCAGGGTAAGTGAGGGCCATAGTGATGGTCATGAAGCCGCCGTAACTCCAGCCGTGGACTCCGACGCGCTCGCGGTCGACCCAGGGCTGCTCGAGCAGGCGGTTGATACCGACCATCTGGTCTGCCATTTCGGCCTGGCCGCAGAGGCGGTTTATGGCCTTTTCGTAGGCTGCGCCATGGCCCGAGGTGCCTCGGTTGTCCTGGACATAGACTACGTAGCCCTTCTGGGCCATCAGGAGTTCCCACATCCGGATGCCGCCCAGCCAGCTGTCCTTGACCATCTGGGAGTGGGGACCGCCGTAGACGTAGACTATCAGAGGGTATTTCTTCGAGGGGTCGAAGCCGAGGGGTTTGTAGAGGCGGTAGTAGTTTTCAAACTGCCCGTCGGCGCTGGGGACCGTGCCGAATTCGATTTCCGGAACGGCGTAGTTCTCGAGTGGATCGTCTGCCTCGAAAGGAGCAACGGAACGCTTGCCGTTCAGGTCGTAGAATTGCGCTACTCCTGGAACTGAGAAGCTGCTGTAGCAATCCCTGATGCCGACGCTTTTGAAGGCTATTGTATGCCATCCGCGCTCTTTTGTTATTTGCTGGGGCTTGCCGATTTTCGATTTTGAAACCGACTTTCCAGGAGTGAGCTTAACCCTGAACAGATGCTGTTCGGCTGGGGATATCTCAGATGAATAATAGTAGACGTAACCGAGTTTGTAACATATGAAACGGGCATCTGCAGGAGCTGGAGCGATTCGCTTGATTTTACCGTTGAGATCGACAAGATAAATGCTTTTGTAGCCGTCGCGGTTGTCGGTGAAATACAGGAAGAGATTATCGGAGATCTGAACCTGCGGATCGTAAGGTTCTACCCAGGCGTCGTTGTGTTCTGTAAGAAGGGTCTTAATTAACTCTCCAGTCCCGGCGTCGTAGAGGTTTAAGTGCATGTCGTGCTGGCTGCGTTCGAGTACCTGAGTCAGTATCTTTTCCTCCCCCAGCCAACTTATAGCAGTGATATATCTATCGGGGCCGAAATCGTTGATTTTAAGGGTAATAGATTCGCGCTTAGACTTGTCGTATACGTGGAGTTGAACCCTCTCTGAAGCGCTGCCGTTCATAGGATATTTTAGGGGAACCAGGCTGGCTGTTTTGATGTTCAGCAAAGGGAATGCGGGTACCAGCGATTCGTCCTTTGAGTAGTAGGCCAGTCGCTCTCCGCTGGGAGATGGGAACAGTCCACCGTTGATACCGAATTCGTTGCGGCTTACACTGACTCCGTAGTGAACCTCGGGCAGGTCTCGAGCAATCCAGACTGTATCCGGGTCTTCGAGGAAGAAAATGCCTTTTCCGTCTACGACTTTATAGAACGGTTCCTGATAGTCCGGCATCTCTTTAGTGGGGAACACGGGGTAGACGCTGCGGTCTATCGTAGCCTCGATCATAGTAAGTATCTTGCCTTCCGGATTGGTCTCCGGCCTGACTTCTATAATGGCGCCCAGCGCAAGGGCAATAAGAATGCTGAGTATCATAATACACAAATATATGAATTCTGCCTCGAAAATCATTATCTTTGCTCTATATGGCGTCTCGCAGTTACATACAGGTATGTCTGCCTCTTAAGCTCGACTTTACCCCGTGGTACAGCACTACGGAGGAGTTGCATGTAGGGCAGAGAGTAGCCGTGACTTTTGCCCGTAAACCCTATATCGGAGTAGTCCTTGGAGTGGGCGGCCAGCCTGATGTTACTACTGTCTATCCTATTGATCTGGCCGATACCGGCCTGGCTGATATAACTCCCGCCGAGCTGAAACTCTGGGACTTTGTCTCTTCCTATTATATGTGCACCCTCGGAGAAGTCTACAAAGCGGCTTATCCGGTAGGTAAACTTAGATTGGAAGAGGTTGCCTCCAAGCTCGGGTCGCGTGCCGCGCAGAGCCAGGAAAAGCGCCGCCTTGCGCTTGAAACGAGAATACCCATGTTAGAGGCGCGTCTGGCGGCTAAGGAAGCTGCGCTGGCCCGTAAACACCGCCCGGATATTGCCGAGCGTCTTCAGGAGGAGCGTGATCGTATTGCCCAGCAATTGTCGCTGACCAGGCAAGACCTGGCGGAACTTGTCGCCGTGCCAGCTTCGCAGGCCTTTCAAGAGGCTATAGACTTCGGGGAGAAGCCGGTACTGCTGCGCGGGACGGATCGCGTTCCGTATTATCTGGACGAAATACGCCGTACCCTCACTTCGGGCCGCGACGTTTTGATCCTCGAGCCGGAGACCGATTTCGGCTTCAGCCTTCGAGACGACCTTGGTCGTGGGCTTAGGGGGAGCTTGTTGCTCTACGGAGCCGCCACAGGCCAGAAAGAGAAGAGGGAAGTGCTGGCTGCCGTGCGCGACGCTTCCAGGCCGGTAGCTGTAATCGGTGTGCGTTCGTCGGTTTTCCTGCCATGGAGCAAGCTCGGCCTGGTGATAGTAGACGAGGAGCAGGACGCCTCGTTCAAGCAGAGCGAGCAGGCTCCTCATTATAACGGTCGCGACGTTGCCGCGATGCTGGCCCGTATCCATGGAGCCCGCCTTCTCCTTGGTTCGGCCTGCCCGTCGCTTGAGAGCGTGAACAACTGCCTTAGCGGTAAATACGAGATGGTCGAGGTGCGCGAAAAGCTGCCGGAGGTGGAGATTATCGACATTCCCGCCGAGAGACGCAAAAACGGTATGATAGGGAACTATTCACGCCGTGCCCTCGAAGAGATACGTGCTCTGCCTGCAGATGCGCTTGTGACCGTAGTCCGCTGCTTTCAGACTGAAGACGATGCGGCCGCTGAATTAAGGGAAGTCCTGCCCGGCCGCGATCCTCAGCTTCTGAGTGCTCCTGCGGCCCGTAAATCCTCGTCACATAGTGCTTTGACCCTTGTCTTGCAGGCCGATGCCCTTTTCGACCGTGCTGATTTCAGGGCCGATGAAAAGGCCTTGCAGATGCTCTGCTCAATCCGCGCCCACACCGACAAGCTGGTGGTTCAGTGCGGCGCAGCGTCTCATCCTGTGTATAGGGCTCTCGCTTCAGATGCCGCCGGTCAGAAAACTGCTATCGCTGAACTGCTCGCCGAGCGCAAGAAATACAGCCTTCCTCCCTATACCCGTCTGATTTACATGAGTGATAGAAACGGGGTGGTCAGAAGGGAAGTCCTCCAGCGCGACTCGTCGCTAACCTCTCGCAAGGCTGAGCTCAAACTCCAGTACGGCGCGCTGTATTCGTTCGATGTGGATCCCCTGTAAACGAATAATGCCAACTACCTGTAAGACAGATAATTGGCATTCCCTCCGGTACTGGGTAGGAGAATCGAACTCCTATTGCGAGATTGAGAATCTCGAGTACTAACCGTTATACGAACCCAGCAGTTAGTCCCTCATTGGGACTGCAAAGATAGATAAAAATTCTGACCCTCCAAATTTTTTTGACAAAGCAGTATAAAAAAAGAGCTCGCACCTTGTGCGGGCTCTTTTGTATCCTATGCGCAAGAAAGAATTATTTCTTGCGAGCCTTGTACCTCTGATAGAACTGGTCAACGCGGCCGGCGGTGTCGATAATCTTAGTTTTGCCGGTGTAGAAGGGGTGAGAAGTATTCGAGATCTCAACCTTCACGAGGGGGTACTCAACGCCTTCGATCTCGATCGTCTCCTTAGTGTTGACGCAAGAACGAGTGATGAATACATCTTCGTTTGACATATCCTTGAAAGCTACAAGACGGTAGGTTTCGGGATGAATTCCTTTTTTCATTGTTACACTAGTGTTTAAAAAGCGGGTGCAAATATAGAAAGATATTTCATCAAACCAAAGATTATTTGTTAAATTTGCGTATTATGACACTGATAAAATCCATCTCCGGCATCCGCGGAACAATCGGCGGCCCGGCAGGCGAAGGCCTCACTCCTATCGACATCGTAAAGTTTACTTACGCTTATTGCAAGACTCTTCCGGGTCGAAAGCCAGCTCCCAATAGCGGCAAACGCTATAAGGTGGTTGTCGGCCGTGACGCCCGTATCAGCGGAGAGATGGTCGAGCAGCTGGTCTGCGGAACACTTATCTCCTGCGGAGTGGACGTCGTTAAATGTGGTTTTGCCAGTACTCCTACTACCGAGCTGGCAGTAAGGTTTGCAAATGCAGACGGCGGTATCATCCTTACCGCTTCCCACAACCCCCGCCAGTGGAACGCCCTTAAACTTCTCAACGACAAGGGAGAGTTTCTTACAGCAGTCGAAGGCCAGGAAATACTCGACCTGGCGGCCAGCGAAGATTTCGATTTCGCTCCCGTAGATGAGATCGGTACCATCACCGAGCATGACTTCACCGATGAACATATAGAGTCCGTCCTCGCTCTCGAGGCGGTAGATCTCCCGGCTATCAAGAAAGCCGGCTTCAAGGTGGTTCTGGACGCAGTAAACAGTGTCGGCGGCATAATTATGCCGCGCCTGCTCGAGCGCCTTGGAGTTGAGTGCATCACCATCAATGGCGAGCCTACCGGCGATTTCGCCCACAACCCCGAGCCGCTTCCGGCCAACCTCATCGAGCTGCGCGAGACCGTCGTACGCGAGAAGGCAGACCTCGGAATCAGTGTCGACCCGGACGTAGATCGTTTGGCCTTCATTTGCGAGACCGGCGACCCGTTCGTGGAGGAGTATACCCTCGTGAGCGTAGCCGATTACCTGCTCGAACGAGCAGAAAAGGCCGGCGTGCAGCCGCGCATCACCGTCTCCAACCTTAGCTCGAGCCGCGCTCTCCGCGATGTTACCGAGGCCCATGGCGGTACCTACTACGCAGCCGCAGTCGGTGAGGTCAACGTTACAACCAAGATGCACCAGGTCGGCGCCATCATCGGCGGCGAAGGCAACGGAGGCGTAATCTATCCCGCTTCCCACTGCGGACGCGATGCCATGGTCGGCGTAGCCCTCTTCCTGTCGCACCTCGCCCATAAGGGAATGAAGGTCAGCGAGTACAAGAAGACTCTTCCTCCGTACTTCATCGCAAAGAACAGGATTGACCTGCCGGATGCTTCTGCAGTCGTGCCCGTTCTCGAGGCCCTCAAGGAGAAGTTCAAGAACGAAAAGATCAACACCATCGACGGTGTTAAGATAGATTTCGAGGCTGAGCGCAAGTGGGTCCACCTCCGCAAGTCCAATACTGAGCCCATCATCAGGGTTTACAGCGAGGCTCCGACCGAGGCCGAGGCTATCGCTCTCGGAGAGCAGATAGTTGGGTTCGCCCTCGACCTCCTTTCCAAGAAATAATGTTCAGTTTCCGGACAACCCCAATAGAAGAACAACTCGATCGCGGCCTCTTACAGGGCCGCGTGGGTTGTTTCTGCACCCAGAATTGCTTCGATACGGCTACCGGAAGGTATCTTTACGATATCTTCAAGCAGCGGGGTAATCTGGTTAAGTTGTTCCAGCCCGAAGGCGCAGAACTCACTCCCGGAACCAACCACATAGAGTTCAGTCAGGAAGATCTGGAGGGGCTCGATGCATTGGTAGTCGAGATTCAGGATGTAGGAAGCCGTTACTTCAACTTCACGCGCGACGTGATGAGGCTTCTGAGCACCCGCGCCAGGATGGAAGAAGGTCCTTCCATATATATAGTAGACCACTTCAATCCGGCCGGACGCAGCGTGGAAGGAACAATCCCCGCTATCGACGCCGATATCTGGACTCCGAGGGTGGCTCACCGCCATGGTCTTACTCTTGGCGAACTGTGCAGCCTCTATGTCGATGAGATAGGCGCGAAGTTCCCGCTCCATGTTATCTCTGCGGCCACCAACCGTTCATGGTCGGACATAATGCCATGGACCATCGCTCCGTCTTCGGACCTGCCCGGTCTGTTCTCCGTTTATATGTACAGCGGGGGAGGCTTGTGGAACAATACGACACTCACGCCCGCAATCGGCACGGCGCGGCCGTATGAATACATAGGAGCCCCATGGCTCAGGCCCGATTCGGTCGCCGCGCCGCCATGCCCCGAGGGCGTGATCATGAGGCCGTGTTCGTTCACCCCTTCGGCCGGCCGCTATTCAGGCGAGAAATGCCTGGGCTATCAGATTATACTAAAACCTGAAGCCAGGTATCACTCTTTGCTGCATACTCTTGAGTTGATGCGCTACTTTGCGGAGCACTATTCGCAGTTCGAAATGCTCCCGCAGCTCCATGTAAAGGTCGCAGATCCTGTTATCAGCGAGTATCTCCGCGGTGGAATCACCTTCGACATAGTTCAGGAACACGTCAAGGCCGAGGAACAAAAATGGATTCGCAAGGCCAAACGTTACCTCCTCTACGACGATCCCCCCATACGAATTAAATAACGAATAACGCCCGCTTCACAGCGGGCGTTAACGATTAGTTAGTAGTGTATTACCTTAAGAAGGTTAATTATTGTTGGTTAGAATCCTTACGTGAGTAAGTTGAGTTGTTTATCATTTCCGACGACAAATATAAGTCAACTTTTTATATCTGCAAAATATTTTTACAAAAAGTTTGTATTTTTACACTATTGATTCTAAAATATTTTATTAATGAGGCGTTTTGTTCTTCTTACCATGGCAACCATTTGCTCAATTTCAGCAGCGGCTCAACCCCAATTAAACAAAGACAATATCGACGAAGTACTCGCCGCGATGACCCTCGAAGAGAAGGCCGAACTCTGCGTAGGAGGCGGCTGGGGTTCGATGACGGCCGGCTCGCTGACTGCGTCTGACGCCGTCCTCGTGCCCGGCGCCGCCGGAACCACCAGAGCCATCCCTAGACTGGGGATTCCCAGTACCGTTCTTGCCGACGGTCCCGCCGGCCTCAGGATCGAACCGCGCAGGGCGGGAACTGAAGATACCTTCTTCTGCACAGGTTTCCCTGTGGGTACCGTTCTGGCATCCACCTGGAATACTGAACTCGTAGAGCAACTGACTGCGGCCATGGGCGAAGAAGAGAAGGAATATGGAGTCGATGTGCTTCTCGCGCCCGGTCAGAATCTTCACCGCAACCCTTTGTGTGGGCGCAATTTCGAGTACTTCTCAGAGGACCCTTTGCTCAGCGGTAAGACTTCCGCTGCATATATTAGAGGCATACAGAGCAACGGTGTCGGAGTAAGTGCCAAACACTTCGCTTTTAACAACCAGGAGGTCAACAGGCTCCTGAATGACGCCCGTATCTGCCCTCGCGCTATCAGGGAACTCTACCTCAAAGGCTATGAGATAGCTGTGAAAGAGGCGGATCCCTGGACCATAATGAGTTCATACAACGGTATCAACGGCGTCTTCACCCAGCAGAGCAGGGAACTCCTGACAGACATCCTTCGCGATGAGTGGGGCTTCAGAGGAATTGTTATGACAGACTGGGGCAGCAAAGACGGTACTGTCGAAGCCGTAAAGGCTGGCAACGACTTGATGCAGCCTGGTATAGATGTGGAGATATCCCGTATAATCGAGGCAGTGAACGATGGTTCGCTCGACGAGAAGGATCTGGACCGCAATGTAAGAAGGATACTTGAATATATAGTTCGTACTCCTCGTTTCGCCGGTTATGAGTACTCGAACAAGCCCGACCTGGAGGGTCATGCAGCCCTTGTCCGCAAAGCCACTCCCGAAGGACTTGTCTTGCTCGAGAACCGTGGCGCCCTTCCTGTAAAGGCACCCGCAAAGGTCGCCCTTTACGGAATAGGTTCGTATGATTTCATCGCGGGCGGTACCGGCTCGGGCAACGTGAATAAGGCGTATGTGCGCAATATTGCAGACGGCCTTCGCGAGAACGGCTTCGAACTGGATTCACTGCTGGAGGCTCAGTACAAGGAATATATCGACTCCACAAAAGAGGAGCTGCGCAACAATCCTGACGGCTACGGCATCCTCCTCGGTGAGGCTGTTGTACCTGAGATGGATCTTCCTAGCGCTGATATTGAGAACCTGGAGAAGGAGAGTGATTTCGCAGTCTTTACCATCTCCCGTAATGCTGGCGAGGGCGATGACCGCAAGGCCGAGGACGGCGACTGGACTCTTACGGAGACGGAAAGAAATATCATCGCGTCACTGGCCGAAGTCTACCATGCGGCCGGAAAGAAGCTGGTAGTTGTGCTGAATATAGGCGGAGTGATTGAAACCGCTTCATGGAAGGACCTGCCGGATGCGATACTACTTGCATGGACACCCGGTCAGGAGGGCGGCTACGCGATAGCTGATGTTATCAGCGGTGCTGCTTATCCTTCTGGAAAACTGCCCATGACCTTCCCGGTCTCGTATTTCGACATCCCGTCGTCTAAGAACTTCCCTTACGATTACCACGGCAGACCGTCGGTGGGCGAGGATTTCCCTTCAGTACTCAATCCAGACGGTGAACGCAATGTTGACTATACAGAATATGCTGAAGGCATTTGGGTCGGTTACCGCTATTTCGCATCATCTGGAATGCCCGTTTCCTATCCGTTCGGATATGGTCTTGGTTATACTGAATTCGAGTACTCCAAGCCCTCTGTGAAGATAACCGCAGATGGAACGGTTACCGCTTTCATCACGGTTAAGAACATTGGAAACGCCCCAGGAAAAGAAGCTGTCCAGCTTTATGCGACCGCTCCGGCTGGCGGTCTTGAAAAACCTGCCATCGAACTCAAGGCCTTTGCGAAGACAGGTGAGTTGCAGCCCGGAGAATCGGAGGAGTTAAGTTTCACCGTAGACGCATATGGCTTCGCCTCCTTCAATGAGGAGACATCAGCATGGGAAACGGCTGAGGGAATCTATAAACTTAGCTTCGGAGCCTCTTCGGAGGACCTGAGGGCGGCAATTCATATCAGGCTCAGGGCAGTGGAATGGCCTGTCCACAGAGCACTTTTGCCCAGATAAACAAGCTTACTTTTCGAGCAGTTCAGGCCTGAGCTCACGGGTTCGGGCCAGGGCTTGCTCGTCCTGCCAGGCCTGGATGAGTTTAGGGTTGCCGCTCAGAAGCACATCCGGAACCTTCCAGCCGTTGAACTCGGCGGGACGGGTGTAGACGGGAGGGGAGAGCAGGTCGTCCTGGAAGGAATCGGACAGGGCGGATGTCTCGTCGGTGAGGGCGCCGGGAATGAGGCGGACTATAGCGTCTGCCAGCAGCGCGGCGGGAATCTCTCCTCCGCTCACTACGTAATTGCCTACAGAGATCTCGCGAGTGATGAGGTGTTCGCGGATACGGTGGTCTATGCCTTTATAGTGGCCGCAGAGGATGATGATATTGCCCAGTAGCGACAGGGAATTGGCGATACCCTGGTCTAGTATTTCTCCGTCGGGAGACATATAGATAACCTCGTCGTAGTCGCGTTCGGCTTTCAACTCTTCTATCATGCGGTAAACAGGCTCTACCATCATTACCATACCTGCGTCGCCGCCGTATGAATAGTCGTCGACATTCTTGCGCGGACCGATGCCGTACTTGCGCAGATTATGGACATGGATCTCGACCAAACCCTTTTTTATTGCACGACCGACTATGCTATGGCCAAGGGGACTATCGAGGAGTTCGGGTACTACGGATAGGATATCTATTCTCATATCGCAAAAATACCTAATTTTTGTTATATTTGTAGGCTTTATAAAACATTTGATATGACTATTACAGAACTTGAGAACCTTTCTCTGGACGAACTCATAGTCGCTCTGCGCCAGATCGGCGTCAGTGAAGACAGAATGGAGCGCGGAAAGGAAGTGGAAGCGGTGAAGTCCGCATTCTATAAGCTTTTGGGAAAACTGAAAGCCGAAGCGGAGGCCGCAGGAGAGAACGTTGAAGAGAAGTTCTCGGCCCAGGAAGAAGCGTTCAAGATGGTCTATTCCGACTATAAGAAGGAAAAGGCTGTCTACAATCGCGAACAGGATGCCCTGCGTTCGGAGAACCTTGAGAAGAAGAAGGCGGTTATCGCCGAGCTCAAGGATCTGGTCGAGAATCTCAGCGATGTCCAGACCGCATTTCCGGCCCTTCGCGAGATTCAGGCAAAGTGGCGCTCGATAGGCCCTGTGCCCGCAGCTGACTTCAGGGACATCAACGATACTTACCAGTTCCTCGTAGAGAAGTTCTACGATATGGTCCAGATTAATCACGACCTGCGCGACCTGGATTTCAAGAAAAACCTTGAGGCCAAGGAGCGTTTCTGCGAAGAAGCGGAGAAACTGGCCGAGAGCGAAGATGTGGTCGGTGCTTTCGCCGAGCTTCAGAAGCTCCACGAGCAGTGGAAAGAACTGGGCCCCGTCGCCAAGGAGTACCGCGAATCTATCTGGGAGCGCTTCAAGGCTGCAACAGCTATAATCAACAAACGCTACCAGGCCCACTTCGAAGATATCAAGAAAACATTTGCCGCCAACCTCGAGGCTAAGGAAGCCCTCTGTGTGAAGGTGGAAGAGATTGCGAATAAAGAGGATATCAAGGATGCCGGTCAGTGGAACTCCCTCTCCAAGGAGATTGAAGCGATTCAGGCTGAGTGGAAGAAGATAGGCTTCGCTACCCGCAAAGACAACCAGAAAATCTACGAGCGCTTCCGCGCCGCTTGCAATAAGTTCTACGATAGGAAGAAGGAGTTCTTCCAGGATATCAAGGGCGGAATCGACGCCGCTATTGCAGCCCGTGAGAACCTTATCGCCCAGGCCGAGGCCCTCAAGACCAGTACAGACTGGAAGAAGGCGACAGACCAGTTCATCTCCCTCCAGAAGCAGTGGAAGGAACTCCCCGCAGTGCCGCGCAAGAAGGCAGAACAGCTCTGGAAGCGTTTCCGCGCCGCTTGCGACGAATTCTTCGCCGAGCGCGACAAGAACGCAAAGCCCGAGAACGACTTCTATGCCAATCTAAAAGCTAAGAAGGCCCTTATCGCTGAGATCAAGGCCTACGAGCCCAAGGAGGGTGAGAGCAGGGAAAAGGCGCGCGCCGAGTTCGAGGAGCGTTATAAAGCCATAGGCTTTGTTCCTTTCAAGGAAAAGGACGCCATCGCAAAGGCCTATAAAGAGGCGATGGCTGAGGCGTTCCCTCAGAAGGAGCACTCCCGTAAATCAGATCTTATACGTCGTTACAATGCCCTCCAGCAGGACATCGTGACCTATGAAAACAATATTGGTTTCTTCTCGAATTCCAAGAATTCGGAGCCTCTGATCCGCCAGATGCAGGAGAGGATCGAGGCCGCGAAGGCAGAGTTGAAAGAGATAGAGGAACAAATCCGCAAAGAAGAAGCAGAATAATCAATGGACAAAAATTCTATCATCGGTTTTATACTGATGGCCGTAGTCCTCTTTGGCTTTACGTTCTTCCAGAACCGTAAGGCTAAGGAGCAGTATGAAATACAGCAAGCATATCAGGATTCAATAGCAAGGGTCGAGGCGGCCCGTGCGGCCGAAGAGGCGGCGTTGGTGCAAGAATCACCCGCGGTCGAATCCGCACCCGCGGCGGCCATTCCTGCCCCCAGGCAGGAGCGCATCTACAAAGATGCCGGTCTGGACGCAGCCCGCAAAGGCGAGGAGCAGGTAATTACTCTCGCCAACGACATTTTCGAGGTGAACTTTACCACCAAAGGAGCGCAGATTCAGTCTGTCCGCCTTAAGGACTTCACCAACTATGGCGGTTCTGACCTCTTTATTTTCAAGGAGGGCCAGAATAAGTTCGAAGTCAGCGCATATGTAGGCGAGCAGATAAAGACCACCGACTTCATCTTCCAGGTGGCTGAGAAGACTGATACCAGTGTGGTTATGAGGCTTCCCTTCGAGAATGGCGGCTATATCGAGCAGTTCTATTCCATCAAACAGGGAGCATATACTGTAGACAACCTCCTTTCGTTCGTCGGAGTGCAGATTCCGCGCAACGTAGGCTCGGTCGATATCGACTTCTCCACTATGATACCTCGTATGGAGAAGGGCTACAAGAACGAGTCTCAGTATTCCAAGGTCAACTACTATTTCAACGGAGATAAGAAACCCGTCGAGATGGGTCGTGGACGTAACCAGAACAAGAAGATCGCATCTAAGCTTGAGTGGTTCGCATTCCAGCAGCAGTTCTTCTCGATGATAGTCAGGGCTCCGAAGGAGTTCAGTTCAGGAGATATTTCCGTGGCTTATCAGGGAGAAACAGATCCCGATCATAATCTGATGGCCTGCGAGGCCGCGATGAGGGTAGATATCCTCCCCGGCCAGGACATAGCGATTCCTCTGGAGTACTATTTCGGTCCGAATCACTTCAAGACCCTTAAGGACATGAACCACAAATACGAGAAGATTATCCCTCTGGGAGGCTGGCTCGTAGGTTGGTTCACCCGTTACTTCATCATTCCGATGTTCGATTGGCTCCACCGCGGAATCTCCAACTTCGGTCTGATTATCCTTATCATGACCCTGGTCATCAAGCTCGTGACCCTGCCTCTGACCTACAAGTCCTTTGCATCGTCAGCAAAGATGGCCGCCCTGAAGCCCTATATCGAGGAAATCAACAGGAAGTACGCCGGTGAGTCGGATCAGATGAAGAAGCAGCAGGCGACCATGGACCTGTATAAACGGGCGGGGGTGAATACCCTTGGTGGCTGTCTGCCGACCCTTCTTACTTTCCCGGTCCTGTGGGCAATGTTCCGTTTCTTCCCGGCCTCTATCGAGCTCCGTCAGCAGAGCTTCCTCTGGGCCGAAGACCTCAGTGCATATGATTCTATCGTCGATTTCGGCGGCCGTGTGCCGCTTATCGGCGACCACCTCAGCCTCTTCGCCCTACTGATGGCGGTAGTGATGTGGGGATATAGCAAGATGACCATGTCTCAGCAGAGCGCAGGAAACGATCCCAGCGCGAAGTCAATGCAGTTCATGAGCGTCTGGATGATGCCTATCATGATGTTCTTCATCTGTAATAACCTTTCATCCGGTCTTAGCTACTACTACCTCCTGTCGCAGCTTATCGCTATTATCGAGACCTTCGTGATCCGTAAGTGGGTCGTGAACCCCGATGCAGTAAGGGCAAAGGTTGAAGCCTCCAAGGGCAAACCGCTCCCCAAGAGCAAGTGGCAGCAGAGATTGGAAGAGGCCCAGAAGCTCCAGGAGCAGCAGATGAAAAACCGCAACAGAAGATAACACATGAAAACCACGATTCTTGTATTTGCGTGCGCTCTTGCGACCATCGCGGGGTGCTCTGACAAGCCGTCCGGGGAAGTCTACGAGAAACCCCTCGAGAACCCCACCAAGGTCACCCTTACCCAGAGGCCTTTCAGTAACATTGTGGATGTTACCTGGGAAGACAACAGCGATAAAGAGCTGGGTTATGTAATCTGGAAGAGAGACGGATATCAGCAGACCGAACTCGCGACCCTTGATCCCAATACTACCCAGTACGCGATTACCGAGGGCCTTGACGGTGGCGTGAAGTACAATCTCGGCGTTCAGGCCAAGGGGCCCGAATTAGCTTTGAGTTCGCAGATCATCTACAAGAATATCGAGCTTTTCGACTACAGCTCACTTCCTCACATCGTTATCAATGAGGTCCTGGCCTCCACTCCAACTTCCGTGGCGGTGAAGTACACTATCGAGAATTTCAAATCGAAGTACGATATCAAGCGCTATGGCCTTTGCTGGAATGGCGCGAACCAGTCTAAGTCTCCTACTGTAGAAGACGGTCATCAGCATGGTCCCAATACCAAGAACGGAATCAATATCACCCAGGCTATAACCTCCGCCTCCATAGATCATGACAAATCATACAATGTCTGCGGATTCGTAGAGACAGAGGTTGGAATCTACTATTCGGATCCCGTGTCGGTGCAACTTGCGGCAGAGGATGCCCCCATAACCTTCAACTGGACAGACATTACTCCAAGCGATTTCCCGTCTGAGGTGAAGGTCTATAAGACTACAGGACAGGTTAACGGACGAACTGTCAATTCCTGGTATGCCATCGCTGATGTCACTACCGGAAAAGTGGAGTTCCGCTTCGAGTTTGGCAAGTTCCTGACTCTCGAGAAATGGTACAGCCAGGGCAGCAAGGACGAAGGCAACATTGTGATGACCAACGCCGGCTATTTCAATATGACCACCCACGAAACCGGAGACTTCTCCGCAAACAAGGGCGTCATCACTCCTTGCCAGTATGCCGGTATTCCTCACGGCGCTTTCGCTGTAGACAGGAGCCAGAAGCCTTATGCATTCTGGACCGCAAAGGGAGCGGATGGCGAGTCGTACTTCTTCAACGAACCCGTTCCGTATATCCTGAATGTGACGGAGTACGGTACTGTTAAAGCAAACTATCCTTCTGATAATTTCATCTTCGAGCCTTATTACGCCATGTGCGCAGGTCCTCTGCTTGTCAAGGACGGCAAGATAATGACGGATATAACCAAGAACGGAAGCGATTTCGTGCGCAATTACGAGCAAATCGCCCTCGATATTTTCACTAACTCTTCGACTACGCCTGACCGTACTGCTGTAGGATACACCAAAGACGGTAAGATCATACTCTATGTGTGTGACGGCCGTATCCCTTCCAGCAAGGGTGCCTCTATCGTAGAGCTTGCCCAGATTATGCTTGGACTGGGTTGCGAGGGTGCAGTCAACTTCGACGGCGGCGGATCTACCGCAATGACTCTTAATGGAGTTCGTCAGAACTCGCTTGAATCCAATATGAACGGCGGCACTGAAAACCGTTCGGTAGGCACTGTAATGGGCTTTTATGTAGTAAAGTAGTATGAGGACCCAGAGTTCATATTCTTCCAGCGCATCGCTTTTCCAGGGTTCGGCTGCCGATATTTTCGGCGTCGACCTGAAAGTCCAGATAGCCGGTCTTCCTGAGAAGAAGGCCTACACGGTTTGGTCCGAAATTACAAAAGAGCTTTCAGCCCTTGACAAAACCTTCAACCGGGCCAATCCCCAGAGTGAGGTTTCTCTCCTGAACACATCCAAGGTCGATATTGAGACCAGCGAGGTGATGAAAGAGGCTCTCATCCTGTGTGAGCAGTATCTTATCAAGACAAAGGGTCTGTTCGATATCAGCAAGGGCGAAGACAAGGACATCGACTTCGACGGTTTCGTGAAGGGTTATGCCCTGCGCAGAATCGCTGATATCCTGAAGTCGGGAAAGGTTAAAGACGCCTTCATCAATTTCGGAGGAACCGCTATGCTGGGCCTCGGCAAGCACCCTTACGGCGACTGCTGGACCTTTACTCTTGAGAATCCCTATACAGAAGATGAGATAAAGGAGTTCGAGATCAGGGGAGAGTGCCTCTGCTTAGCCGGCAATACCCCGGATTATTCCGACCACATAATCAATCCGCTCACCCACAAAGTCTTCGAGGACCACAAGCTTTGCTGCGTCAGGTCTAAGGATCCGCTCGATGCTGAAATCCTGAGCATGGTGCTCCTGCTTGCAGACGAGAAGCAGGTTAAGGATATGTCCTACAACTTCAAAGGGGTAGAGCCGGAGTACTTCGAGCTTTAGCTTATGAAACCCACATACTTCATGTCGCTGCTGTGTGCAGCCGCGTTAGCCGTTTTCGCAAGTTCCTGTTCGGCAGACAAAGAGGTCTCGGCCGCTCGTGCGCTCGCAGGGCGCCTGATGCCGCGTGAGGCATCGCACTTCAAGTTCGTCCGCACTTCCGAAGCCGTCCAGGCGTTTACCATATCCTCCGATAAGGGAAAGATAGTAATCGCCGCCCCCGATGCCAATACCATGGCCGTTGGCCTGAATTATTACCTCAAGAACTGGTGTGACGTTACCGTGTCGTGGTACGCGGCTGACAAGGTGGTTCTGCCCGCCGAACTTCCGTTGCCGCAAGAGCCGCTCAGGGTGGAGTCCCGCGTCCCCGAGCGCTTTTTCCTCAACTATTGCACCTTCGGCTATTCGCTCGTATGGTGGCAGTGGAAGGACTGGGAGAGGCTTATTGACTGGATGGCCCTTAACGGAGTCAACAGGCCGCTGGCAATTACCGGTCAGGAAGCCGTGTGGCAGAAGGTTTGGCGCGAAATGGGCATGAGCGACGAGCAGATTTGCGCGTATTTCACAGCACCCCCGTTCCTGCCATGGCAGCGAATGATGAATATCGACCGCTGGATGGGGCCGCTCCCTCAGGGCTGGATCGACAGCCAGGCTAAGCTCCAGAAGCAGATCGTCAGGCGGGAACGTGAACTCGGCATGAAGCCGGTTCTTACGGCTTTCAGCGGCCATATACCGGCCGACATGAAGGAACTCCTGCCGGGCGCCGATATCAGGCCCGTGAGCCTTTGGGATGGCTTTGGCGAGGAGTGCCGAACTTACATTCTCCATCCGGACGATCCGAACTTCGCCCGTATCCAGAAACTCTTCCTCGAAGAGCAGACTAAGATGTTCGGCACTGACCATATCTACGGGCTCGACATTTTCAACGAAGTGGACTTCTTCGAAAGCGGACCATGGGATCCGGCTGAGCTTTCGCGCATCTCTCACCATGTCTACGAGACTCTGTCGGCCGTAGATCAGGATGCAATATGGCTCCAGATGGGCTGGATGATGTACTACGACCGCGCCCACTGGACTCCCGAGATAATCAAAGCCTACCTGAGCAGCGTGCCGCAGGGTAGGGTAATCATGCTGGACTACTTCCTCGAAAAGTCCATGATCTGGGACTATACAGAGGGCTTCTACGGTCAGCCATACTACCTCTGCTTCCTCGGAAACTTCGGCGGAAACACGCTTATCGAGGGCGACTTCGACGATATCGGACCGCGCATCGAAAAGACCATGGCAGAAGGTGCACCGGCCGGTCTTGGCTGTACACTCGAGGGCTTCGGCATCTCGCCGTACCTCTACGAGTACGTGCTCGACAAGGCATGGGCCTCACCGCTTTCCGACGGGCAGTGGATAGAGAAACTGGCCGATCGCCGCGATGGCCATGGCAACGCAGATGTGCGCGAGGCATGGAAACTCCTGCTCCACGACGCATACGTGAAACCAGCCGTTTCCAGCGCCGGCTCCCGCCTGTGTAACCGTCCGTCGTTCGATCCGAATCACCCGGCTCCGACATGGGCATATTCTGCCTGCGACCCGGAGATTCTGGAGCGTGCGTTCTCCCTTCTGGCCCACAGCGGCTGCGAGGGCGATGCCATCCGCTTTGATCTGGTGGCCCTTGGGACCAAGGTCATGGAAAACCGCTTCGACGCTTATATCGACGCCCTGCGCTTGGCTTACAGCCAGAAAGACGCTGTCGCCATGGAGGACATCCTCGACGAGGCGGAGGGCTTCATGGAGGACATGGAGGCGCTGCTCGCATCCGACGGGCGTTTCTCCCTGCAGGGCTGGATTGATGCAGCCCGCGCCATGGGTAGGACCCCGGCCGAGAAAGACTATTACGAACGCTCAGGCAGGACCCTGCTCGCATCATGGGGCGGGGCAGGGCAGCTTACCGACTATGCGGCCCGCCAGTGGAGCGGCCTGTTCCTTAACTACTACAAAGTCCGCTGGGACATGTTTGCCGAAGAGGCCCTTCAGGCCGTCCTTGACGGCAGGGAAATCGACCAGCAGGCCTTTGATAAAGCCGTTCGTGAGTTCGAGCTTGCCTTCGGAAACTCCACGGCCCCTCTTAAGACGGTCGAGCCTGCGGATACATATGAACTGTGCAGAAGACTTGCGCAATGAGCATAGCAGAGAATCTTAAAGGTATTGTTGAGCAGTTGCCGCAAAACGTGCAACTGGTAGCCGTTTCGAAGTTCCATCCCCTGGAAAACATACTCGAAGCTTACGACGCCGGACAGCGCGTCTTTGCCGAGAGCAGACCTCAGGAACTCGCCGCCAAGGCCGCGGAGCTGGACCGTGAGAAGTATCCCGACCTGGAGTGGCAGTTTATTGGTCATCTTCAGACGAATAAACTGAAAATGGTTCTGCCGTATGTCTCGCTGGTTCAGTCGGTTGACTCAGTTCACCTCCTGAAAGAGATTCAAAAGTGGGCAGCGGCTGCCGGCAGGGAAGTAAGCGTTCTGCTCGAAGTCCATATCGGGGCTGAAGAGACCAAGCAGGGCTTCCATGAAGAGGAAGTGGTAGATCTCCTCTTCGATGCCGACAAATACCCCAATATCCGCTTCTGCGGACTGATGGCGATGGCCTCGCATACAACCGACGAATCCGTCATCGACGCCGACTTCGAACGAATCGACACCTTCATGGCTTACCTTGTCGACCTTTTCCCCGAACTCACCGATTTCAATCAATTGTCTATTGGAATGTCCGATGACTGGAAGATTGCTATCCATCACGGAGCTACCATTATTCGAATAGGAACGGCGATCTTTGGAAATAGAGAATAAAAAAAGGCGGCCTTGCGGTCGCCTTTTTTATTTAGACTTGAGGTTTATTTTGTGATGCTACGCATTTTGAAACAACTTGCGTTATTTCATAATGACCTTAGCCATTTCACAAACCTTGTTGGAGTAACCCCACTCGTTGTCGTACCAGGCGCAAACCTTGACGAAAGTAGGATCGAGCTGGATACCTGCCTTCTCATCGAAGATGGAGGTGCGGGCGTCGCCCCTGAAGTCGGTAGAAACGACTGCTTCGTTGGTGTATCCGAGAACTCCCTTGAGTTCGCCCTCGGAAGCCTTCTTCATAGCTGCGCAGATCTCCTCGTAGGTAGCGGGCTTCTCAAGTTCGCAGGTGAGGTCGACGAAGGAAACGTCGCTGGTAGGAACGCGGAGGCTCATACCGGTAAGCTTACCGTTGAGCTCAGGGAGAACCTTACCTACAGCCTTTGCAGCACCGGTGCTGGAAGGGATGATGTTCTCGAGGATACCGCGGCCGCCGCGCCAATCCTTCTTGGAAGGACCGTCAACGGTCTTCTGGGTTGCGGTTGCAGCGTGAACGGTAGTCATGAGGCCGCGCTTTACGCCGAAGGTGTCGTTGAGAACCTTGGTGAGAGGAGCAAGGCAGTTGGTGGTGCAGGATGCGTTGGAGATGATGGTCTGGCCTGCATAGGTCTTGTGGTTTACACCATAGACGAACATAGGGGTAGCGTCCTTTGAAGGAGCGGACATGATGACCTTCTTTGCTCCGGCCTTGAGGTGAGCCTCAGCAAGCTCGGCGGTGAGGAAGAAACCGGTTGACTCAACAACTACATCGACCTTGAGGTCACCCCAGGTGATGTTTGCAGGATCCTTCTCGCAGAAAACCTGGATCTTGTTTCCATCGACGATGAGGAAGTTCTCCTCAACCTTGATGTCATGCTTGAACTCGCCGTGAACCGAGTCATACTTAAGCATGTAAGCGAGATAATCGGGATCGAGAAGGTCGTTGATACCGACGACTACGATGTCCTTACCAAAATTTTCAACTGCTGCACGGAAGACCATACGACCGATACGGCCAAATCCGTTAATACCAAGTCTAATCATTGTTTTGAGAATAAATATTAAGTGTTAGTACTATATATCTATATTTTTGCGTCCCAAAGTTAAGAAAAAATAGCGAAAATCAATAACTTTGTACAAAATACGATTGAGGATGAAGATATTGATTACAAACGACGACGGATATCAGGCCAAAGGCATACATGCCCTTGTCCATATCATGAAGAAATTCGGAGATGTGACTGTGGTTGCTCCCAAGACCCATCACTCCGGAATGTCTATGGCTATTTCGCTCGGGCTGAAGCCTCTTGGTTTCAGGGATCTGGGTATTATCGACGGCGCGCAGTGGATGTATCTCGACGGTACTCCGGCCAGCTGCGCCAAGTTCGCCATCGACGAAGTCTTCAAAGACGGCCTTCCTGACGTCATCCTCAGCGGAATCAACCATGGATCCAACGCTTCAACGGCCATGTGGTACAGCGGTACTATAGGCGCGGCGCGTGAAGGCGCGCTCGGGGGCGTTCCCGCCTTCGCCGTGTCGCTCAACAATCTCCATGAAGACGCCGATTTTTCAGTTGTCGAACAGCTTTTCCCCGCAATCTTCGAAAAACTGATGGCCAACCTCCCCAAAGATAAGATAGTGGTCTACAATATCAATTTCCCCGACCTCCCTGCAGATAAGATACGCGGGGTCCGCTCGACTACTCAGGGGAAGGAAATGTGGGTCAACGAGTTCGTCCCCGTAGATCCCTCGGAGCGCTCGGAAGGTGAGGCATACTATGTGATGGCCGGAGATGTAGTGCCTTTGGCAAATAACCCCGAGAGCTCGGACAACTGGGCCGAAGACAACGGTTATATTTCGATTACTCCCCAGAGCCTCGACAATACCGATATGGACGAATACCGCAGGCTCGCAAAACTGTTTTAGTCGTGAAATACTACCTCATTGCCGGCGAGGCGTCGGGCGATCTCCACGCTTCCAACCTCATGAAGGGCCTCAAGGCCGAGGACCCGGAAGCGGAATTCCGTTTCATGGGCGGTGACCTGATGGCGGCAGTCGGGGGAGAACTTGTCCGTCACTACAAAGAGGGTGCGGTGATGGGCGGCTCGGATGTCATCCGCAAGGCCGGCTCGCTTCTTCGCAACCTGAAGTCAATCAAGGCCGACATCCTTGCCTGGAAACCAGATGCAGTGATACTAGTCGATTATCCAGGCTTCAATATGCGCATCGCGAAGTTCGCGCACTCCAAGGGTATAAAGGTCTTTTACTACATCGCCCCCAAAACATGGGCCTCGCGCGAGAGCCGCAACCGCAAGCTTAAGAAGTATGTCGACAAGCTCTTTATCGTTTTCCCGTTCGAGATACCTTATTTCACCCGCAAGGGTGTCCCGTTCGTCTACAAGGGAAATCCTCTGGTAGATGCGATAGAGGCGGCCGAGTATCAGACAGTTTGCGATAAGCCTTACTTCGCCTTGCTTGCCGGTTCACGCAAGGGGGAGATCTCACGCATGATGCCCATTTGCATGGAGGTGGCCGACAGGCTCCACTCCATGGCCGAGTACAAGGACTGGAAGTTCGTGCTTGCCGGGGCACCGGCCCGCAGCCGCGAAGACTATGCACAGTGGCTGGAAGGACGCGATTACATAGATCTCGTGTTTGGTCAGACCTACAGCGTACTCCATGGCGCCCAGGCTGCAATTATCAACTCAGGCACGGCCTCCCTCGAAGCGGCCCTCATAGGCACTCCGCAGGTCGTGTGCTGGTCCACTTCAGCCTTCACCGCGTTCCTGGCCCGCAGGGTTTTCCATGTGATGGACCATATCAAGTTCATAAGCCTTGGTAATCTCATTATGGACCGTCTCGTTTTCCGTGAACTGGTCCAGGAAGAGTTCACGCCCGATAATGTGTATGATGAAGTCAGGCGCCTGATTGAAGACTCTGCCTACAGGGAGAAGATGCTTTCCGTATACTCCGAGATAAAGAAAGCCCTCGGAGGCGGTGGCGCTTCGAGGGCTGTGGCTCGGGAACTGATTTCCCTTATTTAACTACTATCACTGCATTGAGCTTTTCGGTGGTGCCGTCTTTGAAGGTGACATCCGCCCTGATTTTGTGTGTTCCTGCGGTTAGGTTCGCGGAGATTCCAGACTGTTTTGTTCCGTCGTAGTACCATGTAACTGACTTGACGGGGGAGGAGCCTGGAACAAGCTCGAAGAAAAAGGTCTCTCCGGCTGTGGGGTTCTCGGGAACAGGGATGAATGCAGCATCTACTGCTGGTATTGAGGAACACAGGTAAGTGTTGCTCGAGTTGCCCTCGGAATAGTTGCCCTTTATCATTTCCCATTTTCCGTCGCTGGTCTTATAGTACAGGACGACCCTGTCGCCGAAGGTGACGTCGCCCTTAATGGAACACTGGATATTGTCTAACTTGACGAGGCTGTAGCCGTCGATTGTAAGAGCAGACTCGCTGCTTACATACTCCTTAAGCTGACCCTGCCAGTTGACTAGCGCGGCCTTGACTGCGCCCGTGTATTTGCGCGAATAGCTTACATTGAAGATGGCGTTGGCGGACAGGTTGAAACTCTTGCTCAGGACAGTTCCAGACTTCAACGCGAGGCCGGTGCTGGATCCGTCATCCATCTCATAGATGAGAGGTCCTGCCATCACGGGATAGCTTTCGCCCTTGTTGGGTTGAAGGCCGATGAGCATACTCTGCCCGTTGGAGAATGTGTAGGATCCGGGAATCTTGAGATTCAAGGTGAAGAAGCCGTTGTCGTCTCCAGACCAGCCCCAGTTGATTCGAATATAATCTCTGGTGTCGTAGCCGTCGCACACGAACTGGTGGCCTCCTTCCTTGGGGTCGTCTCCCGCATATATGAGGGGCCTTCCGGCGTCGATTTCCTTTTCGATAAGCACGGTCCATTCGGCATCGGTGTAAGCCTCCCTATAGAGGAACTGAACAGTCGGGGCGTAGGACATGTGATTGACAAGGGCATCGGCGATGTACTCGGAGTAAGCTCCGGTACCAGTGTTGTAATTGTACATGGCCTGTACCATCACTCCGCAGTCGTGCATGAGCTGGGCGACGGCGGTTTTCTGGGCTGTCTTTTCCATTCCGTTGTACTGCATCGGCATGAGGCTGTAGTCGTAGGTGTGCTCATCGATGCTGTAGCTGGGGATATTGACAGTCTTGCTGTAGTCGCTGGTGTAGGAGTAGCCGCCTATGGTTCCAGTGCCGTGCTCAGGCCACTGGTGGTAGCGGATAACCTCCGCCATGGCGGTTGCAACACAACCGGTCACGGCTCGGTAGGTCCTGCCGCTTTCGCTGACTTCGGGGCACTGGTCGTTGTAAGGGGATTCCTGGCCCCAGAGGGGAGTCTCAAGCACTTTCTGGGTCGCTGCCTTGGTTCTGTAACCGGCGGTCTTCCAGAGAGCCTTTACCTCAGTCGTAGGCTTGAGCCCCTCGGCCCTCGCGCTACGTATTGCCTTCTCGTAACCACCCATCCAGGATTTGAAGTTGGAGGGCAGGTTTTTGGTATTGATGCTGCCAGTCTCGCTGTAACCGAGTACCGGAGTGGAAGCGTCTTCGGCAGAAACAATAATCCAGCCGCCTTGTGTGCCGTTGAAGATATAGAATGCGTCAGAACCGTAAGAGGCCTCGGTAACATCCGTTCCGAGCCACCTTTGAGCTATGGACTGGGCCTGCTGCCTGTCGATTGTGTCGGCAAATGCAAGGAGTACTGCAAAAAGCCCTGCTATGGTAAGAATCAACTTTTTCATATTACTCCGACATCATTATATATCCATAATTCTTATTCGAGTCCTGTAGCCAGACAAGACCGTTGGCCACTTTGACTGCTTTTGCCTTTGATGAGTAGTCCTGCTCAAACCCCTCGAGGCCGAAACTTTTGACGGAAACCGTGTAAGAGTTGCCCTCTTTGAATGAAGACGAGCTTGCAGAGACGGAGAACATATCCCCAAGGGCGGGATTCATAAGCCTCCAGCCTCTGGATGTTCCGCTCGAGATTAAGCTGTACTGGTCGCTGCCCTCGGCATATGTATAGAGGGGAGTGGCGATGCCGGCATTGACACTGTAAAGTCCCGGATCCGTAAGTTCTGTAAGATCGGCTCCGGTAATGGGCTCTTCGTACATGAAGTCTGGAGTGGTTGCCCATGCACCCTCTTTAACTCCGAATTTGATGGGTTTGGAAGCTTTGCCTGCTTCGAGAACCACTAGCCTTTCGTTGGGATACTGCATTCCGCTTTCGAAGGCGGTAGTCGTACTCAGGATGGCTGTATATTCTGAAGCGGCGGTCTTAACAGTAAGGGTGAGGGCCGTTTTCTGCGGAGCGATAATAGCCTCGTAAGCTGCTACACCTTCGGCTGAGGTGGCTGAAAGGTGGGCGTGGATGTCGACCTTCTCGCCGCAGACCCTGGGGCTTGCTGTCTCCATGTTGAACTGAATCGACGGGTATGCGGAGAAGAATACGTCCTTGATCTCGCTGCCCGAATCGTTGCGGACATAGAAAACAACCTTTGACATCTGCTGGTCGAAAATGAACTCTATCGAGGGCGAGTTGACAGAAGCCATGGTTCCTGCCGTCATAAGGGCGGAAGTCCTGAACGCTTCGTCTGAAGTCTGGTCGGGAGCTGCTGAGAAGACTACGGTTCCTCCGTCATTATATTCTGCCGAGTATGGGTAGTAGGCGAAAAAGTTGACGGCGCTGTCGGGCATGGCTGCCGGCCAATGAAGTTTGTTGGCGGGAGTAAGGCTGCCGGACGAATAGGTCATCTTGACATTTACATAAGAAAGGGGAGCGTCCATCGAGACTCCAACCAGGTCTCCGTCCCGGAGTATAGTATCTTCGGTTTTGAAAACGAGTTGTTCGCCGTGCTTGTCTTTTGAGTTTGGTTCGCGCTGGCATGAGAGAGCTGCAAGCAGGACCACGGCGAGTATAGGTATGCATTTATTCATAGTGCCACAAATTTAGTGCTTTTTTTAGATATTCTTGCTAAATTTGAAGGTTGGACAGATTAGTAATGTATCATATGAAAAAGACACTTGCCCTTGCCGCCGGACTTCTCGCCCTTAGTGTGAGCGCTTCCGCGCAGGCCCAGAAACCGAAGGTTAATTTCCCCGAGTACAAGTTTACAACTATCAAGGAACTTTCCGTTACTTCAGTCAAGAATCAGAAGAGCAGCGGTACCTGCTGGGCTTTCTCTACGCTCAGTTTCGTCGAGTCTGAGATTATCCGTATAAATGGTATTAACGATCCTGAGAAGTATCCGGATCTTTCCGAGTTCTTCGTGGTGAGCAACTCCTACAGGGAGCGTGCCGTCAAATACGTTATGCTCGACGGAGCCCTCGCTTTCCGCGTTGGAAGCGAAGCCGACGACGTGCTTCATGTCATCCGTGACCATGGCATCGTGCCCAATGTCGAGATGACCGGCATGAACTACGGAACCGACCTTCCCAAGCAGGCCGAGCTGGACGCAGTCCTCAAGGCATACATGGACG
Source organism: Bacteroidales bacterium (assembly GCA_017617035.1). Classification (GTDB taxonomy): domain Bacteria; phylum Bacteroidota; class Bacteroidia; order Bacteroidales; family UBA932; genus Cryptobacteroides. Next base: position 26,566 of record JAFZWV010000030.1, read on the forward strand.
CCGTGGTGAAGAACCCCAACAGGACCCTTACTACAGCCTGGCAGCGCGGTCTTGGAGCCATCCTCGACGAATATCTGGGAAAGCGCCCCGAGAAGTTCACCGTCGACGGAGTTGAGTATACTCCCGAAAGCTATCGTGACGCACTTAAGTTCAACCCGGACGACTATATTACCATCACTTCGTTCACACACCATCCTTTCTACACATGGTTCCCGATCGAGGTTTGCGACAACTGGCGCTGGGATGAATCCTACAATGTCCCCATCGACGAATTCATGGAGATCCTCGACAACGCCCTTGAGAATGGCTATACAGCCGCCTGGGGCGCTGATGTGAGCGAGCCCGGCTTTACCCGCGACGGTCTTGCGATCCTCGCCGATGTCGAGCTTACCAACGCCGGTTCTGACCAGGCCCACTGGGTCGGTTACGGAGAGGCTAAGGACAGCGACAAGAAGCCCAAGAACGGCTCCAAGACGAATAATGTGGTTGAAAAGGAGGTCTCTCAGGAGATACGCCAGTTCGAGTTTGAGAACAAGACCATGACCGACGACCACGGTATGCACATCTTCGGCATCGCTCAGGATCAGTGGGGTGGTAAGTACTACCTCGTCAAGAATTCCTGGGGCGAGACAGGCAAATACAAAGGTATCTGGTACGCCAGCGAGAAGTTTGTCAAGGCCCAGAGCCTCGATATCATGATCCATCGCGACGCCCTCCCCGCAGGCTTCGCCGAGAAGCATCCGAATATCAACCGTTAGCCTATGGCTTGCATTAAGAAATACGTTCCCGACTTTATCACTTCGCTTGGGCTGGCTTCAGGCGTACTGGGTGTGGTTTTCGCCCTCGAGGGCAAGATCTGGCTGGCATTCCCACTGATGCTCGCGGCAGCCGTCTTTGATTTCTGCGACGGACTTGCTGCGCGCGCCCTGGATGCATATTCAGATCTCGGCAAGGAGCTCGATTCGCTCAGCGACATGGTCAGTTTCGCCGTTCTTCCGTCGGTTATGCTCTATAACCTGATGAAGACCTGCACCTTCTCTTCGAGCGCATGGTGTCTGGTTCCGCTTCTTCTGGCCGTGTTCTCCGGTCTGAGGCTCGCCAAGTTCAACGTAGACCCGCGTCAGCATATGAGCTTCGTAGGCCTGCCGACCCCGGTCGCTGCGCTGCTGTGCGGCTCGCTCTGCTACTTCGTAGCCTATGAGCCCGCCTCGCTGCTCGCAACCCTCAGCGGCGGCCTGGTATTCGTGCCCGTTCTGGCCGTCTGCCTTTGCGCCCTGCTGGTTTGCGAGCTGCCCATGTTCTCGATGAAGATAGCGGCAGGAGATACTAAAACTATCCTCTGGAAGAGAGTATCCTTCATAATCGAAATAGCGATTATCCTGGCGTGCGTACTTCTTCTTGGTTATAACTGGTCGCTGGCAGTAGTCCTGTCCTGCGTACTGTACATACTTAAAAATCTCGTTTACGCAGTTTTCAAAGTATAAGATGAATATTAAAACTTCCATAGTCCTGTTAATCCCTTTGCTGGGACTGTGTGCCTGTAAGCCTAAGGTGGTCTCGGAAAGGCCCGTCATAGGCTTTGTCTCGGAGGTCGTCCAAGAGAGGGCAAACCCCACTCATCAGTTTCTCGGTGGCTTTAAGTCCGGTGACGCAAATGCCAATATAGTCGTCTTCGGTCCTCTTGAGGAGGCCAGGCCGATGTCATTTTCGCTTTTCCTTTTCGACAAATTCGACAATGTCGATGCAAGGCCTGTATGCGACTCCCTTCTTGATTTCAGCGGGGAAGTCATTACCAGGGTCATAATGGGCGATAAGACTCCTTTGGCTGAATTCCGGACTGAAGACGACGCCTTGAAGCTCCGCGAGCTTACTGTCAAGGCGGCTCTTGCCTGCATGGATACTCTCAGTCTCAGGACCCCCAACGACCTTTCTTCCTTCTCACACAAAGCAAAGGGTAAGGTTATTGTCATAACCCCTTCGGCTATGGCGGCCTATGGAAAGTATGACCTTGATTCGCTGCTTCGCGCGTTCAATATTGCCGAAGTGGCGTTCTTCCCCCTGGAACTCATGGCAGACAGGGCTCTTGCTAAGCCGGAGACCCGCATTGGAATCGTCTCCTCTCAGTCTCCGGAACTCTACGAAGAGTTCTTCAAGTACCGTCCCGATGCCGAAGGTCATTTCATTGGGGTATACCCGAAGGAGACTGTCCTGGATCCTGTTAGCGTTGTTGATTCGCTTGCGCTGGACGTCCTCCTTCTCGACGACTATACTGTAGTGGCAGATTCGCTGCGCGCCCGTTTCCCCAAGCTCGAGGTATTCAGCCCCGGCGAGGTGGTCAGCGAGGCTTGTTTCAAGGCGATGCGCCGTCGCAATATCTTTACTCATAGAGTGGCATATCCCAAGAGAGAAACCTATACAGCCCTCTTGAACGAGGATTTGGAGTTTATCCTGATAGATTCAGATGACAGAGAACTCTTTTAAGCCGGCAATAACTCCGGAAGAGCTTGAAAAACTCCCGCTGGATGCCTTCAAGGGGGAGATAATAGTTATCGACTCTCCAGGTATAGAGTACTACAAGGCAATCCAGTATTTGCGTAAGCAGAAGATACTTGGTTTCGATACCGAGACCAGGCCCGTCTTCGAGCCCCATCATCCCCACAGAGGGGTGGCTTTAGTGCAACTTTCCGGGCCCGATAAAGCATTCCTTTTCAGGGTGTGTAAGATGGGTCTCAGGCGAAGGATACGCTATATCCTCTCGGATCCCGAGATTATCAAGGTCGGAGCCGCTTCCGGCGACGACGTCCGCTGTCTTCAGCGTCTCGCCCCGTTTGAGGGAAAGGGCTTTGTGGACCTTCAGAAGATAGGATGGGAGTGGGGTATCAAAGATAAAAGCGTCAAGAAGATGGCCGGTCTGATTCTGGGGATCAGAATCTCCAAGACCCAGCAGCTCTCTAACTGGGAGGCGGATAAACTCTCGCCCGCCCAGCAGCTTTACGCCGCCACCGATGCCTGGGTTTGCCGGGAGATGTATCTGAAGCTGCTCGATACAGTCAAAAAACCGCTTAAGTTGGATGAGCAAGGTAATATTAAAGAAAGATAGGGAAGGGAGCCTCCTGAGGTTCCATCCCTGGGTGTTTTCCGGAGCCATAGCCCAGATAGTCGGCAAGCCCTCCGAGGGCGATGTCGTGACCGTGCAGGCTTCAGACGGGTCCGTGCTTGGCTGCGGCCACTACCAGATAGGCTCGATCGCGGTGCGCATGCTCTCGTTCGAGATGGACGGGCTCGACCAGTCTTTCTGGACCGATTCGATCCGGGCGGCCTACGAGGCCCGCAAGGCCTTCGGATTGGTCGACAATCCGCAAACTAACTGCTACCGCCTTGTCCATGGCGAAGGCGACAGCCTTCCCGGGCTCATCATCGACTGGTACGACGGCGTCTGCGTAATGCAGGCCCACAGCGTGGGCATGTTCAGGGCCAAGAAACAGATTACCGAGGCTCTGCAGGCCGTCTATGGCGAGCGTTTAAAGGCCGTATACGACAAGAGTTCCGGTACTGCACCCTTCAAGGCCGGACTGGACCTGGTCGACGGCTATACTTATACCGCACCGGGCTTCGTGGGCTCCGAGGCCGTGGTCCTGGAAAACGGCCATAAGTTCTACGTAAACTGGGACGAAGGCCAGAAGACGGGTTTCTTCCTGGATCAGCGCGAGAACAGGGCTCTGGTGGCCCGCTATGCCGCTGGTAAGAACGTCCTGAATCTCTTCTGCTACACGGGCGGCTTCTCGATTTATGCCCTGGCCTCTGGCGCCCTCCATGTCGATTCGGTCGATTCGTCGGCGCGCGCTATGGCCATGGTCGACAGGAATGTCGAGTTGAACGGCTTTTCGAATCACACCTCCTATACTGCAGACGCCATTGAGTTCCTGGGTAAGTGCGAAGCAGGGAAGTACGATCTTATGATTGTAGACCCGCCGGCTTTTGCCAAGCATCGCGGCGTTCTGCGCAACGCGCTTCGCGCCTATCAGCGCCTGAACGCAGCCGCGATCGCTAAGGTTGCCCCCGGCGGTCTCATCTTCACCTTCTCTTGCTCGCAGGTCGTTGACAAAGAAGCCTTCGCCCTTGCAGTATTCAGCGCTGCAGCTCAGGTAGGTAGGCGTGTTCGTATCGTCGACCGCCTCTGCCAGCCTGCAGACCATGCCGTGAACATCTATCATCCTGAAGGAGAGTACCTCAAGGGCCTTCTGCTTTACGTAGAATAATACTTTATAATATGAAACATAGTCTTCTTTTCCTGGTGGGACTGCTGGTGGCAGTTTCCTGCAACTGCGGTGGCCGCAAGGCACCTGCCGTGCTTCCTCCGTCCGCTTCAGGACCGGCCTCTGCCGATTATTTGTCGGGCTACTCTTTGTATGGTTCGTCGGATACTCTCCGATATAGATATATCGAGCCGCTTGCCCTTGAGAAAGGTAAGAAGTATCCGCTAGTTCTGTTCCTTCATGGTGCCGGTGAGCGGGGAAGTGACAATGAAGCACAGTTGATTCATTGCTCAAGGGTGTTCACTAGCCCGGTCAACCGCCTGGACTATCCTTGCTATGCTATCTTCCCTCAATGTCCTGAAGATGGATATTGGGCATATCCGGACCGTTCGGCTTTCGCTCTTAAGAACCTTCCGGTAGATTTCCCGGAAACCGACCTTATGAAGGCCGTTATCGAGCTCGTAGATTCTTTCGCCGAGACTTATCCTGTCGATACCCGCAGACTGTATGTCATGGGCCTTTCCATGGGCGGAATGGCCACCTTCGATATCCTTGCCCGTCATCCGGAAAAGTTCGCCGCTGCCGTGCCCATTTGCGGCGCTATCAATGTCGACCGTCTGGGACCTGAGATCAAGTCTTCTGTTCGCATTTACCACGGCGACGCCGACCCGGTAGTCCCTCTCTACTATGCCCGCGCAGCCTACTGGAAACTGCTGTCCAGCGGTGCTTCAGTCGAATATAAGGAATACCCAGGCGTCGGCCACAATTCCTGGGACCCCGCCGTCTCCGAACCCGATTTCCTCAGCTGGATGTTCTCAAAAAAGAAATAGCCATTTTTGGACTTCTCCCCCCTATTTTACGGGGAGAAGTCGATTTTTTTGCAATTGAAAGAATTTGCGTATATTTGCACCCACAAGGTGCTTGGGCCGGGAGGTTAGGCACTGGTCTGCAAAACCAGTTAGAGCGGTTCAATTCCGCTAGGCACCTCAAAAAATCGGGAGAGTTATTCGACTCTTCCGATTTTTGCTTCTTTGCTTCTATAAAAACTAAACCCGCGTGTTTGATTTCTCAGGGACACACGGGGATTCCATTGCAAAGATACGTAGTATTCTTATATTTGCAAATAGAATTGAAAAACTTCGAATATGAACTATCAAAACTATGAAAAGGCCTTCTCTCCGGCTAGACTAACCAAGTATTTGCTCGCTTGCCATGGGAATGTAGTATCAGCTCTGACATTGTATCGTCTTAATATTAGACTATGCCAGAAATTATACGGTATTCTTAATATCTTCGAGGTGGTCCTTCGCAATGCAATTGATAATCATTATAAAGCGTATTTTGCTGATGGTGATTGGATTCGAGATCAGCTGTCTCCGTCTGGGATGTTGGCCTTTCATCCTCAAAAGGAATCTACAGGCAGTATAGTGTGTTCTTTGATTAATTCCGGACGATACTCAAATGATAGGATTGTTTCGTCTGTCTCAATGGGATTTTGGACTTATTTGTTTACAAAAGAGCCATTTCGCCGTGGTGGAAAAACACTTCTGAAAGTCTTCCCGGGGAAGAGGCCAGAGAGCTATATACAACGAACTCCAACAAATCAAAGCCTTTAGAAACAGAATTGCGCATCATGAAGCTATATGCTTCGATGAAAGTGGGGTAATAAGCACACAAACTGCAAGAGAAAACTATAATCTCATTTTGAAGTATATAAAATACCTCGGATATTCAGAAACCCAACTATGTTTTGGGTTAGATGTTTTGCCAAACAATATTATGTCGAAAATAGACAAACTATTGTAGCAGGTATTTATGGATGTACTGTTCAATGTAGGATTCGAAGGCGGGGGAGTCGATGATCTTGATGTCGGAGGCGAGGCCTACATAGAAGCGGCAGATACCGGCATAGTTGTAGATTTCGGTATCGAGGATCCAGCGGTCTCCTTTACGGCTCAGATCATTCTCAGCGAGGGGATGCTCCTCCACCAGGAGGTTTTTTGCCATCACGCTAAGCGAGAGCCGGACGCGCATCGGAATCCTCCCCGACATTCCGAATACGTCCAGGCCCTGCTTTTCGTGTAGTTCTTCATTAGTCCAGTCCTCATCTTCCAGAAGCATCGCTTCCTCCATACGGGACAGTTTGAACAGTTTGTTTCGTCCGTCCTGAAGGTCGAAGCCCCATACATCTATATAGTTAGTAGTAAATCCAAAGGGCTCAATGAAGCGGTCACGAACTGTGTGTGAATTACCCGATTCATAGTTCTTCAGGACCACTTTTTTCTTGCACCTGATACCCTTAGCAAGGGTTTCTACGATATTGCGCAGCGAACGGCCATCAACCAGATCGGCGATACCTGTGCTGTCGTAAATAATCGAGAGCTTCTTCTGAAGATTGGCTTTCAAAGCGTTGGTCGGGTCGAGCCTGTCGATAAGATTATTGACAAGATGAGCCTCTTCGTCGGAGAAGTACACGAGATTCTGGAACTCCGGGTAGTCCTCCGGCATACTCTTGAGCTTGTAGACATTGGGCGCAAGCTTCTCGACCACGAATCCACACTCCTTGAAGGTATCAATATACCTGTAGATGGACCTGTATGATGTTTCCAGTTGCCGGGCGAGTTCCTCGACACTATAATCAACACTACCCGACATCAGCGCCATCAGACGCAAAAGTCTTTCCACTTTCGGCTGGTCCATACCTATATATTATTATTGCTCTTCAACCTCTACAAATTCAAGATCAAGGTCGTCGATAAGCATTGCAACTTCTGCGGAAGCGCTGATCCAATCAATCATTTCTTTGCTCATAACAATTGTTCTTTTTGTTCAACACTGCAAAGATATGACCGCTTTTTGACAACTCTCGTCAAAAATACAAAATGTTCGAAGAAAATGCAAAAAAATCGAGATTTCTCCACGCGCTCCGCTTGGTCGAAATGACAACGGCGCAATAATCGCTCTAAAAAGCGCCCACGAGGGGGTAAACACCTCAATTGGCGCCAAAATCGGCTAAAAAAGCGCCGGGTCGCGTAGCGATGACGCAGGATAGGATGGAAGGGTACGAAGGAGCGAAGCGACTGAGCCCCTCGTGGGGGACATCCCGACCGCAGGCATCAAAAATAGCCGAAAAAACGCCTTTGTATGTGGCTGAGAATCAATCGTTAAAAAATTTTTAAAAAAATTATTAAAAATATTTTGAAATTAAAAAAAGTGTTGTACCTTTGTATTCGGGTTGAGTAAGAGCTGGTTCTCAGCCGTCAACCTATTGGTTATTAGTTTTAGTGTTATTAATTATGTGGTTAGTATGAGTTGTTGCCGTGAGGTCACAACTCATTTTCTTTATAGAGGTTGAAAGTCTCGGTTTCTCCAGTCACAGGATGACGGAAACTGAGACTTTCTGCGTATAGTTCAAGTCTGCCGGTAAAAGGGGCACCATAGAGCGCGTCGCCTTTGATTGGGCGCCCAAGCCCAAGGGGAGACGCGCAATGGACGCGGATCTGATGCGTGCGGCCTGTCTTGGGCGTAAAACGAACGTCCATCTCCCCATCGGGGAAGATATCAAGTATTTCAAACTCGGTAATCGCTGGCTTGCCGTTTTCGCGGTCGACCATCTGGCGCGGGCGGTCATAGTAGTCGGCGGAGAGGGGAAGCGCGATCGTTCCCTTGCGCTTTCCGCGCCACGGCCGACTCCCTGCGACCAGATGCGCGAGGTATGTTTTACGGACCTCGCGGTGCTCGAACTGCTGCTGCAGACAAGCCTGGTATTCGACCGATTTTGCGTAGACAATAACGCCGCTGGTATCCATATCTAATCTATGGCAAGAAAAGAGTTTGCCGTGGTCCTTCTCAAGAAGCTCTTGAAGTGATTCGGCGCCCGTCAGACCCGGCGCGCAGAGCATCCCTGAGGGCTTGTTAGCGACCAGAATCGCATCGTCTTCGAACAGTATCCGGACTTGCGAATCATCCGGTTTTCGCTGCAGCGGATTGTCTTCTACATCGAGCCCCTGCATCATCCACGAAAGCAGTGGACCGCACTTTCCGGTACACGACGGATAGAATCTTCCGTGCTCACGAACCTCGCCGCTCTTCGGACTCGCACCATACCAGAATTCGCCCATAGCCAGCGGTTTCAAACCATGCTTGTATGCTGCCTCAAGCAGTTTCGGGCCTGCGCATTCGCCCGTCCCGCCCGGCGGTACCAACCCACGCTCCGCGAAGATTTCTTTCAGGTCAGACATGCCCCCACGGGCATTATGAACCTGATAACTCCTAAACAATCTATCCTGCAACTCTGCCGAATAGGCGGAGCGGTCGTTTGCCCCAAAAACCCGGGCCGGCCGGGCGTCTGATGACGCCTTGTTAGCGCTCCACAGTTCAGGGATAGATAAAGTATCAAATATAGGCTCTACGAACCCTGGGAGGGTGCTGCGGCCCGCGGCGAGGCCGGAGAAGGCGCGCAGGGTCGCGAGGGAGCCGTCGGGGGTCGAGCAGACGAGGACGCCGAGCATCTTGCCTTCGGCGAAGGCCGAGGAGAGCTCGGGTGAGGCGTCTATGTCTGCAATTAACCGACGCGCCGCATCTTCGACTAGAGGGTGCGGCGTGTATCGGAAGGGGTATGTGAACTTTACAGGAAGCACTGCAGTTCGCGGTAGACGCGGTGGACGGGGAAGCCCATCACATTGTAGAACGAGCCCTCGATTCCGGAGATTCCGACATAGCCTATCCATTCCTGGATACCGTAGGAGCCGGCTTTGTCGAAGGGTTTGTATTTGTCTATGTAATACTTTATTTCATCGTCAGTAAGCTCCGCGAAGGTGACATGGCTGCTGACTGAGAAGCACTTTTCACGCTCGGAATCGCGTATGACGACTGCGGTAACGACTTCGTGGACTCTGCCCGATAGCTTATGAAGCATAGCAACGGCATCTTCGCGCGAATGGGGCTTGCCAATGACTTCGGGTTCGTGGCCGGGGTGATCCAGGATAACGACGGTGTCGGCCGTGATAAGGATTTCATCTGCCTCAATCGGCCTGTGGAAGCCATGGGACTTACCCTCGGCCATTAGTACGGGTATCTGGTGCGCCGGCGTCCCTTCGGGGAAGCTCTCCTCGAAGGAGTTGCCTGTATCGATCGTAAACGGGATGTCGAGCCCCCCGAGGAGCTCGCGCCGGCGCGGCGAACCGCTGCCCAGTATTATCTTCTTAGAAACGTTTTTCATACTTGTCGACATCGAAGGTCCAGTCGCCCCTGGCCTTGAGGACCTCCTCGATAGCGTGGCGCACACAGCCGCGTCCGCCGGGGTAAGGGGAGACTATATCGGCGGCTTCCTTCGCCTCGGCGCACGCGTCGCTAGGCGCCACGCCTATGCCCGCAAGCTTCAGCGCCGCCACATCGGGCACGTCGTCCCCGAAATACATCACCTCGTCGGGCTGTAGACCATATTTCTCGCACCATGCGAGCAGGTCGCGGACCTTGTTGCGCGAATTCAGGTAGACGTCTTCCTTCGGGACGCCGCACATAAGCGAACGGTGGATCAGGCTCTCCGAGCGGCCGCCGGTAATGACGGCGAGCTTGTAGCCATGGAGCGAAGCCATCCTCACTCCGAAGGAGTCTTTCGCGTTGAAGATGCGCAGGATGTCGCCGTCGGGCATCGCAAGCACGCTGCCGTCGGTCATCACTCCATCTATGTCGTAGGCAAAGCCCTTGATGTTCTTAAGACTTTGAGCCATTTCCGTTGTTTATGAAATCGGCGACGTTGAAAGTTCCCTTGGGGGCGCCGTTAAGGCTGATCTGGCCGAACTGCTGCTCGTATTTACCTACGTTGTCGATAAGAGCGTTCATGAGCCTCTTGGCGTGTTCGGGGGCCATTACGATGCGGCTTGCTACATTGGCCTTGGGCAGACCGGGAAGCATCTGGGCGAAATCGATGACGAATTCTGTCTTTGAGTGGGAAATCACCGCGAGATTGGAGTAGTGTCCTCCTGCGACCTCGGGCTTGATCTCGATATTGAGCTGGGGCTTTTCGTTGTTATCCATAATACTGACGTTTTCGCAAAGTTACTAAAAATAGTTATCTTTGCGAGTTATGCAGTTATCAAGTAAATACAATCCTTCGGAAGTAGAAGATAAATGGTACGCGTATTGGCTTAAATACAAGTGTTTCCATTCCGAACCCGACACAAGAGAACCCTATACTATCGTTATTCCGCCGCCCAATGTGACAGGTATTCTCCACATGGGCCATGTCCTTAACAACACCCTTAACGACGTGCTGATCCGCAAGGCTCGCATGGACGGTAAGAATGCCTGCTGGGTGCCCGGTACGGACCACGCCAGCATCGCTACCGAGAACAAGGTCGTAGCGAAGCTCAAGGGCATGGGAATCGCGAAGGAAGACCTCACGCGTGAGGAATTCCTGAGGTATGCCTGGGAGTGGAAGGAAGAGCATGGCGGAATTATCCTCCAGCAGCTCCGCAAGCTTGGCGCGTCCTGCGACTGGGACCGCACCCGCTTCACGATGGAGCCTGAACTCAGCGAGGCCGTCATAAACACCTTCGTCTATTTCTACAAGAAAGGTTGGATTTACCGTGGAGTGCGCATGGTCAACTGGGATCCGGAAGGTCACACAGCCGTCTCCGACGACGAGGTGATCCACAAAGATACCCCGAGCAAGTTCTACCATATGCGCTACTTCGTCTCCGACGGAAACGGCAACCCTACCGATAAGTACATCGTAGTGGCTACAACCCGTCCTGAGACCATCATGGCGGATGCCGCCGTCTGCGTAAACCCCAACGACGAGCGCCATCAGTGGATGCACGGCAAGAAAGTCCTCATCCCGCTTATCAACAAGGAAATCCCCATCATCGAAGACGACTACGTGGAGATGGACTTCGGTACCGGCTGCCTTAAGGTTACCCCGGCCCACGACGCCCATGACTACGAAATCGGCCTCCGTCACAACCTCCCCATACTCGATATCATCGACGACCATGGCCGCCTGAATGAAGACGCCCAGATACTGGTTGGCGAAGACAGGTTCGTGGCCCGCAAGAAGATTGCGAAGATGCTGGAGGAAGCCGGAAACCTCGAGAAGGTGGAAGACTATACTTCGCCTATCGGCTACAGCGAGCGTACCAACGCCGTTATCGAGCCTCGCCTCAGCGCACAGTGGTTCCTCAAGATGGAGGAATTGGCCCCCAGGGCCCTGGCCAGCGTGGAAGACGGCGATGTGAAGTTTATACCTGACAAGTACCGCAACACCTACCGCCACTGGATGGAGAACGCCCGTGACTGGTGTATCAGCCGCCAGCTCTGGTGGGGTCAGCGTATTCCCGCATACTACCTGCCTGATGGCTCATATGTGGTCGAGGCTACCCCCGAGGAGGCTCTGAAGGCCGCCCAGGCGATAGATCCGAAGCTGACCATGGCCGATCTCCATCAGGACGAAGACGTGCTCGACACCTGGTTCAGCAGCTGGCTGTGGCCCATCTCGGTCTTTGACCCGAAAGTTCCCGGTCACCCTGAGCGTAAGCCCAATGCCGACCTTGCATACTACTATCCGACCAACGACCTCGTAACCGGCCCGGACATCATCTTCTTCTGGGTCGCCAGAATGATCATGGCCGGCAACGAATTCATGAACGACAAGCCATTCGGCAACGTCTATTTCACGGGTATCGTGCGCGACAAGCTCGGCAGAAAGATGTCTAAGACCCTGGGCAACAGCCCCGATCCGCTCGATCTTATCGCAAAGTACGGCGCCGACGCAGTGCGTCTCGGTATGCTCCTTTGCTCATCCGCCGGCAACGACATCCTCTACGATGAGGCCATGGTCGAGCAGGGACGCAACTTCTGCGGAAAGATATGGAACTCGTACCGCCTCGTAAGCGGCTGGAGCGTCGATGAAAAGGCTGAGCAGAAAGAGTCCTCGCGCATTGCGGTGAAGTGGTTCGACAACCTCCTCAGCAAGACCATAGAAACCGTCGAAGACCACTACTCCAAGTTCCGCGTCTCAGACGCCCTGATGACCATTTACAAGCTTTTCTGGGACCAGTATTGCTCGTGGTACCTCGAGCTCGTCAAGCCCGCCTACGGCGAGCCCATAGACGGCCGCACCTACGACGCCACCATCGAGTTCTTCGAAAAGCTCTTGAAACTCATCCATCCTATTATGCCGTTCATCACTGAAGAACTGTGGCAGAACATGGCAGATCGCAGGGCGGGTGAGACCATCATGTTTGAGCGTACCCCCGTGGCCGGTCCTTACGACGAGAAGTTCCTTCAGGACTTCGAGCTGGTGCAGGAGGCCGTTATTGGCATCCGCGCCGTCAGGGCCCAGAAGCAGATAGCCCCCAAGGAGCCTCTGAGGCTCTTTGTCGAGGGTGGTCTCAGCGAGGAACTTGTCCCCATTCTCGCAAAACTCTCCAACCTCAGTGATGTGGTATTCAGCGCTCCGGAAGGAACCTGCGTATCGTTCATCGTCGGCACCGTAAAGATGAGCGTCCTTCTCGAAGGATTCGTCGATGCTGGGGAGGAGAAGGCGAAGATTCAGGCCGAACTCGACCATCAGAAGAGCTTCCTCGAGTCGGTCAGAAAAAAGCTCGGAAACGCCTCGTTTGTTGAGCACGCTCCCGAGAGAGTGGTAGAGATGGAAAGGAAGAAAGAGGCCGATGCGATAGCTCGTATCGCCGCCCTTGAGGAATCACTTAAAGCACTGAATAACAATTAATAAACACGCAATATGTTAATCAATCCTTTACTTTTCCAAACCCTTGGTATTTGGGAGATTCTCATCATTGCCCTGGTCATTCTTCTCCTCGTCGGAGGTAAGAAAATTCCCGAGCTTATGAAGGGTCTCGGAAAGGGAGTCAGCAGCTTCAAGAAGGGCATGAAAGAGGGCGAAGGTCCCGAGGATCAGGAGCAGCCCGAGGAGAAGAAATAAATGATCTCCATCGACGATGTGACTGTCGCTTATGGAAGTTTTGTCTTGCTGGACAAGATCAACTTCCACATAAGCGAGAGCGACAAAATAGGCCTTACAGGTAAGAACGGGGCTGGCAAGTCCACCATCATGAAGCTTATCTGCGGCCTTCAGTCGCCTTCATCCGGCCACATCGACAAACCCAACCACATCTCGATAGGTTATCTGCCCCAGATAATGGAGCATCACCGCGGCCGTACCGTCCTGGAGGAGGCTCTAACAGCCTTCGACGAAGAAAACAGGATGGAGGCCGAAATCGAGGAAATCACTGCCGAGCTGGGCAGGCGCACCGATTATGAGTCCGAAGAATACATGGATCTCACCGCCCGCCTCTCGGATCTCAATGACAGATTATCCACCTCCCATAGCGAGCCTCCGGAAATCCAGGCCCGCCGCACTCTCGTGGGCCTCGGCTTCCGCGAGAGGGAACTCGGCCGCCTCACCGAAACCTTCTCCCAGGGCTGGAACATGCGCATAGAGCTGGCTAAGATCCTGCTTCGCAGGCCGGACGTGCTGCTTCTCGACGAGCCCACCAACCACCTCGACATCGAGTCCATAGAGTGGCTGGAAGACTACCTGGCTGCCCGTAAGGGCTCCCTGATGCTCGTTTCGCACGACCGCAAGTTCCTCGACCGCATAACCAACCGCACAATCGAAGTGGTCCTCGGCCACATCCAGGACTACAAGGTCCCTTACACCAAGTACCTGGAACTACGCGCCGAGCGTATGGCCCAGCAAACTGCGGCCTACGAGAACCAGCAGAGGATGATCGAGAAGACGGAGGATTTCATAGCCAAGTTCCGCTACAAGCCCACCAAGTCGAACCAGGTCCAGTCGCGAATCAAGGCCCTGGACAAGATCGAGCGCATCGAAATAGATGAGACGGACAATGCGACCCTTACGGTCAAGTTTCCGCCCGCACCGCGCTCGGGCGATGTGGTCTACAAGGCCACTGAGCTTACAGCTGGCTACCCTCAGAAGGTGGTTTTCCGCGACGCTGATATCGAGATCAAGCGCGGTGAGAAGGTCGCCCTGGTCGGCCGCAACGGCGAAGGAAAGACCACCCTTATGCGCGTGATCATGGGCCAGCTCGACCCCATGGCGGGCGAGTCGCGCATCGGCCACAACGTGAGCATAGGCTACTTCGCGCAAAACCAGGAGGACGTCCTGGACAAGAGCTTGACGGTCTTCGAGACCCTCGACAGAATAGCCGTAGGGGAGATCCGCACCAAGCTGCGCGACATACTGGCGCAGTTCCTGTTCAGGGGCGAGGATATCGACAAGCGGGTGAACGTCCTGAGCGGCGGCGAGCGTGCCCGTCTGGGCATGGCGAAGCTGATGCTCGAGAACCACAACCTGCTTGCCCTGGACGAGCCCACTAACCACATGGACATCAAGTCCAAGGATATCCTAAAGCAGGCTCTGAAGGCCTTTGACGGCACCCTATTGATTGTTTCCCACGACCGCGACTTCCTCGACGGCCTGGTAGACAAGTTCTACGAGTTCGAAGACGGAGTAGTGAAGGAACACCTGGAGACCGTCGCACAGTTCCTCGAGAAGCGCAAGATAGAGAGTCTTAAGGAGTTGGATAGGAAGACAGCCGCTACGGCGCCTGTAGAGGCCCCGAAACCGGCTGCAAAGCCCTCTTACGAGCAGCAGAAGGCCGCTTCGCGCGAAGAGCGCCGCAAGCGCGAGCGCGTGCGCTATCTTGAATCTGAAATCGCCAAGGCGGAATCCCGCCAAAAAGAAATCGAATCAATCCTCTCAGCCCCTCCGGCCGACGCCGACATTATCGAACTCACCCGCGAATACCTCGAACTCAAACGCGCCATCGACGACCTCACCGACGAGTGGGGTACCCTTATTTAACTTTCTTAATATCAGCTATTTACCATTAGGTCCGTGCGGAACTCCAGTCGCCTGCGGCTCCTTCCGGCCTGTGCGTAGAGAGTCGCCATCAGGCGACCGGCCGAGCCGTGACTTTTGCCTATAGGCGAAAGTTGGAAAGGCGTAAAGGCCGCAGGGGGTATCGGGGGATGCGTCATCCCCCGTATGATAGCCCGAGGGTGGGCACGTCCGCCCGGTACCTAATGGTAAATAGCTAGTCAGATAGGATATAACGACGCAGCAGGTCGAGGGCGGAGGCGGCGAAGCGTTCGATGTTGCGTTTGCGGTCGTTGTGGTACTGGAAACGCTTTGTGATGGTGCCGTGCGGGCCGCTTACGCCGACCCAGACAGTCCCTTCGGGATTGTGTTCGTCGCCTCCCGGGCCCGCAAGGCCGGTGGTGGCTACAGAATAGGTGCTTCCGGTGACTTTACGGACGCCTTCGGCCATGGCGGCGGCGACTTCGCTGCTTACCACACCATGGGTCTTAATGGTCTCAGAGGGCACTCCAAGCACGTTTTCCTTGACGGAGATAGCGTAGGAGGTAACGCTGCCCAGATAATATTCCGAAGAGCCGGGAATAGTAGTCAGAAGGTGCGAAATCATACCTCCGGTGCAGGACTCGGCGGCGCTAAGGGTCTTGCCGGTTCCTCGAAGTAGTTTTCCGATTACTGATTCGAGGGGTTCGTCCTGCTCTGAGTAGATGTTATCGCCAAGAATGGCGCGCAGTCCGACAAGGAGTTTTTCGACCTTCGATTCGGCCTCTTCGCTCTTGCATCCGTAGACTGAAAGACGCAGTCTGATACCCGTTGCGGTGTTGGGTAAGTAGGCGAGATGAACGTCGTCTGGAAGGGCGTCTTCCCAGGGCTCTATGAGCCTCGAAAGGGCGGACTCCGCAAATCCGTAAACCATTATGGTCTTGTGATATATATCTTCGGACTTAAAGTGTTTCTTAATGTCTGCAAGAACTTCATCAAGGGCGCCTAAAGCCTCGTGCGGAACGCCCGGAAGCGAGTAAAGACGGTGGCCGTCAGGCCTCTCAAAGATCATGATCGGGGCGGTGCCGAGATGGTTGTGGATGACCTCGCAGCACTCCGGCACTTCCGCCTGTTTAAGGTTGATGTCGAGGATATCAAGGCCGCGGGATTTAAGGAAGTCGTGAACTATCTGAAGTTGCACCGGATCGGTTTTCCAGCCTTTTGCGCCGAATAGCTTAGCCAGAGCCTGTTTCGTAATATCATCTTTAGTGGGCCCAAGACCGCCTGTAGATACTACAATGTCGTTTTCGTCCAGTTCGCGGGATAGGGAAGTGATGATATCATCGGTATCGTCGGCTATCGAGACCATTCTGGTCACCTTGATACCGATCTCGCCAAGACGGCGGGAAATATTCGATGAATTTGTGTCGACGATCTGACCGATCAGAATTTCGTCGCCTATAGTGCAGATGGATGCCTTAACCATAATACAAAGATAACAGATTACCCGTTATCCTGTACAAGCTCCTGGAAGGTTCCGTCGTCGAAGAAAACTAAAATTCTAGAGATAACTCTCTGTCCTTTAGTTGGTTGTATGCGCCTATTTAAAGCTGTTGCTTTAGGTGTTTTGACCCTCATGGCAGCAATTTCTGCCGCAGAATACGGAATTTCTTCAACCGGATTTTGCTCTTCTATAGCCTCGGCAGGGTAGTCCTCGGAATCGAACAAATCGCCCTCCTGGACTACTGGAGCGTGGTTTTTATACATTTTACCCTTGCCGGTAATGAGCCATTCTATGTTGAGAGCAGGGTAGCATACGGCCATTTTTTCGATTAAATCAAAACTCGGCTTGTTTCTGCCGGAAAGAATATGGGATATGCTGCCGCGCGCGACTCCGATGGTGTCTGCGAGCTCCGATTGAGTGATATTTTCGGCGTTGATAAATTGTTGCAAACGTAAATTCATAGGCCAAAGTAATGCGTCACAAATGTAAATACTAAAAATCGTATTTCCAAGCGATTTCAAGCCAATCGTAGGGGAGTCCTGGAAAAACGCCATTTTGGCTACCTGAATATTAATTTATATAATTGTATCTAAATAGCAGAGTTTCAAATATTTAGTTTTGGTTTTGATGTTCAAAACTGGTTATTCTGTGCCGCAGGATGAATGGTTTGGTCCGAAATCCGCACTATTTACATGGAGTTACGCTTTCTATAAATTATATAAATCACTGGGTTTCAGTAAATTAATAGTTATAGTATATTGATATAATCATCGCTTATAAGCCCAGGCGGCCGCCGGGGCGCACCGCCCAACCCCATTTTGTAAACTTTTCATTTGTGAAACGTTACAAATATTTTTGAATTACATTTCGCGACAAAATTGTTTCACTTTTGTACACCTCTTCCGACATTTCAAAATTCGCGTACGTATCACTATCTTTGTCCGAAATTGTTTGCCTCTTTTTCCTAGGCCCTAAGCACCCGCGCTTGATAGCGGGAGGTGTCCCCAGCGCGAAGCGCGTCGGGAGGGATGAGCGGAACGAAGTGGAGCGAAGGTCGGAGAAACAGAGGCAACAATTTCAAAATAGTAAAGATGATACCTGAAATACATATAGAAGATTATAATTACCCGCTTACTGAAGACCGGATCGCTAAATATCCCCTACCCCGAAGGGATGCGTCGAAGCTCCTGATCTATAAAGAGGGCAAGGTAGACACCAAAGTCTTCTCAGATCTTCCTGAGTTTATTCCCGAAGGCTCACTGATGGTCTTCAACGACACCAAGGTCGTTCCTGCCCGCTTGCATTTCGTGCGTGAGACTGGCGCCAAGATAGAGATCTTCTGCCTTCAACCGGTAGATCCGGTAGAGTACAATACGGCATTTGCGGCTACCGATAAGTGCAGCTGGCAGTGCGTAATAGGCAATTCAAAGCGCTGGAAAGACGATTTACTGAGCTATGATATCCCTGAAGGCTGCGAAGCGGAGATAGCGTCCATGAACCTCAGGGCCCGCCTGGTCAGCCGCGAGGCGCAGACCGGAGTTGTCGAGTTCAGCTGGAAGGGCGGAGAGCCCTTCAGCCGTGTTCTGGAACTCTGCGGCCAAGTGCCTATCCCCCCGTATCTCAATCGCGAGACTGAGGCTCTCGATGTAGAGCGTTATCAGACCCTCTACGCCCATATACGAGGTTCGGTTGCTGCCCCTACGGCAGGCCTTCACTTTACTGAAGAAGTACTTAAGGCAATCGCAGACAAAGGCATTGATATAGAGAATGTTTGCCTCCACGTAGGAGCTGGTACTTTCCTCCCGGTGAAGTCCTCCAATGTCGCCGATCATCCCATGCATCGAGAACCCTTCGTCGTGAGCCTTGACTTCCTCAAAAAGCTCCTCGCGCGTAAGGGAAAACTCGTGGCGGTAGGCACCACCTCGGTCAGAACTCTGGAATCTCTCTACTACGTGGGAGTCAGTATCATTGAAAAAGGAGAACCGGAAGACGTCACCCAGTGGGCCCCCTATACGCGCGAATATCCGTACTCGACGGAGGAAGCGTTGCAAGCCATCGTTTCCTGGCTCGAGAAAGGCCGTTTAAGCGCCTTAAAGGTGGGAACGCGTATCATTATAGTCCCAGGCTTCCAATTCCGCCTTGTAGACCTTCTTGTGACGAATTTCCATCAGCCCGAAAGCACCCTCATCCTTCTGGTCTCCGCCTTCGTCGCCGGCGACTGGCGGACCATCTACGATTATGCCCTCGCCAACGACTATCGCTTCCTCTCCTACGGCGACAGTTCGTTGCTGTATAGAGCATAGGCAGAAGCAAACTGCACCCCTGAGCCGCTTTTTTCCCGGACTAGGGTCGCTCCCAGACGCGCAGCGTCATTGAGCGATAGCGGTATCAGGGATGCAGTTTGCTTCTGCCATTCGAGATATAGAACAATTAGAGGCCCGAAAGGCACCCGCCGGGAGTGAAGCAAAAAAAAACAGCCCGAAGGCTGTTTTTTTAGTTGCGATATCTCGTACCGAACTGCATGTTCAGACCGAAGGTCAACTTGCAGCGGAACGGATCGATCGGGACGGGAACGCCGCCGTAGTAGGGGACCTGGACTCCAGGGATCTCGAAGATACCGACTTTGTCGGCGTAGGTATCGATACCTACGTAGGCGTTGATGAAGAGCACTGTGAGGCTGGCTGCAACACCGAGGACATTACCCTGGGTATTCTTTCCGTAGTTGGCTGTAAGGCTGATGAAGCGGAAAGGAGAGAGGGTGACACCTGCACGGGCATCCCAGTAAGGAGCGATATCGTCGAAGTGATAGATACCGAGAGCGCCTACAGAGATGAAGCTCAGGATAGGAAGACGCCATTTTGCACCGAGGTTGGCGGTGAAGGCAAGTCTTTCGAACTGGGTCTCTTCGCCGGGCATGGCCTGGAGATTTGCAATCTCAAGGAAGTCGTCCTTGGCCTTGCCGAGTTCCTGGCCGTAGTTGGTATCCTTACCGACATGTTCGAAACCGTTGAAGGTGAATTGGTCTGCGGCCTTGGCGAGGGAGTTGAATCTCCAGAAGATACCTCCGAGGTCGTTGATACCACCGCTGATCGCAAGGCTCTCGAACGGAGTCCACCTGAAGCCGAGATCGACAGCTCCACCCCAGCCGGCAGGACCGATCTTATCGGAATTCAAAGCGTAATTGATCTTTCCCTGCTCGTCGTTGACAAGGGTCGCACCGGGGAAGGCTATGCGGGCCTTACCCTCGATATCGGTAGCGATGAGTCCGTTGTTGAAGAGGACATCGGCCTTTTCAAAGCGGATGTCGGCGTTGGCCAGACCGATAAGTCCCTTGAGGCGGAAGCCGATGGTAAGGTTACCGTCTGCAGGTCTCTTGGCTACTCCGAATGCGATTTCAGTATAGAGTTTTCCTCCGAAATAGAGGGCGCTGAGATCGTAGGGAGTGGTGGAATTACCTTCCTTGAGGAACCTAAAGAGATCGCCCGGGATGGAGGAACCGAACTCGGTGCGGAGGTTGATCTCGAAGGAATTGAACTTATCCTCTTTGCGCTTACCGGTGGAGAGGATGTTCAGGTTGGCGTCAATCCCGAACGGGTTGCTCTTGCCAAGATGTGACATCATCTCTTCTGTCGTAACGTTGGGATGAAGGAAGGTTACAAGGCCGTCGTTGGTGGCATTGGGATAGATCAGCGAGCTGATGCCAAGACCGCTGCTGATACCCATCTCTATATTACCGGTACCAAGACCGAAGAAGCTCTTCTCGCTCATGATGGCGGGGTTGAGCCTGTAGCCGTAGTTATAGTTGTCGAGGAAGAAACCACTCTGGAACTTGTCCTGAGCACTTGCACGCACTGAGAAGAGGCTTAAGGCCACTGTCAGAATCGAAAGGGTAGTAAGTATCTTTTTCATATCCGTGTAAGTTTACTGGTTATCATCTTCACCTTCTTCTCCACTGTTATCGAACAGAACGTTTCCATCGATGTGGATGCCCTGAGGCAGCAGGAGATAGATATCGGTCAGGACTATGAAGTCGCTGCCCTTAAGGGCCTGGCCGTTGGCGTGGAGCGCGATGCTAAGACGCAGATCAGTGATGCCTTCAAGGGCGTCATTGTCCTTGTCTGCTCCGATCACTATCTCAAGCAGACCGGAGGAACCGGGACCAGGAAGCTGGGCTACCACGGGGGTCGTCATGGGGATAGGAGTATAGACTCCGCTCTCTTCGTCATGATGGAGGAACTCAACTGTAAGGTCGGCAGAAACAGGGATTGAGTTGTAGACATTGGTTCTCAGACCGATGGAAGAACTCTTCAGAATCTGGCCGATCTGCTTACCGGTGTCGGCTCCAATGGAGATGGTGTCTGCGTAGTTGATGAGGGTTCCTGCGCCAAGGGCGAGAGGAACATTCAGGCTGAAGCCAATCTGGAAACCGTAGTCTGCCGCAGGTTCAATGTAGCAGTCGGTTGTTTTGTCGGTCGCTATATGGGTCACGAACTCGATGGAGTCGGTGGCTTCAGCGAGGAGGCTGTTGAGATTGACGTCGTTGTGTGAGTTGCTTTCTTCGTACTGGGCGGGACTCAGGCAATAGGGGACCGTGAAATTGAGGGTCGCCGCGGGCTGAGCTGCGCCTACGCTGTAGAGGTCTGCAGTTCCGGACACGGGGAATGCCATGTTGGTCCTGACTGACAGATCGACTGAAGCGTTAGGAAGCTTGATGGTGGCATCGTTGAAAGCGTCGGGCAGCGAGAAGAAAGGAGACTTGAACGATTGCTCGAGCTGGTAGTCAATCTTTACCTTAAGGCTCTGGATATCGACCTTGCCCTGAGCATCTGCAATTGAGACGTCGACGGAACCGTTTACATAAGGAGTAACGTTGTTCAGGTCTACGACAACGTCTGTAGCAGAAACAGAGCCGTGGATGACAACGGAATCGGAAAGGTTGGTTCCGTTGGTACGCATGGCGACAAAGTCCTTGTTCGAAAGGTCGAACTTGACGATCTGGGCGCTGCGGACGAAGGCCTGATTGCGCTTGATGTTACCCTTGAGTTCGATGACCTGCGGAACGCAGAACGAGGGGAGGGTAGCGGTCGCGTCGAGGGCATATTCCTGATTCGAGTCTCCGGGAAGATCGGTGAAGAGAAGCTCGACATTGGCATAGACCTCATTCAGGACTATCTCACCTACGCCTACCAGCATCTCAGGAAGGTCTGATCCGCTCATAAAGTCGAATTCGACTTTCTTGTCGACATCGTAGTGGATGTCGGGGATAGTGTAAGATCCGAGCATTGCGGGGGGGACAGTGGAGAGCAGATCCGCAAGGTCAAAGCCTTCCAGCTCATAGGCAATGTTCTCCGAGAAGCTCAAGGCGTTGATGGTAACTACGTTTGAGAGACCGATACCATCGATCTCATTGTCGAGATCCATGGTCTGGGAGTACTCGATGTAGTAGCTGCCGTCGGGCGCCTGTTTGATGAGCCCGGAAGTGTCGAGGCCGACGCTCTTCATAAGGGAATCGACGCGGAATACAGAGCTGCTGTCGGCCAGCCTTAGCTGGAAACCGTTCTGGAACAGGTGTACATCTTTGTCGATGTTCTTGAGATTCTCCAGAGTGTAGGCCGGGTCGACCTCACAACCGGAGAACGCCAGGGCAAGGGCTGCAAACGCAGCCGCGCCTGAGAGTTTCAAGAATTTTTTCATCCTGTTAGTTATTATGTGTTTAAAAATATTTTCCCAAACTGCAGTAAATATAGTGAAATATTTTCATAATAGATGCAACTCACCCCTAAAACGTTCGGCGCCTGATCATCAGGAAACGGTTGTGGATCTTGGACATTTTACGCTCTGCGATCATCTTTGCAGCTAGGTGACCGATTTCGGGGAAGTCGGTAGAAACGGTAGTCAGACCGCCCAGGATAAGCTCATTCATCGGAAACTCATTGTAGGAGATAATGAACGCTCCCTTGCCGAGTTCCAGGCCTGAAGTCTGAATCTTCTTGGAAAGAGCGACAAGACCTTCATCCAACTGGGAGTTAAGGACGAGGAAGGCGTCTCCAGGTTCTATGATATCAGGGACTTGGGTCATGAACTCTACCTTGACTTTCTTTTCGGCGGCAAATCGGTTGACACCGACGCGGATCTTATCTCCATACATGGACATAGGGAGAGTGATTACTCTCAGTCGTTTGGCTCCCGGGTTATTGAAGTCATGCATCAGAGCATCATAGATATCGTTCTCGAAATCCTGATATATTGCACCGAAACTGCCCCTGAGGCCCGGCTGGAGGTGGTCGACGAGTATGAGCTTACGCACCGGGACCCTCTCCAGAAGTTTGACGACCCGTTTCTGAGTCGCTTCGTCTGTAGGGAAGTGAGGCGCAATCGCATAGTAGTCGAAGGTGTCGAGGTGAGAATCCAGGAAGTACTCCAGAATGTCGGGATTCTGGTCGTGGCTGAGAATCGTAATCTCGGTCCCAGGGGCAACCGACTCGGCAAAAGCGTCGAAGGCCCTCTGCTTATACACGGAGAACTTGTCGAAAACCACCAGCACACGGGTGTGGGCTCCGCTATTGGTTAAGTCTTTGACGTAAAAACCCTTGCCGTGGCGCGGCTCCACTATGTTCTTTTCGACCAGGATGCCGTAGGCTTTCTTGACGGTCTCGCGGGAAATGCGGTGGCGGTCGGCCAGCACGTTCATCGAGGGCAGTTGCTCTCCCGGGGCGATGGATCCGTCTCTAACGCCCCTTTCGACTTGCTCTACTATCTGCTTGTAGATAGAGTTCTTGGCCCGATTGTTTATCTTGATTTCCATATAATTGTTATTCTGTTCCAGCGGGGTCTTTCAGTCCGGCCGCTTCATATGCTTCGAATGTTCTGTAACCGCTGCGCGCGAGATTGGTTTCGGTGCGCAAGTCGAAAGTGTTGTATCCCATGGCCCTCCACAGGTCCTGCATGGCCATGGCGCGCGCTCTGAATCCTTCGGGGTCCTTGGTCCCCATGGGGCTCCATCCTATTTCGGCGATAGCGAAGCCTCTGGGCCAGAGCATGTATTCGGCATGCTCGCAGGTCGGTACCCATTCGCACCAAAGGTTGCCCTGCACACCCAGGACGAGAGATTCGTCCATGCCGGGCGCGACCGGCTCGTAGCTGTAGACGTGGCGCAGCGAGGTGAGATCGCCGCACGCTGCCGGTTCCTTGCGGATCAGGTCCTGGTAGTAGTCGAAGTATACATGGCTGTTGGGCGACATGACCACCTTATGGCCGGCGGCGTTGGCGGCGATACCGCCTGAAATGCCCCTCCAACTCTGGATGACCGCCGACTGTGGGACGCCGGTCTCGAGTATCTCGTCCCAGCCGATCACCTCTCGGCCATGGCTGCGGACAAAGGCTTCGATGCGGCGGATGAGGTAGCCCTGAAGCTGCCTGACGTCGGTGAAGCCCTCTTCCTCCATACGCCGGCGGCAGTTGACGCATTTGTGCCAGGTGGCCATGGACGCTTCGTCGCCACCGATGTGGATGTACTGCGAGGGGAATATGTCCATGACCTCGGCCAGAACGGTCTCCAGCAGTTCGAAGGTTGCTTCGGAGCCGGGGCAGAAGTCCCACGCGCCCTTGAATCTGGTCCCGTCTTCCATCATGCAGGCCGTTTCCGGGTAGGTGAGGGTTACCTCCATGCTGTGGCCGGGCATCTCAATTTCAGGGATGATGTTGATGTAGCGCTCGGCCGCATAAGCTACTAGGTCACGGAGTTCGTCGGGAGTATAGTAGCCTCCATAGGCTTCGGGATCGTCCTTGTCTACGAACTTGTAGTGGGCCTGTTCCCATTTGTAATAGTAGTCGCCGATGCGCCAGGCGGTTTTCTCGGTGAGTAGGGGGTAAGACGGCGATTCTATGCGCCATCCGGCCGCATCGTCGAGATGGAGATGAAGGACGTTCAGCTTCAGTAGAGCCATCGCATCCATCTGTTTTTTTAGGAATTCAACGCCCTTGAAGCTGCGCGACTCGTCTATCATGAGGCCGCGGTGGCGGAAGCGCGGGTAGTCGAAGATGACTCCGCGGGGGACGGGGCCCAGAGCCTGAAGCTGCTCGATGGTCTTGCGGGCGCGGAACACGCCTTCCGCGCTGGCGGCCTCAATAACGGCCTTGCGGGGCTTTAAAGTTATTCTGTAGGCCTCTTTACGCGAGAAGTCTTCAAGGCCTTTTACGGCCCATTTAAAGCGCAAAGAATGCTTGCGGACGACGATCTTCTGGACCGAAGACGTTCCCTCTGCCGGTCGATACTCAACCGGTGCGGGAATCAGGCCCAGTGTGAGGGCAATCACAAGGAGAGCTTTCATTGTTTTTCGAATATTAGGACAGCTATGTCGTTCTGGGCGAGGATAACGGAGTTGCCGCTTACCTTGCCTCCAATCCGACGGCTGTCTATGAGTTTATATCCGGGAACGGTAATCTTTCCCTTTTGTTTCTTTTCGCCAGTATTGGTCACCACTACGGCGAGGCGGTTTTCCGCGGTGTAGCTGCGAGCGATAAGCTTAGGATTCGAGCAGCCGAAACCCTCGGTAGCGGTGAATCTGCCTTCGAGCAGGAGCTCGGGGAAGTCGTGCCTGATGGCGTTGATCTTTGCCAGATGGGCCTGGTAGACCGGGGTTTCGTCGATGAGTCCGCGGCAGCGGAAGACTTCGATATCATTGCGCAGGCCCTTCAGAAGAGTGTTGTTCACCCTGCGGGGCACGTCGTTGTCGTCGCGCACGCACCTGTCGCTCCATATAACCTCGGGGAAGGTGTAGCGGAACCATTCGGGAAAACTCTCCGGGAGAGCCGTGAACTCAACAATATGGACAAAGTCACAGAACTGGGAGGTGCAGTCAGAGAGCCATTCCGTACCAAGTGCAAATTCGGGATTGCGGGCCTTGATGTGGTCGCGTATCTCCTTAAGCGCATCGGCTTTGTAGCGTCCGGTAAAGATGTCCTGGACAGGATATTCGCGGCTCAGATCCCAGCCCGGGAACTCTTCGGCCACTCCTAGCTGATCGTAGAACACTGCGTCTGCGCCCAGCGACATGGCCCTGTCGGCCCAGCGGATCAGCTGGTCGCGCCATTCGCGCTTGCTCATGTCTGCTATAACGAAGGTTCTGGAATCATAATACCCCAGAGTCGTTCCTTCGCCCGTGAACTTATAGTGCTCGGTAAACTCCCTGCCTGTGTTGTCCTTGTTTGCTACGCGAGAGCCGCCGCCATTGCGATAAAAGTCGCTCTCGACATCAATCAAACGGCCGTTGAAGTATAGTAATAGTCTATTTACCGGCAAATGCTCGCTGGAGGCACCACCTTGACGGTATATAGCAATAGCCTTCTTCAAGGCTTCGTCGCCGCCCTGGGAGGCGTCGGGGGAATAGTTCGGGTAACCGTTGTCCATACCTTCATCCCACCAGCCGAACGCGAGGACTGCGTTGCACCCGACCGACTCGCCGGCGGCGGCGATGCGACCGGGAAGGTCGCCGTAGGTTCTCAGGTACTCGCCGTACTGATGTTTGAAGATGATGCGCTGCCATCCGGTCATGTCCTGAACCCACTGGGGAACAGGGTCGTGGTGCCACCAGCTATCGGCCCAACGGCGGTAAATGCGCGAGGTCGCGGTCCAGTCGCCCTCGTAAGGCACGATTACCGAAGCGTCGTTGGACCAGGTATCGCCGCACATGGCGTTCGGATAGCGGTAGAACCCTGCCTCCAAGTGCTTGAAATCTTCAGTAACATGACCGATAGGAGATTTCTCGACTCCGCCTTCGGCTTCGCTCGAAATGACATTACCCTTGTCATCTCGACCGAGCGCAGCGAGTGGAGAGATCTCATCCGGATAGGTACGGAGGCCGTGCCAGGTTTGCTGGAGAGATGTGTCGTGGGAACCGAAATACAGGCCGTCGCGCTCGCCCACGAATGCAAAGCAGTTGGCCGCTGCATTGCGCGGGTATTGCAGGTCGTACTGGCGGAACTTCTGGGCCGGGGTCATATAGAGCGGGCGGACATCGACGTTGGAAATTTTCCAGACGGGGTTGTCGAAGATCTGGCCGCCGGTGTGGGTGGTAAGAAGCTTGTAGTCCTCTGGAATATGCATGTCGCCGAGGAGGGGGTACTGGAGTTCGCGGACAATGGTGTGGGGCTCGTCGTTGCGCAGGCTGGCTGAGAAACGGACCATGGCGCCTTCTGTCCATATCTTCAGGTTGAGCTCGAAGGCCTTCCCGCCCACGCGTGTGTATTCAACATAGGTGGTATCGCCGACGACCCTGACCGAAGCGGGTTTCTCGTTGCGGCCGGAAATCTCGATTTCTTTCTGCTCGGGAGTGTTGTAATAAAGCCTCCAAAGAGGATAGCCGCCGGCATAGTTGCGTCCGCCTAGAGACAGTTCGGTAAGCATGCCCGCATCATCGACGCTGACTCTGGCCTTGGAGAACTCGCCCCTGTTTTCAAGCACGAACGCGCAAAGTTCATCGTAGAGGGCCTTGTCCTGCGGGAGCTGGGATGTGGCCAGCTGGGTAAGGGCGTCTGACCCGCTGTATAGGGCAATCGAACCCTTTCCGAGCAGTCCGGCTTCTCGGTAGCGGCGCATGTATTCGCGTACACGACCCTGAAGGGCGGGGACGTCGGCGGCATCGAAGATGAGCCTGCCCTCGCCGTCGGGGCCCTTCACGCCGGACTTCATCTGGTCTGCCACGCAACTGTACTCGAACTCCAACTCCATGCCGAGGCCGTTCTCCTCCATGGCCTTAAGGGTCTTATCGAAGGGATGGCGCTCGCCGGCCTTGAGGTCCCAGTACCAGTTGGGCTGCATCCAGGCCTGGTCGATTCCGAGCTGTTTCCAGTATTTGTGGCCCGGGGCCAGGTGGTAGGGAATCCAGTAGAGTTTCTCGCCCTTAGAGTGGCAACGCTCGGCCAGCGCTGGGGCTATGTCCTCCCAATTCTTGTAGCGGCAGTTGACGTCGATATCATAGGGGAGGTAGATCTCTTCGGAAGTAATGTAGAAGCCGTCGAGTTCCACATACCTGCAGTCCAGGCCGGCAAAACGGCTGCGAACCTCATTCATGTACCAGTCAAGGGCCTTGAGCCTGTCTTCGACCTTTGCAAAGTCGAGACCGTCGCCCCAGTAGATGGTAGAGGAGTTCTTGTCGGAGAACCGCTCGAACATGATGGCGTCGGGCAGGCCGATTATAACTTTGCGCTTAGCGGGCGGATTGCCGATTCTTCCGGCGGTCTTGGCGCAGGCGGCTTCCAGCGCTCCGACTCCGCAGTCTTTACCCAGCCAGAGGTCCAGCTGATGCTCCCATTCTGCTTTTGTGGCCGAAAGGCCGGCGGGGGAGATGACGAAGTTCCTGCCTGTCTGGCAGTCCTGCCCTTCGAGGAAGATGAAAGCCTCGAACAGCCAGTGTTCGCTGCCGTCGGGGGCCGCCCAGCTGACGTGGGGCCCGAAACGCTCTGCATCCCAAGCGTAGGGTTCGCGGTGGGAGTAACCTACGAGGTCGGCGTCGCGCAGAGGTTTGGCTGTGTTGGAAGGCGTGTTACAGCCCAGACACAACAGGGTTAAAAGAATTAAAGCCGGTATTCTTATCATTTTCTCAAAGGGTTTTCACTTATGAAACGGCAAAGCTCGAGATACATGGCAGCATCTGCCTCCTCGTCGGAGTTTGCCAGCTGCCACATCGCATTCGAGCCCGAATATAGCGCTAATTTTTCTTTTCCGTAGAGCCCTGCATCCTTGAATGAAGTCATATAGTTGCGGAAGCGGGCGCGCAAGGACGGAACATCAGCCAGAGTAAAGAAATAGTTTCCCTTGGCGTCCGGACCCATAATGCCGGGCGTTTTCATCACTCCCTCGACCAACGAGTATTCAAACTCCAGTTCCATGCCCATACCAAGCTGCTTGATTCTCTGCATGGTAGTAGCCAGAGGTTTGCTTTCTGAGGTGTCCCAGTAGTAGTTGGGCTGCAGCCAGGCATAGGTAATACCGAGAGTACTCCAGATGTCGGTTCCGTCGGCTCCCAGATAGGGTATCCAGTATAGGCCCTCGTTGCAGGAATCCAGATAGTCGCCGATTATGGGCAGGATCTGGTCCCAGCGTTTCTGCTCGTAATTCCAGCCTCCGGGCCGTGCTACGAGTTCCTCGGAAATAATGTAGAAGCCTGCCAGTTCGAGATAGCTGAAAGCGCGCTCGGCAAAAGCGGCTCTCACATGATCGATATACCACTTAAGGGCCTTTATCTGGTCGTCGGACTTGGAGAAATCCAGCGTTTTTCCCTCCAGGGCGCCCCAGTAGGTCGTCGACGAGGTCTTGTCGGAGAAGTTGGCGAACATGACAGGGTCCGGGATCATCATAACCGCGTAGCGCTTCGAGGGGGCCGTGCCTATAGTTCGAGCGGCCTCGGCGATAGCATCGTCCAGGGCGATGAAAGCCCCGTCGGGACCGCACCAGTACTCAACCAGGTTTTCCCAGGAAGTCTTGTCGGCCGACTGGGCGCCATTGCTGTTGATGCAGAATGTCTTTCCGTCGGGATCAATGCCCGTTATGGAGAGAAAGGCTTCGAAGAGCCAGTGAGGTCCATCGAAGTCTTCATAACTCACATGCGGGCCGAATCGATCCTTGTCCCAGTTGGCGGGGACGGTGAACCAGGAATTGCTGTTAGGCCGCCCTCCGCCGGTGCAGAGTGTAATGTCGGCAAAGCTCGGAGCCCCGTTGCGGCCCCTCTCATAAGGATAAAGATCGCCCGCTTCGGCTCCGGTCGAGAACTGCACTTTAGCGACTGAAGAAAGAATGTCACCCTTGCGCCCTACACCATAGGCAATGTAATTGGTGCCGGGATCCAGGTCGGTAAGAACTACACGTCCGTCGCTGGCCTTTACTCCGTAGAGGGTTATGTCAAGAGCGCTCGGAGCAGATTCCTTCGCTTCGCTCGGAATGACAAAGACATCGTCGCAGAAGATGCTCTCGACGAGGATGGTTGCTACCGTATGGCCCTGTTCACCGACCGTAAGCCTTACGGCCGGCGTAGGCTCGTAGCCTCCGTTCTTCTCACCGCATGATGCGGCAAGAAGAACGAGGAGGGTAACGGGCAACCATTTTCTCATGGCTTATTCCATTTTGAATACGCTCACGCCCAGGCCTTGTGCTCCAGCGGCTATCCAGACCTTGTCCGGCATCACGAATACTGCGCAGTCGCCCTGGAGCGACATCGGTACCTGGATGGCCATATCTTCGGCATTCTCGCTATGGATAGGCGCCTCGAAGAAGATATCCTTTTCGTCGCCGGCAAGCGAAGCCTTGAAGCCTCCCTTGTCCTTGACTATATAGAGCGTGGCGCGAAGGAGGGTTTCACCTTCGATTGCCGTGTAGGCGATGTACTTTTCGTCCTTGAAGGTAAACGGACGGTAGCCGTAGGTAAGGGCGCCATCCTCATACTTCTCGAAGGCCATGTCGTGGGTGTCCTGACCGTCGCCCTGTTTGTATGTGGTGCCGGTCGGGGTAAGGAAGGCCGAAGTGTCGGAGCTGGCAAAGAGCATCTGGTCGTAGTCGGGGTGTTTGTAGACGCCTCCGAAGCCCGTGAACGGGACATTGACCAGGGTCCTGTCTGTCTTGACGAACGCTCCGTTCTTCACCTCATATCTGGTGGAGAAGGTTCCCTGGAAGGCATGGACATAGACCATTCCGTCTGCCCAGGTACCGTGGAGTTCATAACGGTCTCCACCGCGGCGCCATGTACACTGGAGTGTAGTGCGGGTAGGTGCCTTGTCGGTTCCGTTGGGCCAGGTGTAGAAGGCGAAGCTGCCTCCTTCGTTGGCGCCCGAAGCGGTAAGCATCGGGGTACCGTCGCCCTTGTCGATTATTCTCACACAGGCGGTGGTGATGGTGTTGGCTACGAATCCCTCGCAGTTGACCTGCATCGTGTTGGTCGGGTCGGTAATGCTGATAGCGGTAATCTTAGCGGTGCTGCCGCCTATAGCGTAGGGGATGTAGACCCAGTTGGCATCAACGGTGAGTGTGCGGTCGACACCGGAAGGAAGACCATAGTCGGCGGTCCAGAGCTTATCCAGGGAGTATTTGCCCCAGACGCGGCTTATGCTGACTCCATCGAACGGGGACCTGACCACCAGATAATAGACCTTGTCGGAGATTGCGACTCCGGCCTGAGAGGTGGCGCTGATCTTAATCGGAATAAGGAGGGTAGTGAAATTCATCATCTTGCCTCCGGAGAAGAGCGCCGAGTTGTCGAGAGTTACGGTGCAGAAACAGTCTGTCTGCCCGGCTTTAACGGACACACCCTCGGTGGGCAGTTTTACAAACGCGTTCGGGGCGGCGATATGAGTCGTTCCCTTTTCCGCATTGAAAGCGGCGATAAGGTTGTTGTCGACTGCAAGAGTAACGTCGAGGTCGACTGGAAGAATGTTGTCAACGGATATCTTCAGAGATACTTCGCTGTCTTCATTCTCATCCTCTTTTGCAACCAGAGAAGATCCCGATGATGCAAGTCCTACCTGCGAATTGAGCAGATTGACAAGCACCAGATTGCGTTTGGGGTTCACGGAAAGCGAACTCTCGGTAATGACTACCGGAATCACCGAATTCGAACCGTCGAGGGCGGGGTAGACACTGCTGGGATTCCACTCCAGTTTGATGCTGCCGGTAAGGTCTTCGGCCTTGATGCTTACTTCATTCGCCGAGAACTCATACAGGTTTGAGCTAAGTGAAGTGAATGCCGTTCCGTTTTCAGCGTTGTACTCGGCAAGGGCCTCGGCCGATACGCCAATAGTGGCGGTAGCGGGCTTGACGCCCTTGCCGGCTTTCTGGACCGTCACTGTAGCCGAACCGGAATAGACCGATACTGGAACCACCGCTTCATCGTAGACCAGCGATAGGGTATCCGGTACCATAAAGTTGTTTCGCGAGTCCTCAATACAGGACGCGGCGAAAGCTATCGTAGCTAAAAGTAGTATAGTCTTTTTCATAGGCCTATTCCCATCCGGGGTTTTGAGTGAAGTTTACCATCTCCGAGAGCTGGGTCTGGATGATGGGGAAGAAGTAGTCGCGATAGTGGAAGTCGGCAGCGTCCATAGGCATGATGTCGCTCCTTCTCGTATAAAGGTCTTCGTAGTTCTCAGCCTTCATGTTGAGAGTCCATGGTGAGCATGGATACTCGGCTTCTGCGCGCATCCAGCGACACATGTCGTAGTGGCGCATGGCCTCCATTCCGAATTCGCACCAGCGTTCCTGCTGGATGAGCCAGCGCAGCCACTCCTTGTTGGTCTTGGTTATACCGGCAATCGTGGTGCTTCCGTTGGCATTGTCGAAGGCTATCTCGGGGTAAGCCAGGCGTATGCCCTTGAGGCCGCTTCTCGCGCGTACTTTATCGAGGTACAGGATGGCCTCGTCGGCGTCGCGGACGGGTTTTTCGTTGCAGGCCTCGGCGTAGTTGAGATAGATTTCGGCGAGACGGAAGGCCGGGTAGACGTATCTCTGGGCACCGGTGAAGTCGGCACCCGTCACGAAGGCTGTATTGGCCTTGTACCAGCGGCGGCAGCAGTAGCCCACCCAGTTAAGGGCTGCCGATTCGTACTTGGTAACGGGGACTGTGACCATGGGATCGGTAGTGCTCTTGAAGCTGACCCAGCGCTTTTTAATCTTGTCGCTCGGCCAGTAGAAGCCGTCGGGAACGAGGCTGGAATAGTAGCGGGCATCACGGCCGACGGTAGTATTGTGGGCCTTGAATGCGGGCGCCCAGTCGGCATCGACTGGCTGGACATAGTTGTCTACCCATCCGGTCGTGCTGTAGCCCGATGCAGGGTCTACAATGGGCCTGGACAGGTCGTTGAACCTTCCGCTCTTCTCATAGCCGAGCACAGGATAACGGCCGCTTTCTGCCATCGGATAGGCGTCTACCATCTTAAGCGAAGGCGTGTAGGCCTGGAGCATCTCGTAGGAGGTGGTGATGGTCGGCGAAGGGAAGTTAGGCACGGTCGCATACATGAACGAACCGGTAGCACCAATCCAGGTGGCAAAGCCGCCGTCGGTGTGACCGATTCCGAGGTGCCACCATCCCCAGATGGTCTCGCTGTTCCATCTTTCAAAGAACACGTTCTGATAGGAGTGGGCGGCCTTCTTGAAGTCGTTGTCACCGTCGCCGTTGTTTACCAGGCTGTAAGTTCCAAGGTCGATGACTGCCTTTGCGGCCTCAGCTGCCTTGGTCCATTTCTCGGCATCGTAGTCAGAGAAAATCTTTTTGCCGTCGAGGTTCTTCTTGGAGGCGTAGATGCTCTGGAGGGTTCCGCCGTCCTGCCCATTGTAGAGCGGGGAAGCGGCATATAGCAGCACCCTCGACTTAAGGGCCATGGCGGCCTGTTTGGTGGCGCGACCGGTCCAGGAGTCGTTGGCTCCAATCTCGGTAAGGGTCGTAGGAAGGTCCTTGATCGCCTCGTCGAGTTCGCTCACGATGAAGTTGATGTTCTCGTCGACGGTGTTGCGGTCGAGTTTTGCGCCCTCTGCGGTCTCGGGAGCAAGCTGGTCGCCCCATATAATAACGGGGCCATACTGCCTGAAGAGGCAGAAGTAGTAGAATGCCCTGAGGAAGCGGGCTTCGGCCCTCATCGCGTCCTTCACTCTCTTGGTGTCTTCCTTGTCGAGGTCGACATATTCCATGAAGATGGAGCACTGGCGGATGGCGATATACATGTCTTTCCAGACGTTGTATTTGACTACGTCGCCGCTGGCTGCGGTGCTGTAGTCGCCGCTGCGCAGTTTGTTGAAGGGACCATAGCCGAGGAAACCGAAGAGGCCCTCGTCTGAACGCGGAATTACATAGCCGGTGCCGTTGTGGGTATCTTCGTCGTGGGGCAGATATGAGTAGAGGTGAACCAGATAGCTCTCGGTAGTGTTCTTCTTCGAGAAGATCTCCTCGAGGTTGGCCTGGTCCTGAAAGTCTATGTCAAAGTAACTGTCGCAGGCGTTCAGCGAAAGGAGCGCTAAGGCGAGTACAAAGTATTTAATCTTTTTCATAGCTCTTAGAAATTAAGGTTTACACCGACGCTGAGGGACTTGATGTTGGGGTAGGCGCTTCCGTTGGCGGTAGCGAGCTCGGGATCCCACAGCTTGAATTTGGAGAAGGTCAGAAGGTTCACGCCCTGCAGGTAGATGCGGGTGGTGGAAAGTCCTATCCTGCTGGTAAGTTTCTTCGGAAGGGTGTAGCCGATTTCAGCGTTCTTGAGACGCATGAAGCTCATATCCTTCTGCCAGTAAGTGGACGCCTGCTGGTTGTTCTCAGTCTTCTCGAGAGAAAGACGGGGATAGGGAGCGTTGACATCGGGGTTCTCCGGAGTCCAGCGGTTGCGGGCCACATCAGCGAAGATCTGGCCTTCGTACTTGATGTCGGCGGTAGCGCCGAACAGGTTGTTGCCGTTGATTATACGGGTTACATGGGCGACTCCGCTGAAGAACACCGATGCATCGATGCCCTTCCATCCGAGGCTGAGACCGAAACCATAGTTGATTTCAGGAACTACGGTATAACCAATGGCAACCTTGTCGTAGGAGTCGACTACACCGTCGTTGTTAATGTCGCGGTACTTGATGTCGCCGGGGTGGACCGCACCGAACTTCTGGGTGGGCCATGCGGCTATCTCATCTTCGCTGGCGAACAGTCCCTCGGCGATGAGTCCGCGCTGCTGGCGGAAAGCGAAGCCGGCTTCGTTCTGGTAGGGCCAGACCTGGTCCGGTTTGTCGTCGTAGAGGATCTTGTTGCGGTTGAACGAGTAGTTGGCCCTTGCAGACATGAAGAATCCGCCGCTGAAGGTGTGGTCGTATTCGAGGGTCATGTCGTAGCCCTGGTTCTTCATCTGGCCTATGTTTACATACTGGTTGACGTTGATACCGACTGCGCTCGGGGTGGACTTCCTTTCGATGAAGATGCCGTCGCGCATGTCGTAGAAGTAGTCGAAGACAAAGCGGAGGTCCTTGAAGAGGGTGAGCTCGAAGCCCGCGTTGGATTTGGTCGCCTCTTCCCAGGAGACCTCGGGGTTGCCGTAGTCGCCTGTAGTAATACCGCCCTTGCTCGACGGGGTGAGGCCGAAGAGGGCTCCGGCCGCCGAGGTGTTGATGGTGGTGTTGTAGGCGAAACGGCGGCTTCCTCCGATTTCGTCGTTACCGACCTTGCCGTAGGAGGCCTTGAACTTGAGGGTGGTCACTATGTCTTTGAGGTCCCCCCACCATGGCTCATTGCTTATCATGTAACCGACTGCGTAGGAAGGGAAGAAACCAAGACGGTGGCCGGGAGCGAAGTTCTCCGAGCCGTTGTAACCGAAGTTGAACTCGGCGAAGTAGCGGTCTGCGTAGGAGTAGGTTGCACGGCCGGCAATACCCATGGTCTTATAGGGGAATGCTCCGATGTAGGAGGTGCCCGGGACGTTGTTTGTGCGGTTCCTCATGCTGAAGAGGAACATGCCGCTTACTCTGTGGAAAGTTGCTATTGTGCGCTCGTAGTTCAGGGAGGCCTCGAGGTTCATCCTGTTCCAGCCGGAGTTGGAACTGGACAGGGTCATGTAGTTGTTGCCTCCGCTGATGGACTCGTAGATCAGGTTACCATCGTCGTCGCGACCCGTCGCCCTTGAGTATGCAGGGGAGATGTTGCGGTACACGATTGTCTGATTTTGGGCGTCCCAGCTGAACTTGATGTCTGCCTTAAGGCCTTCCGTAATGATGCTGGAGAAGTCCTGGGTGAGCGACAGGGTCGCCTGGGCTACATTGTTCTTGATGGTACGGTAACCAAGGCTGTTGAGCAGGTTCCAGGGGTTGTAGCCCTGGTCCGGCAGGGTGAGTGTGCCGTCGTCGTAGACAGTAACGATGCCAACCGGCGAAGCCGCCAGGGTACGGGCGTAAATCTCGTTGCGGTCGTTGCGCGGAGAGTTGGTATCGGTGAACTGGTTCGACAGGCTCAGTCCTATGGTAGTAGACTTGGAGATGTCGATATCGACATTGGAGCGGAAACTGAACTTGCCGAAGCTCATACCGGCATCGTAGCGGTCCTGGTTGGTGTTGAAGATACCGTCTTCGAAGTAGTAGTTGCCGCCCACATAGTACCTAAGGGTCTTGGTTCCTCCGGTGACGCTGAGATTGACTCGCGACGAGGTCGACTGCTCTTTGAAGATAGTGTTGATCCAGTCTACGGTAGGGTAGAGCTCATGGTCTGCACCGCTCAGGTACATCTGTTTCTCATAGTCTCCGATAGGGGCTTCGGCTCCGGTAGACGTGTACAGGCCGTTGTAGTACTCTATCCACTCCGCCGGGCTTGCCAATTCGGGCAGCCTGGTTGGGGAAACCACACCGGTCTCGGCCTTGAAGCTGATTTTAGGCTTGGACTCGGAACCGCGCTTGGTGGTGATGAGCACTACACCGTTTGCTCCTCGCACACCGTAGAGGGCGGTCGCCGTTGCATCCTTGAGGATGGAGAACGAGGCGATGTCCTCGGAGTCGACAAGGTCCATGTCGCGTTCTACGCCGTCGACCAGCACAAGCGGCTTGTTACTCTCGCCGAAGGTGTTCATACCGCGAATCCAGAAGTCAGCACCCGCGCCTGGTTCACCAGTGCTCTGCACGACTACGATACCGGCGAGTTTACCGGCGAGAGTAGAAGACAACTGGCCTACAGGGGCTTTCAGCTGCTCCATGTCAATCGAGGAGATGGATCCGATCACTGAGGCCTTGCGCTGGGTTCCATACGCCACCTTGACGACTTCCTCGAGCATGTTCTCAGTGGGAACCAACTTTACGAGCAGTTCCTTGGAGTCTTGTACCCGGATTTCTTCGTCCTGGTAACCGAGGAAGCTGACGAGAAGAACTTCGCCGGCCTTCACCTTGGGTAGGGTAAAGCGGCCGAGCGCATCGGTCATCGCACCTCTTGTCTCGCCCTTCACGACGACCATTGCGCCGGGAAGGGGAAGGTCCGTTTCGTCCACAACGGTACCGGAGATGTCAAAACTCTGAGCATGGGCCGGGCTAGGGAACAATAAGCCCCCAAGTATCAGGCCTGCAAGCAGGACGAGAGTTTTAATGAATGTGTTTCTCATATGTTAAAAAGTGTTTCAATTCCTTTGAATACTGCCTTTTCAGGAGCTCGGGCGATAGTAATATCCGGGCCAAGGGCACTGCGCAGGCCGTCTTCCATGAGGTCGAGCGACTGCGAGACCTGGCCGCCGAAAAGCAGGGTGTCCACATCGTTGCACACGAGGTTGCTTCGTATGGCCGAGCCAAGTATTGCGCCCATGCGTTCATAGGCTTCAAACGCGGTACGGTCGCCGTGGAAGGCGTTTTCGGCTATGTCGCGTGCGGTGCAGTCCGAAGGCCCTCCGAGCGAAGAGTAGATCGCCCGAACACCACGGCCGCTGACCTTGTCTTCCAGTATTCCTCCCTCGCAGGGGAGGTTCCAGATGCAGTCGGCGGGGGAGCCGGCGGGGTTGTAGCGTACGACGCCCTTTCTGGCGATGGCGAAGCCAAGGCCGGTGCCCAGGGTCACCAGGGCTGTGTTGCCGCTGCGAAGGTGGAGCATCCTTACCGCCCCTTCGAGAACGGCTCCAACGTCGTGGATAAAGCGCACGTCGACCTCAGGGCCCAGGCCGGCCAGTTCGCGGAAGCTCAGGCCCTTGACCGCCGCGAACTTGTGGTCCGCGCGGAAGATGCCTTCGCGGTAGTCGAACGGCCCCGGAATCGCGATTCCAAGACGGTCAGCCCCCATGACAGCTTGCCGCAGGGAGGCTGCTATGGCTTCCCTGGGGCCGGCGCTGTTGATAGGTATCACTCGGCCGTCGGAACATTTGATGAAGGTCCCTCCTATGTCAAGCAGGGTCGTATTCATAACCGTCGCGCAGGCAGGTTTTGTGGACTCGGATGGGCTCTTTCCCAAGGTTTTCAATAACGTACTTGCCCATGGAGGCAGGCACGCAGGCTATCTCCATAAAATCGAGGTCGAAGAAGTGCTCAGGCTGGTCGACACTGCGGATACGGATTCTGTCGCCGTCGACCAGAGTGAGCACATGGAACTTCTCGCCGCAGGTGTCCTGTTCGCAGCGGCTCTCGAATTCGAGGCGACGCAGCGAAATGTACATCTGAGGGTTCTCGCCCAGAATATATTCCTTCCAGCCATCGCCCTCTTTGTCGAGGCGGGGCTTCTGGACTATATATTCAGGGCTATTGGGGTCATGGATGACGCTGTAGCGGCGATCCTGGCGGACATTGAGCTCGCCCAGGCGGGTGTGGATGGGGCGCTGTTTGCCGTCGAAATCGAGCCTCAGGTAGTCATACATCTTATAAGTATACGAGCCGATGGTGAGCGAGCCTATCTCCAGGATGACCTGGTTGCGGCCGCTGGAGTGGATAGTACCGGCGGGCAGCATGACCTGAAGGCCGGGCTTGCTCTCCTCGTAGCTCACGTATTTCATGTAATCGCAGGGCTTGTGTTCTGTGTCTGCGGCTTCTATCTCGCGGAAGAAGGCGGGGATGTCGGCGTCGTCGCGGAAACCTATGAAGGTCTTGGCTTCATGGCCGGTTATAACCACATAGTAGCTTTCGTCCTGGCGCCCAAACTCATTGTAGTTCTCTACATTGAAGGCTCCGCCTGAGTGGCACTGTATCGACATGTTGCCGGTTGAATGGTACGAGTCGTCCCAGTTGAAGCGGATAGGGAAGTAGCCCTGGTATTTACGCACGCACTTCTCGCCCATGAGCTTGACGCCCTCTTTGTGGACGAAGGAACAGTAGTTGATGTCGAGGAGTTCAGTTCCGGCCTGGACCGCTACGCTGACTTCCATGGGAATGAAGTCGAAAACCCATGCGGCGTTGCGCATTTTCTCCGGCAGATTGCGGAGTTTCTTCATGTATGAGCCGCCCCAAACACCCTCGAGATAGCAAGGCTTTGCCCTGAAGGGATACTTTACCAGCTGCGAGCAAATGTCTGCAAATGAGGCGAATGGCATTAGCTGTAAGTTAGCGCGGTCATTATCGAGAACGTAGTAATCCAGTTCTCCCGAAGCGAAAAGATCCTTGCGGAGCTGCACTGCGTTTTCGAAGTCGCAGTAGTAGCAGCGGCGTATGGTGCGGTTGATAATTCCGGTGTGGTCCTTACCGAGATTGGAGTACTCGCCGGCTCTGATGCGAAGCATCGTGTTCATCGGGGTGAGGTCGAACCATACCCTTAGGTCATAAAGACAGCGAAGATCCTTGATAAGGCAACCATAGCCGAAGACGGTGGTCAGTTTGCCGGGGGCTTTGAGCGACGGGAGGGCGTTTATGAACGCGTCGAGTTTTGCTCCGTCCATCAGGCCTTTATAGCCGCCATGGTACACCTTGCCGTAGAGCAGGGTGGGGTCCACCTTGGTATCCCAAATAAGGAGGGGATCGATGATTGCGTCGATCTCGGAGCCAGATTTATATGTCGCCTTATATGCATCTATGGTCTCGAATTGCAGGCCCAGAAGGTCGCACTCGCGACCCATAAGGCTGAGGAACAGGTCCCATTTGGCGGTGGTGTAGCCGTCGAAGGCTACTATTAATCCCTCTTTCTTTATCCTTTCTGCGTGGCTCCCGACGAATTTTTTAACCACGTTCGGAGTGCCGCCTGCGAGTATCGAGTCTAAGGTTTGTTTGGATAGTTCCGGTCTGTTCACGGCCTTGGGGTCGTGGAACGGAAACGGATTATACATAAAGCTCATAAGCGCTACCTGATGTCAAAGTATTCAAATCCCATGATCTCGGCTAGGGCCTCGAGCTGAGGACGCCAGTCGCCGTCGACTATGGCGTAATGCTGTGTGACGCCTATCTTGAGCACCCTCTCGAAGAGTTCCTTGACGGGTACTTCGGGCCTGAAGATGGTGTGGGAGTAGGTGGCCAGCAAGTGCTTTTTGTTGCTCTGGGGAGTGTCCTTCTCCGAGAGGCTCTCGGCCATGAAGGTAACGAGTTTGTACTTGCCGTCCTCTTCGTAGAGGCCGCAGACCGTCTTCCAGCCCGGGCTTATACGATACCATGCAAACGGGGCTCCGGCATACTTCCAGCTGGTCTTGGCGAAGCGCACGTCACGCGAGATTACCACGTTCTGCTGCCATTCGGGGTCGTTGTGGTCATTTGGACCGGCATGGCCTCCTGCGAAGGTGCCGAAATCGTCTTCGATATGGAATGGCTCGATGAAGTTGACGTTCTTGCCGCTGAGGAGCTTCAGGATGTAGGTAGCCAGGCCGGCGCCTATGTCGGCTTCGGGGACCAGGACGCTTACGTTGTCGTTGAACCACTGCGGGTAGAAGCCGGCGCGGCAGCCGGCCGTACGGAAGGTCGCCAGGTCGATGTCGTTGTAGACATAGCAGTCGATGTCGTTCTTCTCGGCCATTTTCTTAATGGCTAGGGTGGCCTTGAGGCAGCCTATAAGCTTGTCGAACTCGACATCCGGCATCTCATAGTACTTTGATGTCAGCTCGTCGGCGTAAGCCTTTACTTCTTCGTCGGAAAGATTCTCGATTTCCAGACCATAGTCCGAATAGGGGAGGAAGTGGATCTCGGGACCTATCTTCGTGAAGAGATCGTAGTTGTCGAAGTAGGTAGACCACATAGCCTCGTTCATGTTGGCCATGAGTCCTACGTTGGAGTGGCGCAGGATGCTGCGCACGCGTGCTGCCTGAGAGAAGATGCGGACCTTCTCGGTAATCTGCTCGCGTGTGCCGAGCACCGTACGGACGTTCTTGCGGGGCACTCTCTTGAGGCTGCCCGAGCCTTCGAGCGAGCCTACCAGGGTACCGGCGCAGAGGTAATCCACGAAATCATCTTCGTCCAGAGTGGTTTCAAAGGTCATTCTGGGCTTTGCTACATTGCAGAAGATGATGGGCATCTCGGGGCAGTCGCGAAGGAACCTTATCCAGGCGAAATCTTCGCTCCACGAAAGGAATTCTGCATAAACGAAATCGACCTGCTCGTCGAAGAACAGTTTGAGGGCTTTTTCGGCGTCTTCTCTCTCGTAGACTATGCCGGGATCTACCAGATCCAGGAAGTCTTCCATGGTGGCTTTTATTTCCTTTACCACCTTGTCTTTACGCTCTCCGTAAGTTCCGCGCTTGGGGCCGCTCAGGTTCTTAAAGCGGGGCGAAGCAATCAGGAGCAAGCCTGCACGCGCTTTGCGTGTTTTTTCGGTTTTAGTCATAGTGTGTTATTGATTTTTGCGTTGTCTCTATTGTAGTATTTGCGGCTTATCCAAAGGCAGGCTAGTCCGCACAAAAGCCATATGATGCCCAGGATCGGGAAGGTGGCATTGAGGCTGCCTGTCGCTTCTTTGATGATGGCTAGTATATAGGGAGCGGTGGCACCTACTGCGAAACCGGTCATGATCATGGCGCTTGAGCAACTGGCATGGAGCCGGGCCGGGGTCACGTCGTAGAGCGCGGCGTAGATATTGGCATCGAAGAAGGCCCTGAAGAAGCCCCAGCCTGCGAAGCACAGGTAGAGTAGCCAGATATTGCTCGCAAGGCCCATGAACGGCAGGAAAGCCGCTCCGAGGATGAGGCCTACGCCTTGGATGACCATGCGTTTGCGGGGGTTCTTCGCCGCCCATTTGTCGGAAAGCGAACCGGCGAGCAAAACGCCCACGAACGCGGCTACGTAGGTCCACAGCATGGAGTTAAGGCCCGCCTGAGCGCCAGTCTGACCGAAATTTTCCTGCAGGAAGGTCGGAACCCAGGTCATGTAGCCGGTAATCACGAATATGAAGCCGCAGAAGCCGATGGTGACCATGAGGGCAGTCGGTGTAGTGAAGACTGTCTTGAACCCATCCCAGATGCTGACGTTTGAGACGGGGGATGACGCATCCCCCGAACCCCCTGCGGCCTTTTCACCTTTCCGTATTTCCGGCTGTGCCGTAAATACCCGGTCCGGCCGGTCCGCTGGTGCGGACTTTGCTTCGCTCGGAATGACACCACTGTCATCCCGAGGAGCGTTAGCGACGAAGGGATCTTTCAGCCTCCAGACCATGACGAGAGCCCAGATTACGCCGGCGCCGCCGAAGATATAGAAGGCGTACTGCCAGCCGAGGTGGTCGCCTATGTAGCCGGCCAGCCATCCGGCGAGGATGACGCCTACGTAGTATGAGGTCTGGTGTATGGACATGGCCCGCGCCCTGGTATCGGTATGATACTGGCCCAGCAGGGAATAGTTGGCGGGGCCGAAGAACGCCTCGCCGCCGCCGGTAGCTATGCTTCGGGTGAGTATCAGCAGGAACACTCCGTTTGCAAGTCCGGTGAACATAGTGGCGACGCTCCAGAACAGAATCGACAGGGTAGTGACCCACTTTCGGGAGAACTTATCTCCTACCCAGCCACCAACAGGGACCATAAGCGCATAGAACAGGTTAAAGAAGACCGCGATAAGGCTGACGGAGGTGTCTGTAAGGGCGAGGCTGTCCCTGATTTGGGGCAGCACGGAGTTGAAGACCTGTCTATCGCCCTGGTTCAGCAAATAGGCCACCCAGAGGAGAGCAAGGACTTCCCACTTATACCATTTAGAATTGACTTTCATTAACGGCTGTGTTATACTGTGGTATGAACGGGTACAAAGTTAGAAAAGTTTTTCTAAATGTGTGCATATTTTTATAAATTTGTACATGCTCAAAATTTCGTCTTCGCACCTAAGCCTTTCTGTCCATCAGCCAGTAGACGGTTTTTACCTCGGAACACGTTTCGACCGCTCGGGTGTGTTCGACTCAGTTCTCTTTGAGGGTATCGAACTGGCAGGCCGCTGGTTCGAGCGCTATGACCCCCTTATGCACGACTCTGTCTGTGGCCCGGCCGAAGAGTTCACCGTACTTCCGGGACCCGAGCCTGGCCTTTTATTGAAGATAGGAGTCGGGCTATTGAAAGATGACGGACAGCCATACGACCGATTCAAACTCTACGATATTGCGGACCCGGGAGATTGGGCTGTTGAAGCATCAGAAGACAAGATGCTTTTCATCCATCAGCTCAAGGGCATATACAAATATCGAAAGGAGATATGTCTGACAGGGGAGTCCACGTTTGAGATTCGACACGAGATTGACTCTGATATTCCCCTCGAGACGGAGGTCTATAACCATAATTTCTGGACTATGGGCAGCGAAGAGGTGGGAGAGTCGAGGCGTATCGATCTACCGTTCGCTCCAGTCAGTAAAGGCGGTATGACTTACGCTGTGAGGATCTCAGACGGTCCTCTGGAAGTGATAGTGGAAGGAGATGTCCCGGTAGTGAGGACCCTTTTGTGGGCTAACCAGAGGGTCGCCTGCCCGGAACCC
Organism: Bacteroidales bacterium; assembly: GCA_017617035.1. Taxonomy (GTDB): domain Bacteria; phylum Bacteroidota; class Bacteroidia; order Bacteroidales; family UBA932; genus Cryptobacteroides. Next base: position 69,490 of record JAFZWV010000030.1, read on the forward strand.
TACAATAAAGTGAAGGCTTACCCAGGTGAGCCGTTTCGCTGGACTTTGAATTATAAAATCAACAAAACTATATGAAACGAGCGTTAATGATCTTGACCGCGGCTCTGGTCGTGGTCGCCTGCCAAAGCGGCGGGAAAGTTCCGGTCTACCTGAATCCGGATAAATCCCTTGAAGAACGCGTCAGCGATGCTCTAAGCCGCATGACTATCGAAGAGAAGGTCGCCATGACCCATGCCCAGTCGAAGTTCTCCAGCGCCGGCGTTCCGCGTCTTGGCATCCCCGAACTCTGGCACACCGACGGTCCCCATGGTATCAGGCCCGAAGTCCTCTGGGATGAATGGGATCAGGCTGGTTGGACAAACGACTCCTGCACCGCGTTCCCGGCCCTGATTAACCTTGCAGCGACGTGGGACCGCGACCTGGCGTACCTTTACGGCGACTGCATAGGCCAGGAAGCCCGCTACCGCAAGAAAGACATCCTGCTCGGGCCCGGCATCAACATGGGCCGCACGCCGCTTAACGGCCGAACCTTCGAATACATGGGCGAGGACCCGTTCCTCGCAGGCCAGATGGTCGTGCCATATGTTAAGGGCGTCCAGAAAAACGGAGTAGCGGCTTGCGTGAAGCATTTCGCCGTCAACAACCAGGAAACGCGCCGTACCGCTACCAACTCGGTGGTGGACGACCGTACACTTTACGAAATCTACCTGCCCGCCTTCAAGGCCGCTGTGGTCGACGGGGGAGCGTGGGCTATCATGGGCTCGTACAACCTTTGGAACGGCCAGTTCAACTGCCACAACAAGAGGCTTCTCTGCGACATCCTCAAGGGTGAGTGGGGCTTCGACGGAGTTGTGATAAGCGACTGGGGCGGTTGCCGCGACGACGATGAGGCGGTAGAGAACGGCCTCGATATCGAGATGGGAACATGGACCAACGGCCTGAGGGGCGCCGCCTCGGATTCATATCAGAATTATCACCTGGCACGCCCGTACCTCGAGCGACTTCGCAACGGCCGTGCTACCGAGGCGGGCCTTAACGACAAGGCCTCCCGTATCCTGCGCACGATCTTCCGCACTTCCATGGCCCCGGATCAGCATTTCGGCAGCTTCACTTCGCCCGAACACTTCGCCGCGGCCCGCAAGATTGCCGCCGAGGGTATTGTTCTGCTGAAGAACAACGGAACTTTGCCTCTTCGTGTGCCCCAGGACGGAAAGATACTCGTAGTGGGGGAGAATGCCTATAAGATGATGGTAGTGGGCGGTGGCTCTTCGAACCTGAAGACTAAGTATGAAGTAATCCCTCTGGATGCACTCCGTGAGGCTTTCGCCGGCAAGGCGGAGGTGATCTGGGAGCGCGGCTATGTGGGCGATGTCACTACCGACTACAACAGGGTACTGACGGGTCAGGACCTTCGCGAGAGCCGCAGCGCCGCAAAGCTTAAGGCAGACGCTGTCGCTGCCGCGAAGGATGCCGACTGCATCATCTTTATCGGAGGCCTCAACAAGAGCAACTTCCAGGACAACGAAGGAACGGACCGTCAGGACATAGTTCTTCCGTACGGACAGAACGAACTTATCGAAGCCCTCGCTGAACTTAAGCGTCCTATGGTAGTAGTCAACATTTCCGGCTCTCCGGTATCTATGCCTTGGGCCGGTAAAGTAGACGCAATAGTCCAGGGATGGTATGGCGGATCCGAGAGTGGACATGCCCTCGCAGACGTTTTGACAGGCGTCGTAAATCCTTCTGGAAAACTTCCGTTTACAATGCCTAAGTCTTTGGCAGACGGTCCGTTAAAGACGGAGCGTCAGTTCCCCGGAATACGCGAAGAAGGGAAGGAGTGGTGGCAGGAATACTACGACGAAGGAGTGTTCATCGGCTACCGCTGGTACGACACTAAAAAGATCCCCGTCGATTTCGCTTTCGGCCATGGACTCAGCTATACGACTTTCGAACTTGGCAAGCCGAAGCTCAGTCGCAGCAAGGTTGGAGAATGGAAAGTCAGCGTTTTGGTCAGGAATACAGGAAAGGTAGCCGGAGCCGAAGTCGTCCAACTTTATATAAGCGACGACGAAGCGTCGGTTGCCCGTCCGGCCAAGGAACTCAAGGGCTTCCAGAAAGTTTACCTCGAGCCCGGCCAGAGCAAGAAAGTTGAGATTACTTTCGACAAGGAATCGCTGAGCTTCTTCGATGCCGAAAAACACGAATGGGTCGCCGAAGCAGGTGAATTCCATCTTCTTGTTGGAACCGCTTCCAACCGTATAGCAGGGGAGATCCCGTTTACACTGTAGAATGGCCAGGATTCAGTCTATAGATATTCTGAGGGGCGCCACCATTATCCTGATGATAGTGGTGAACAACCCGGGAAGCTGGGGCTCGCGCTGGGCTCCTCTGTGTCACGCTGATTGGAACGGGCTTACTCTGGCGGATCTGGTATTCCCGCTTTTCCTATTTGTGATGGGAGTATCGATGTTTTTCTCGCTCTCGAAAGGGGGATTCCACCTGTCGTGGAAAATGCTCAAGCGTACACTGCTGCTTATCTTGATAGGATTGGCCCTGAACTGGCTGTCGAATGTCGTATGGGCGCATAGCTATAGTCTTGATACTCTGCGACTTACGGGCGTTTTGCAGCGTTTTGGACTCTGTTTTGCGCTTGCTGCCGTTTTGGTCTGCATTTTACCCCGAAAAAGCCTTCCAATAGTGGCGGGAATCCTGCTTGCAGGCTATTCTGTGGCACTTTTTCTGGGAAATGGCTATGCCTACGGCCCTGAAAACTTGATTTCTCGCTTTGACAGTTCGATTATACCGGCAAAACACCTGTATAATGACAATGGAATCGACCCTGAAGGCCTTCTGAGCACGATTCCAAGCCTGGCTCACACGCTGATTGGATTCATGGTCGGCCAGATGATAGCCGAGCGAAGGGAGAAAGAAACCCTGATTAGCGGTATTGCGCTCGTCGCAGCCGGCCTGATTGCCGCAATCTGGTTACCAGTCAACAAGAAGATTTGGTCGCCGTCGTTCACGCTCGTAGTTTGCGGAATCGGAACTTTGTTGATATGCGTGCTGTATTATATGACTGATGAGAAGAAGTGCTGGAAAAATGCGGGCTTTTTCAAGTCGTTCGGAACAAACGCGATTTATTGTTACGTGGGAAGTCATTTGATTGCATGGGCGCTGATGCTCGTCGGAATTCAGAATTGGGTAGCGGAGAATCTCGCGGCCGGTTCGCCGTTATTATCGTTCGTGTATTCATTATTTATAGTGTTTATTGTGTGGGCAAGCGTTTTGCCGCTTTATAAGAGAGGTATCTCTCTAAGAGTATAACTGTTCTTTTGTTACACAATTTATATTATGTTAACTTATGTATTTGAAAACACTCTCCTATTCCTGAAAAATACCACATATTAGGTATAGATATCTCTTCGGGCCTGCCGAACTTTGCAGTGTTGAATCAAATACAATAACAATATGAAAAAGACATACAATATCGAAGTCGACTGCGCAAACTGCGCTCTCCTGATGGAAAATGCAACCAAACAGACCGCTGGAGTTGAAAATGCAGTCGTAAACTTCATGACCCAGAAGATGACTGTCGAATTCGTTGAAGGCGCCGACGAGAAGAAAGTGATGAAGGATGTGTTCAAGGCCTGCCGCAAGGTCGAGCCTGACTGCGAAATCGAGTTATGAAGCTGACTAAAAAACAGCAAAAAATGCTGCTGAGGATAGTTCTGACGGCGATTTTTACCGCTGCCCTATCCTTTATTCCCATAAGCAATTTCTACCTGAAACTGGGCCTTTATCTGGGTGTGTATATCCTGATTGGCTACGATATTCTGCGTAAAGCTGGGCTCGGAATCATCAATGGAAGGCCCTCAGACGAGAATTTCCTCATGACAGTGGCTACCACAGGCGCTTTTGCCCTGGCAATCTGGGAGAAAAGCGGCGACTACAATGAGGCCATCGCCGTCATGCTCTTCTATCAGATAGGCGAATTCTTCCAGAACTACGCCATCGGAAAGAGTCGCAAGAGCATCTCTGCCCTGATGGACATACGTCCCGATTATGCCAATGTTGAGACTGGCGGCACCCTTCACTGGGTTGATCCAAACGAGGTTGCTGTAGGTTCTATTATCATAGTCCAGCCAGGCGAGAAAGTGCCTATCGACGGTATCGTAGAGGCCGGAAACTCGACCCTCAATACCGCTGCGCTTACGGGCGAAAGTCTCCCCCGCGACGTCGGCCCCGGTGACGAAGTAATCAGCGGCTGCATCAACCTGATAGGAGTCCTTCGCGTCCGTACTACAAAGCCTTTTGGCGAGTCGACTGTCTCGAAAGTCTTGGAGTTGGTGGAGAATTCCACCTCCCATAAATCGCAGTCTGAGGCCTTTATATCGCGTTTTGCACGCATCTACACGCCTGCCGTTTGTTTCAGTGCTCTGGCCCTTGCCGTCCTCCCTCCCCTGCTGGCGTTGCTTTTCGGAGGCAGCCCCGAGTGGAAGATATGGATATACAGGGCCCTCACCTTCCTGGTAATCAGCTGCCCGTGTGCGCTGGTTATCTCGATCCCGCTTAGCTTCTTCGCCGCTATAGGCGGTGCCGGTCGCAGGGGCGTGCTCGTCAAGGGCTCGAACTACCTTGAGGCCCTTTCGAAGGTCCGCACCTTTGTCTTCGATAAGACAGGAACGCTTACAAAGGGCGTTTTCGAGGTCATGGCTGTCCATCACTCCCCTCTTGCCGAGGAGCGTCTGATCGAGCTTGCGGCCATCGCCGAGTGCTCGTCGTCGCACCCCATCAGCCGCAGCATCCAGAATGCCTACGGTAAGCCCGTAGACCGCACGCGCGTCTCCGATATCAAGGAGGTCGCCGGCGAGGGCGTAGAGGCCTTAGTAGACGGTATCAAGGTCGCGGCGGGCAACGAGAAGCTCATGCGTCGCATAGGCGTGGTGCCGCTTCCCTGCCATTGCACCGGAACCCTGGTCCATATCGCGCTCGATGGCGAGTACGCTGGCCATATCCTTATCAGCGATGTCGTGAAGCCGACTTCGCGCAGGGCCATCGACCTGCTTCGCAAGGCTGGAATCACGCGCACGGTCATGCTTACGGGCGATTCGCCCAAAGTGGCAGGCCATGTCGCCGTGGAGCTCGGCGTTGATCGCGTCTGCGCCGGACTGCTGCCGGCCGACAAGGTGGAAAAGGTCGAGGAGCTGATGGGCGACGAGACGCCCGGAAAGCTTGCGTTCGTAGGCGACGGAATCAACGACGCTCCCGTTCTGACTCGCGCCGATGTCGGAATCGCGATGGGCGCCATGGGAAGCGATGCGGCTATAGAGGCCGCCGACGTGGTCTTGATGGACGACGACCCCATGGGCATCGTTACAGCCGTCAGAATAAGCCGCAAATGCCTCAGAATCGTCCGCGCGAACATCGTCTTCGCCCTCGCCATCAAGGCCGCCTGTCTCATCCTCGGTGCGCTCGGCCTCGCAGGAATGTGGGCCGCCATCTTCGCCGATGTCGGAGTCATGGTCCTCGCCGTCCTCAATGCAATGCGCTGCTTGACTATAAAAAAACTGGCGTCTTAACAGATGCCAGTTTTTTTGTATATTAGCGAGTTCAAATTTTCAAAGAAATGTTAGGTTCATTTTTGCAAATTCCAGTTGATCCGGATCTGGTCGCTAAGGTTGATTCTACAGCCAGTACTGTTAAAGAGGCTACAGGCGCCATGTTAGCTACCATCAAGGAAGATCCCAATGCTGCTCTGCAGACGATGGGTCAGGATGCCCTTCATCTTCTCCTGAAGGTTCTCATAGCGGTCATTATCTATGTTGTGGGCGCATGGCTCATCAAGAAGATCAGCAAGGCGATTCACAAGTCTATGGAAAGGCGTAAGACCGACAGGGCTATTGTGACCTTCACGACATCGCTAGTGAGCATTACCCTTACCGTCCTGCTAATTGTGGTGGTTATCGGTACTCTTGGTATCAACACCACTTCCCTGGCGGCGGTTCTGGCGGCCGGCGGTATGGCGATAGGTCTTGCTCTCAGCGGAACGGTGCAGAATGTTGCAGGCGGACTTATGATTATAGCGTTCAAGCCCTTCAAGGCCGGCGACCTTATCGAGGCCCAGGGATACCTTGGAACAGTTACCGAGGTCAGTATAGTGGCGACTAAGCTGCATACTCCGGACAATAGGGTTATCACCCTGCCCAACGGTGCTCTCAGTTCGGGAACCATCAATAATTACTCTCCCAGGCCGGCGCGCCGTATCGACATCGATCTGCCTTTCGAGCATGGAACGGATTTGGATATGCTCAGGGCCACTCTCCTTACGATAGTCGATAAGGACGAGAGAATCCTTAAAGAGCCCTTCGAGGGCGAAGGCAGTGCCCCTTCCATTCTGGTTTGCGACATCGATAAGGACGCTGTCACCGTAAGGACCCGTTTCTGGTGCAAGAACGAAGATTACTGGCCACTGTACTTTGGTATGAGGGAGACTCTGTATACCAAGCTTGGCAAGGCCGGCTTCAAGTTCGCAGCCAACAGACTGGACGTAAAACAATCATAAGCATAGCGCAGGGATGGCAAGAGGGCGTAAAGAAACTGTCATACTGGAGAACATCACCATCGAGGCTGTGGCTGCCGAGGGCAAGTCGCTGGCGCATGCCAAGCTCCCCACGGAGCCCGAGGAGGCTACTCCCAGGGTGTTGTTCGTACCCTTCGCAGTTCCTGGCGATGTGGTCGATGTGATGGTTACCAAGCGCAAGAAATCCTTCATGGAAGGACGCATAGTGCGCATAGTCCAGCCCTCTCCCCGCAGGCTTGAACCATTCTGCAAACACTTCGGAACCTGCGGAGGTTGCAAGTGGCAGATACTCCCCTACGATCTTCAGCTCGAAGCCAAGAGGCAGCAGGTCTATGACCAACTTGTTCGAATCGGCCATATAGAGGTTCCCGAGATCAGGCCTGTTCTCGGTTCGTCAAAGATTACTGAATATCGCAATAAACTCGAGTTCACCGCTTCCGAAAGAAGGTGGATTCTTCCAGACGAAGACCCCGAAAATCTCTCGTATGAGGAGCGCGTCGGACTCGGTTTCCACGTAGGCAAGTTCTTTGATAAGGTGCTTGATATAGAACACTGTTACCTGCAGCGCGAACCCTCCAATGCGATAAGGCTTTTCGTTAAAAAATACGCTCTGGAACACGGTATTTCCTTCTTTAATTTAAGGGAAAAAACCGGTATTCTGCGTAACATGTTTGTTAGAACGGCTGAAAATCAGCAAGTTATGTTGATAATTTGTTTCGGCCATGAATTTCCGGAAAGAAAAGATTTTTTGGACGCGATAGCTAAAGAATTCCCTGAGATAAGTTCGCTTTACTACCTTATTAATGAGAAAGTTAACGACTCGGTGACTGATCAGGAATGTATACTTTACAAAGGTGATGAGGCGATTTACGAATCGATGGAGGGTCTTAGCTTCAAAATCGGACCAAAGTCGTTCTATCAGACCAATACGGAGCAGGCTTATGAACTCTATAAGGTGGCCCGCGACTTTGCCGACCTTACTGGCGGCGAGGTTGTTTATGACCTCTATACCGGAACCGGTACTATCGCTCAGTTCGTAAGCGCCAAGGCCTCGAAAGTCATAGGAATCGAATATGTACCCGAGGCTATAGACGACGCCCGCGAGAATGCCCGCCGCAACGGTATCGATAATTGCGAGTTCTTCGCCGGTGACATGAAGGACATCCTTACCGACGGCTTTATTGAAGAGCACGGCCAGCCCGATGTCATTATCCTCGACCCGCCCCGCGCCGGTATCCATCCCGACGTAGCCAAGGTCATCCTGAACGCAGCTCCCAGGCGCATTGTATATGTGAGCTGCAATCCGGCCTCCCAAGCACGCGACCTGGCGGCCCTATGCGTGAAATATAAAGTTACGGCAGTGCAACCTGTCGACATGTTCCCTCATACGCAGCATGTCGAGAATGTCTGCCAACTTGAACTGCTATGATACTGGATATACTTCTTTTGCTCGTGGGCCTCGGCCTGGTGGTATTCGGTTCCGACATCCTGGTTGACGGATCGTCGGCCATTGCCCGTAAATCGGGTGTCAGTGAGTTCGTAATCGGCCTTACTATTGTGGGCTTCGGCACTTCCCTGCCCGAGATGGTGGTGAGCATCACCGGCGCTATCGAAGGTTCGGCCGACATCTCCATAGGCAATATAGTTGGCTCCAATACACTTAACGCCCTTCTGGTCCTCGGGTCTGCGGCCCTCATTACTCCGATTGCCGTTAACAGGCTCAATCTCACGCGTGATATCCCGATGTTCTTCGGCATCACCCTATTCTTTGTCTTGCTGACGACCAAGGGCTATCTAAACTGGGTGGACGGCCTGATGCTGCTCGCCGTTTTTACGGCCTACATTGTTCTGTGCTTCAAGAGCGGTAAGGTCGATATCGAGGAGGCACCGAAGCGCGAGATAGGCGTTTTCATGGCCATTCTGATGGTGCTGGGCGGTCTTGCCGGCCTTGTGTTCGGAGGAAGGCTGTTCGTGAACCATTCGGTCAATTTCGCGCGCGCTGTGGGCGTCAGCGAGAAGTTCATAGCAATCACCCTGCTGGCCGGAGGAACCTCCATGCCTGAGCTGGTGACAACCATAGTCGCGGCCGCAAAGAAGAAGGGCCAGCTGGCGCTCGGAACCATCATCGGCAGCAATGTTTTCAATATCCTGTTCGTGCTCGGCGTAGCATCGCTTCTGACTACTCTGAACACTGGCGGAATGTCTTGGGTTGATTTCGGCGCCCTCTTAGGAAGCACTGTCCTGCTTGCCCTGTGCGCTTACATAGGTAAGACGAAAAGACTCAACCGCTTGGAAGGCGCGTTGATGGCGTTGGGCTATTTCGCCTATATCGGCTGGCTGATTTATTCCATCTAGAAATACAGGGCAAGGCCCAGATCTATCGAAATGTGCTGCGCACGGGAGTAGACTGTCCTGTCGCGGGGTATAGTTCCCTCGTACTGGTCTTCGGGAAGAGGGCTGCAGGTAATCAGATTTCCCCTCAGGAAGCCGTCCAGGCTTATCTTACGGCTTAAATTACGGCGTAGTCCGATACCTGCCGACATTAGGTTGATCGTGTCTTCCATGCTCCAGTTGTAGAGGGCAAATCCGCCGCTGCCGAAAAGGAAAATACCGGTCTGGTCATATCTCATCGGGAACAAGGTAAACTGCAGTTCCAAAGGCATAATCCTATAGTCCTTGGCCACTCCCCTATAGCCGGCTTTGAGCGTGAATGCCAGATAGTCGAGGAACTCGATGCCGAGGTCGGCCGATACGAAAGCATTGGTGTAATAGTCAAGAGTCAGAGGCTGGCCGTCCGAGATTCTGGTGCCGTATGAATTGAAGAAAGTGTACTCCAGGCTGGTGGCAGCCTTGGCGCTGTACCCCCACTGAAGACCATACCTGAAACGCGGGCTCTCCGCCAGCGAGGGGGCTGCGGAAGCGAGAAGTAGCGCTAGGGATAAAGCCGTTATTTTCAGGAATTTATTCATTAGAATCTATAGTAAAGCGTTATTTGTGGGATGGGGGCCTTTATCACTCCGTTTTCGTACCAGGAGAGGTCGAGAGTCCCGAAGGTTTCGTCCTTTCTGAGCTGCATGCCGAACTCGCCGGTAAAGCCAAGGGCGATATCGATTCGTTCTGAAAACATAAAGACGACTCCCGTTCCTGCCGCAAGGCCGAGTATGGCTCCATGGTTGCGGTTCGCGGCGCCATGGTCCTTTACATAGCCGGTAGTAAAGCCGCCGCTGACGAAGAAACAATAGGAGACGTCGTCGCGAATGACTCCCCTTCTGAGGATGTTTTCGTGAAGCCAGGAGAACTTGATTCCGGGGGTGGTTTCAGTACCGTCCAGGATGCCTTCCATGTCGGCCGTAAGGTTAACTGTATTGTAGATGCGACGGTCGCTTTGGGCTATGCCTACCGATAGTCCGAAGCCTTTCGGAGAGTTGATAACGCCCGCGCGCTCTATCCTGCGCTGGGCCGAGGCTTCGGCGCAGCTGAGAAGCATGCACAAGGCGAGCAAAACTATGCAGGCAGGTCTAGTCACAAATGCTAAGTTACGAATTATTTGTGTATTTTTGTCTATTCATCGGAGAAACAATGCCCGCAACTACCACCTTACTCGCTCCCCTTCCGGAGCGCCTCAGACCGAGAAGTCTCGACGAATACGTAGGCCAGAAACATCTGGTCGGCGAGGGCTGTATCCTGCGCAACATGATTGAGAGCGGGAATCTGTCGTCGTTTATACTCTGGGGGCCTCCCGGTGTGGGTAAGACTACCCTGGCCCGCATCATGGCAGAGGCCTTGGGTCGCGAGTTCTACACCCTCTCGGCGGTTAGCGCCGGGGTAAAGGAAGTGCGCGAGGTATTCGACATGGCCAAAAGGGGTTCCCTCTTCCGAGAGGGTAAGGCCCCCATCCTTTTCATCGATGAAATCCACCGTTTCAGCAAGGCCCAGCAAGACGCCCTTCTGGGGGCCGTAGAGAAGGGCGTGGTTGTCCTTATAGGCGCTACCACCGAGAACCCCTCGTTCGAGGTGATCTCGCCCCTCCTGTCGCGTTGTCAGGTCTATGTCCTGAAGTCGCTGGAAAAAGATGACCTGCTGACTCTCCTGGACAGGGCCCTGACCCAGGACGAGGTCCTCAGGGAAAAGAACATTGTAGTCAAAGAAACCGAGGCCCTTCTTCGCCAGAGCGGCGGAGACGGCCGTAAGCTCCTTAACATCCTCGAGGTGGTTGTCGACTCCATGGCCGGCCGCGACGAAATCGTCATAGACAACAAGGCGGTGAACGACTGCCTTCAGAAGAGTACGGCTATCTATGATAAGGACGGCGAGATGCACTACGACATCATTTCTGCCTTTATCAAGAGCGTACGCGGCTCGGATCCCAACGCGGCGGTCTACTACCTCGCCCGCATGCTCGACGGCGGCGAAGACCCGCTTTTCATCGCCCGCCGCCTCTGCATCCTCGCCGCCGAGGACATCGGCCTTGCCAATCCCAATGCCTTGCTGCTCGCCAACTCAACCTTCCAGATAGTCCATTCCATCGGCATGCCCGAAGCGAGAATCCCGCTCTCAGAGTGTGCCATCTATCTTGCCAGTTCGCCTAAGAGCAATTCGGCTTATATGGCCATCAGCGCAGCTCTGGAGGCCGCTGCAGCGGATAAGACGGCCCCGGTGCCGCTCCATCTTCGCAACGCCCCTACGGAGCTCATGAAGGATCTGGGGTATTCAGACGGCTATAAGTATGCCCATGACTTCCCCGGTCACTTCGTCGACCAGGAATTCCTCCCGGATGCCTTCAAGGGAACGGTCTTTTACGAGCCACAGCCCAATAAACACGAAGATACGCTCAAGGCGTACCTCCAGGCCTGCTGGCCGAAATACTATTCGAAAAAATAGATTCCTTCGCTTCGCTCGGAATGACATTCCTTGTCATCCCGAGGAGCGTTAGCGACGAAGGGATCTAATCTAGAACGGGTAACCTACTCCGAAGTGCAAAGCAACCCCTCCGCTCTTAAACGCCGTGAGGGGGTCTAACCATTTCTGGGCGGCCGACGGATCGCGCAGGCGGACGCCGAGGTCAAGCCTGATAAGAAGAATGTTCATGTTGAGCCTCAGGCCGAGTCCGTAGTCGGCGGCAAAGTCGCGCAGATCGACGCCCTGGTGAGTGTCCCAGATGTTTCCGACCTCGGCAAATAGGGCGCCTTCAAGCATCCAGACTATCGGGAAGCGGTATTCGACGTCCGCTTCGAATTTCAGATCGCCGGTCTGGCTGGGAATCCTGAAGGTCGTATCGAGCGGAGCGGCGCCAGGGCCGAGCGAGCGCGTCTGCCAGCCTCTCATGCCGCTTGCGCCGCCCGCGTAGAACTGCTTTTCATAAGGCAGCGCAGTGCTGTTTCCGTAGGCCTGTCCTATTCCGCCCAGGAGCCTGATTGCTACAGCCTGCTCGTCGTCGAGGCCAAAGCGATATCCGCGCGCAAGCGAGACCTCAATCTTCGCGTACTGGGAGAACGGTGCGCCGAGCAGAAGCCCCTGGCCCTGGCCGTTGACGGGAAGCAGGCCCTTGAAAAGGCTGATGACATTACCCGAAAGGTCGGTCTGAAGCCTGGCGGTGAAATATGAAGTAGTCGGGATGGGATCCGGACTGGTGGAATAGTACAGGGTTCCAGCCACGCCTACATCGGAGTGGTCCTGATACGAGTACTTCATATACGGGTTGCTATTCAGCCTGGTTGCGAAAGCGGAATTGATGTCGGGCAGTCTGACGTAGTTGATCTGCAGCGGATAGAACTGGTAGTAGAATCTCTTGCGGTAGATACCCGTATAGCCATATGAACCGGAGAAGAGATTCCTGGTATATTCCGGACGATTTTGGTGACTGAAAGACAGGTTGAATTCCGTACGGGGGACGTTGGATCCCTGGAAAAGCTCATAACCGAGGCCGAGGAAGCGCGGCAGGCTGAGCGAGGCGGAAGTACCGACTTCGGTAGCGCGGATGTCGCTGTCCAGCATGAACTGGAAGTTGCCGCTGAATCCTATGCTCAGCCACTCTCCCCCGCCGAAAATGTTTTTGTGGTAGTAACTCAGTCTTGGAGATATACCGATAAGGCCGGAAGAGTTGGTGGATACTTCGAGATTGGTCTTGAAGCCCTGGAGTTTGGATTTTGTGAGGGCAATGTTGCAGTCTACGGTTGTGCTGTCGACGGGCGTAAGGTTGACGCCAACGCTCTGGAATACCCTAAGCGACGAGAACCTTGAGTAGGTATTGGATACCTTGTCGGCATTGTAAAGGTCTCCGGGGTGCAGGAGGTTCATTCCGCGCAGTACCGACTCCTTGAACTTGAGGTCCTCGGGATAGCTGACGCTCACCTTGCCTATGTAGGACTTGCGTACCGGATTGGGGATTTCATATATGACAGCGGCCTTTCCGGCGCGTCCGTTGGTGTCGGCATAGAAACGGTAGTGGGATTGGTCGATGTTGTAGTAGCCCTTGGCATGGAGTGATTCTACGCTACGGGCTATTTCCTGTTCCATGGTAACCTCCGCCAGGTTCTCGCCCTGACGGACCAGTATCTTCGAGGAATCGGCCATGAAGTCGGCGCGGAATTCGTCGGCCGCAGGCAGCTTATATATGATCGTGTCGATTGGAATTCGCTTACCCAACTCGACCAGATAAGTGACCTTTGCTTTCTTGCCCTTATAGGTGATGGCGGTGTCGACCTTACTGTCGTAATAGCCGAGTTTGGTGAGGCGCTCGGTCATGGCGGCTCTCGAGAGCGCGGCGGAGCGTTTGTTCAGAATCACGGCCTTGCGCTGGAGCAGCGCCCTGACCGGTTTCTGCCTTACGTACTGGGATAATTCGCTTACGTTGAAGAAGGGGTCTCCGCTTACTTCGATCTTGTAGGAGTCGAGTATGTACTCGTCTTCTGCGAGCTCGACTTTAGAGAGCGAGCCGCAGGAAGAGACCAGACCCAGAAGGCCTGCGATAATAAAGAGTACGCTGAGGGTCTTTTTCATAAGCAGAACCGTACAAATTTAGCAAATAATTGAGTATATTAGCACTCTGGTTATGGTTAAGTTGACCTCAGCAGAAATCAAGGCTATCAAAGCCCTCGGCTCGAAGAAGTTCCGCGACTCCGAAGGACTCTTCGTCGTAGAGGGTGAAAAGCTCGTTTCGGAGGCCCTCGCTTCCGGTTTCAAGATCGAAAGAATCCTAAAGAGAGACGAAATAGGCGAGCAACAGATGGCGCGTATCAGCGCCCTGGACTCCCCTTCCCCCGTGCTGGCCGTTATCCGTAAGGCCGAGCCCAAACCAGCAGTTGCAGCTAAGGGCCTGTACCTTGCGCTGGACAGCGTGCGCGACCCAGGAAACCTCGGTACCATCATGCGAATTGCAGACTGGTTCGGCATCGACGGTATCTTCGCCTCGCAGGATACTGTAGACCAGTATAACCCTAAGGTAGTCCAGGCCTCGATGGGCGCCGTCTTCCGTAAGACAGTCCTGTATTGCGATATCCCGCAGCTCTGCGAGAGTTTCCACGCCGCCGGCCTGCCCGTCTACGGGACCTTCCTCGACGGCTCGGATATCTATGCCGCCGACTTTAAGCCTGAGGGCCTGATCGTGATGGGCAGCGAGTCTTTCGGAATCAGCGCCGCTGTTGGCGAACATGTAGACGCCCGAATCAAGATTCCCACCTATGCTGAGGGTCCCGGCGCAGAATCGCTCAACGTCGCTGTCGCTACAGCCGTGACCGTAGCTGAATTCAAGAGAAGAACAAGATAAGAGGATGCTGATTTACCAGGTACTCACCCGTCTATGGCGCAATGGAAAGATGTCCGGTTTCGACCAGGCCACCTTCGATTACCTCCGCTCGCTGGGCGTCTCCCATATCTGGTATACCGGAATCATACGTCATTCCCAGGCCGGCAGGCCCTACGTTAAGGGCAACATCGGTTCCCCCTACTCGATTATCGACTATTACGACATCAACCCCTATCTGGCCGAGAACCCCGACCGGCGCCTCGAAGAGTTCGAAGAGCTCGTAAGGCGGACCCATGAATCCGGACTCAAGGTCATCATAGACTTCATCCCCAACCATGTCTCACCTGAGTACAACGACTCCCACGGCGGGATTAAAACGCTCCACAGGTGTGACTACGACTGGACGGATACCGATAAGATAGATTACGCCTGCCCGGACAACTGGGATCGCATGCTCTCTATTGTGCGCTACTGGGCCTCGAAGGGAGTGGATGGCTTCCGCTGCGATATGGCCGAGCTGGTCCCGCTGGAGTTCTGGCGCTACCTTACCCTCGGAGCCAAGCAAACCTACCCCGGCCTCGAGTTTATCGCCGAGGTCTACGAGATGGGCTCCTACGACAGGTTCATCTACACCGGGGGCTTCGACATCCTATATGACAAATCCGGCCTTTACGACACCCTTCGCGGGATAGTATCCGGCGAGGGCAAGGCCTGGGATATAACAGGCGTTTGGCAGAAACTGGGCCCTCTCCAGCCTCACATGCTCAATTTCCTGGAGAACCACGACGAACAGCGTCTCGCCAGCCCATGGTTTGCCGGATCTGCCGAGAAGGGCTTTGCCGCCCTCGCCGTGTCGGCCCTCTTCTACCCTTGCCCCTTCATGCTCTACTTCGGGCAGGAAATCGGCGAGGCGGCCCACGACGGCGCCTCCGGCCGTACTTCCATCTTCGATGAGCAGCGTCACGTAGATCCTCTGGCGCCCCTGTCTGAGAATCAGCAGGAGGTACTGGATAGGTATCGCGAAGTGCTTAATCTGCGCGAAGAACTGAAGTGGGCAGACAACTTCGACCTTTGCTATTTCCAGAAGTCCGCACTAGGCTTCGATATGCGCAAACACTTCGCATTCATAAGGCATGACTCCGATCATACGGCAGTCGTTTTCGCCAACTTCTCCGATAAGCCTGCTTCGGTCTGTCTGAGGATACCTCCCGAGGCCCCTGGAGCCTTTGGCTCTGATTTGATGGCAGAGGCCGGCCCGTGGGATTTCACAATATTGAAGAAATAAGTTAAATTTGTAGGCTTACAGAAATCAAGTACTAAACATAATAAACACAATGAAAGGATCAGTTATCATTCTTTGCGGCGGCGGCCCGGCTCCGGGTATGAATACCGTCGTGTGTTCGGTCGCTAAGACCTTCCTCTCCAACGGTTATCGCGTTATTGGCCTTCACGGCGGTTACAGCGGACTTTTCTCGAAGAACCCCCGCACCGAAGACCTCGACTTCTTCAAGGCAGACGCATATTTCAACAGGGGCGGAAGCTACCTTCAGATGAGCCGCTTCAAACCCACTCCCGAAGACTTTGAGAATAACTTCAACCTCGCTCTCTTCAAGGACAACGATATCAAGCTCCTCGTAACTGTCGGCGGAGACGATACAGCCTCTACAGCCAACAGAATCGCGAAGTTCCTCGAGGCGAAGAAATATCCTATCGCAAACATCCACATCCCCAAGACCATCGATAACGACCTCCCTCTTCCGGAGAATACCCCTACTTTCGGTTTCAACTCCGCCAAGGACGAAGGCGCACATATCGCACGCACCGTCTATGAGGATGCACGCACCAGCGGAAACTGGCTGCTGATTTCGGCCATGGGCCGCAGCGCCGGACACCTCGCCCTCGGTATCGGCGAGGCTACTCACTGCCCTATGACCATCATCCCCGAGATGTTCAACAAAACTGAGATCAACCTCGACAAGATCGTCAAGCTTGCCATCTCCGCAATCCTGAAGCGCAAGCTCCTCGGAATCCCTTACGGTACTGTAGTAGTCGCTGAGGGCGTTTTCCACGACCTCGATCCTCAGGAAATCAAGAATGCCGGCGTGACTATGACTTACGACGAACACGGCCATCCCGAGCTCGGTAAGATCAGCAAGGCCGTTCTGTTCAACGACATCCTCGAGAAGGAGTTCAAGAAGATTGGCCTCAAGATCAAGACCCGCCCTGTCGAGATTGGTTACGACGTCCGCTGCCAGGATCCTATCGCATTCGACCTTACTTACTGCTCGGAGCTTGCCATGGGCGCATATGAGCTCTTTGCAAGGGGCGAGACCGGCTGCATGGTATTCGTGGACCACGACGGAAACGCAAAGCCGCTCTACCTCAAAGACCTCCAGGACGAAAGCGGAAAGATTCCTCCGCGCCGCGTCGCTATCGACGGCGGAACCGCCCAGAACTACTACAGCCATATCTGCCACTATATCACTCCTGCCGACTACGAAGCCGCTAAGAAGTATGTGGCTAACCCGGAGGATTACGACTTCAAAAAGATACTCAATTGGTAATTACTTAATGAACAGTCAGACACCTCGTCCGACTGTCAAATACTGATGGACAGGAACGAAGCAAAAGCCAGAATAGAGGAACTGAGGGCTGTTTTGTGGGAGAACAGCAAGAGATACTATGTCGAGAATGCTCCGACCATGTCGGATTTCGACTATGATCACCTCATGCGCGAACTCGAGGACCTTGAGAACGAATGGCCCGAGTTCTATAGCCCCGACTCCCCTACCCAGAAGGTCGGTTCCGACCTCGAGGACGGTCCTGCAGCCCAGCAGGGCTTCGTTCAGCGTGAGCACCGTTATCCGATGCTCTCTCTTGCCAACACCTACTCTCGCGAGGAAATCGAAGAATTCGCGGCCAGGGCGGACAAACTGCTCGAAGGCCGCGAGTTCTCGTATTGCTGCGAGCTCAAGTTCGATGGAACGTCTATCTGCCTTACCTACAAAGGCGGCAAACTCGTACGCGCGCTTACGCGTGGCGACGGCCGCATGGGCGACGACGTTACCGAGAACGTGATGCGCATAGCAAATATCCCCCATGAGCTCAAGGGAGATTATCCCGACGAATTCGAGATCAGGGGTGAAATCCTCATGCCGTACTCGTCGTTTGACCATCTCAACCAGCAGAGGCTCGACAACGAAGACCAACCCTTTGCGAACCCGCGCAACGCCGCGTCGGGATCGCTGAAGCTGCTGGATCCCGACGAGGTAGGCCGGCGCGGGTTGTACTGTACGCTCTATCATATCCCGGCGCAGAGCCTTGCAAGCGACTCGGCCCTGGCCTCGACCCACAGCGGCCTGCTCGAAAAAGCGGCCTCCTGGGGCCTTCCGGTCTCGGAATACAACAAGGTCTGCCATGGTATCGAAGAGATACTCGCGTACATCGACTACTGGGATACCGAACGTAAGAAACTGCCCTATGCCACCGACGGCATAGTCATCAAGATCAACGAACTGGATTGGCAGCGCGAACTGGGCTTTACCGCAAAATCGCCCCGCTGGGCCGTGGCCTATAAGTTCAAGGCCGAGCAGGCGCTCGCCAAGGTCCTTTCAATCGATTACCAGGTAGGCCGTACGGGTGCCGTGACACCGGTCGCGAACCTTAGCCCGGTGCTCCTTTCGGGAACGATAGTCAAGCGCGCGACGCTCAACAACGCCGACCAGATGGCTATCCTGGACATCCGCATCGGCGACATGGTCTATGTCGAGAAGGGCGGAGAGATTATCCCTAAGATCACGGCCGTGGAGCTGTCTCAGCGTCCCGCAGACTCGCAGCCCGTCGAATTCCCCGTCGAATGTCCGGACTGCCATACACCTCTGAAACGAGGCGAGGGCGAAGCTAAGTGGTTCTGCCCGAATACCGACGGCTGCCCCATGCAGATCAAGGGCCGCCTGCTCCATTTCATGTCGCGCAAGGCCATGAACATAATAGCAGGCGACGCTACCGTGGATCAGCTCTACAACCTGGGCCTGGCCCACACCCCGGCCGACCTTTACGACCTCAAGGCGAGTCAGCTGATGACCCTCGAAGGCTGGAAGGAGAAGTCGGCCAAGCGCTTTATCGACAGCCTGCGAGAGTCGGTTAAGGTGCCCTTCGAGCGCGTTCTGTTCGCGCTCGGTATCCGTTATGTCGGCGAGCAGACCGCCCGCGAGGTGGCCCGGCATTTCGGCGACATCGACGCTATCGCGGCCGCGAGCGAGGAAGAGCTCGCCGCGGTAAAAGACGTAGGCGACGTAATTGCCGGAAGTATCTTCGAGTACATGTCGGACGCCCGCCATGCCATCGAAATCCAGCGCCTGCGCGGCTACGGACTCAAGTTCGCGGTCGACGGCGGCGCCCAGAGCGTGCTCTCCGAGGCGCTCAAAGACCAGACTATAGTGGTTTCCGGCAACTTCTCTTGCAGCCGTGAGACCCTCAAAGACCTTATAGCCCGCCATGGCGGACGCAATTCCGGCTCTGTAAGCGCGAAGACCAGTTTCCTTCTTGCAGGTATCAAGCCGGGACCCGAAAAAGTGAAGAAATGCCAGGAACTTGGCATCAGGATAGTGAGTGAAGACGAATTCTGGGAGATGCTCCCCGAAGGAAGCAGAATAGATTCGTCGGATGAGTCCGAGCCGACTCTTTTTTAGCAGTGTATGAAGTCAACGGAGTTCACAAAAGAAGATTTCGATCTCATTGAGAAGGAATATGCCTCCCTGGCTGTAATGGCCAAGGCGCGCTGCCGTACCGAAGATGAGTTCAAGGTGGTCCAGAAGGCCTTCGAGTTCGCCAACGAGGCGCACAAAAACGTGCGTAGGCGCTCGGGCGAGCCTTACATCATCCACCCCATCGAGGTGGCGAAAATCGTGGTCTCCGACATTGGCCTTGGATATAAGTCCATAGTCGCTGCCCTGCTCCACGACGTAGTGGAAGACACCGAGTACTCGGTCGACGACATAAAGACCCTCTTCGGCCCCAAGGTCGCTTCTCTGGTCGACGGTCTTACAAAGATGAAGAACGTTCTCGACGACGAAGACAGAACCAAGCAGAACGGCTACCAGACCGAAAGTCTCCAGGCTGAGAATTTCAAGAGGATACTCCTTACGATGAACGACGACGTCCGCGTTGTCCTCATCAAACTGGCCGACCGTCTCCACAACTGCCGCACCATCGAGTTCATGCCCGAGCACAAGAGGGACAAGATCCTCAGCGAGACCATGTACCTCTTCATCCCGCTGGCTCATCGCCTGGGTCTATACAGCATCAAGACCGAGATGGAGAATATCTGGCTCATCTACAAAGAGCCGGAAGACTATGCGGAAATTACAGCCGAGACCCGCGCCAAGGTAGATACTACCGGTCGCCAGATTGACGCCTTCATAGCTCCCATAGAGGCCGCTCTGCGCGAAGAAGGATACAACTTCACCATCAAGAAGCGTATCAAGACCCCGTATTCGATATGGCATAAGATGCGTACCAAACACGTCACATTCGACCAGGTCTACGACCTCTATGCGGTGCGTATTATCTTTAATCCGGATACGGACGACCCGGTAAAGGAGAGAAAGCAGTGCTACGATATCTTCTCTACTATTACCAGCCTCTACCGTTACCAGCCCGACAGGCTGCGCGACTGGATTAAGAATCCAAAGAACAACGGTTACGAAGCCCTCCACTGCACTCTTATGAGCAAGAGCGGAATCTGGGTGGAGGTTCAGATACGCTCCAAGCGTATGGACGACATAGCCGAGAAGGGTATTGCGGCTCACTGGGCCTACAAGCGCGACGGCTACATTTCCGAGAACGACAGCGAGATGGACAAATGGCTCGAGAAGATCCAGGAAATCATCAAGAGCCCGGACCTCGGTTCGCTCGAACTGCTGGACATCATCCATCAGGATCTGCTGGCCTCCGATATAGTGGTATTTACGCCTAAGGGAGAACAGCGCACGCTGCCTTCCGGCGCTACGGCTCTGGATTTCGCGTATGCAATCCATACCAAGATAGGCGAACATGCAATAGCGGCGAAAGTGAACATGAAGCTCTGTTCGCTGCCCCATGTACTGCATCAGGGAGATCAGATCGAGATCATTACAGCTCAGAACTCCTTCCCGCTGCTCGGCTGGCTGGATTTCGTCGTGACCCGCAACGCAAAGCGCAAGATACTCGATTACTTCAGGGAGCATGATCCCGAGATCCTCGCTAAGGCGGAGGATATCATGCAGATGCAGAACGGCCAGAAAACTCAGGTGTCCCGCATCATCATCAACGAGGGTATCAAGTATATTATCGCTTCCTGCTGCAACCCTATTCCCGGCGATCCTGTAATCGGCTTTAAGAACCCCGACGGATCGATTACCGTCCACAAAAAGTCCTGCCGTGTAGCCGAAGGCTATGCCAGCACGATGGGCGATAAGGTTACGGTTCCCCGCTGGGTCAACGCCGCCCATGTAACCGACTTCCCCGTAAAGATTTCGCTTCGAGGAATAGATCGTGTGGGTATGCTGAGCGACATTACCCATCAGATCTCCCAGTCGATGGGTATCAACATGCGTAAACTTGTCCTGGGCTGCGAAGGCGGTATTTTCGAGGGGACCATCGAGCTATTCGTTGGCGATCGCGATACGCTTGAAAAGCTTATTTCTTCTATCAGCCGCATCGATGGCATACAAAGTGTAGTGAGAATGGAATTATGATGAGCAAAAAGCTGAATAATCTTTTGCCCCTTGTCTTCGCCGTGGCCGCACTGGTCCCGACTTTCTTCATGCATTCCTGCGCCAACACTACCCAGTCGCCTTCCGGCGGCCCGAAAGATACTATTCCGCCGGCACTGTATTGGACCAAGCCAGAGCCTGGTTCTGTTAAGGTGCCCACACACGGAACCAAGTTCGAATTCGGTTTCGACGAATATGTAAAGGTCAAGACGGCGACCAACATTTTCCTCTCGCCGCCCCAGCAGAAACCTCCGAAATCCAAGATAAAGGGAAAGAGCGTGATAGTCTGGTTCGAGGAAGACCTTCTTCCCAACACTACCTATACCCTGAACTTTACAGACGCTATCGCGGATAACAACGAGGGCAATCTCTTCCCCGGCTTCGCCTATGTGTTCTCTACGGGCGATTCCATCGACTCGCTCATGATTACGGGTACAGTCCTGGATTGCAACACTCTCCAGCCGGTGAAGAACGCCACCGTGATGCTGTATAAGGATCATTCAGACTCGGCTGTTTTCAAGAGCAGGCCTGCCGCTGCAGTTAAGACAGACGACTGGGGATATTTCGCACTTCCCTATCTGGAAGATACTCTCTTCAGGCTCTACGCTATAAAAGACGAGAACAACGACAACCTGTATCAGATGGAAACTGAACAGATCGCTTTCATCGATTCGCTCATTCATCCGGTCACAGTCGTCAACGATACTCTTAAGGAACTCCAGAAATACGATATGAAGGACACCCTGGCCTGCCGCGAACGCGAGAGCCAGTACACCCTTAAGATGTTCAAGGAAGAGCCCACCCGCCAGTTCCTGAAGAACTACGGCAGGACTACCGAGCGCAGGGCCTTCGTCTCCTTCATGGCCAAGGACGCCTGGATCGATTCTCTGTGGATCAAGGGTTACAAGGCAGACAGGCTTATTACCCAGTTCAACCTTCGACAGGACAGCCTCGAGATATGGATCAATGACCGCAGGCCGGTTCCGGATACCCTTCAACTCTACGTCAACTACCGTAAGACCAACGACTCCACAAAGACGATGGAGCCTGTTGTAGAGCACTATCCCCTCTTTATCGAGGGTGCCCTTCCCCGTAAGCAGAGAAACGACTACAACTACAGGAAGAGCCTCAAACACGAAGATACTATCTGCGTCTACAAACTTGAGGCGACTCCGACTTTGGTCGAACAGGAAGGCTTTATCCTTACATTCGACTATCCGATTATCTACGAGAACTTCGATTCGCTGTATTTCCACTATCTGAACCCCAAGCAGAAAGACATCAAGGGCGAGTTTACCGTTACCCGTGATACTCTCGATGTAAGGAGGTTTACCCTCATGCCGAAGGAAAAGCTTCTCCCCGGCTACGAATACTTCATGAAGGTGCCCCACAAAGCCTTCCGCGATATCAACGGCTTCTACTCCGACAGTACAGAGGTGAAGGTTTCCCTGCCAACCGATGAGAAGCTCAGTACCCTTACTGTCACCCTTCAGGGCGTAAGCGGAACCCTTATCGTGGATCTTCTCAGCGAGAAGCGCGACAAAGTGCTCCGTACTTATACGGTTACTGCCAATCAGGATCTTGTCTTCCCCTATCTGTCGAAGGGCAAGTACTCGATACGCATTACGGAAGATGTCAACAACAACTCGATGATAGACACGGGAGACCTCCTTCTGAGGAAGATGCCCGAGAACGTCAACTTCTTCAAGATGGAGGACGGACAAGAGTTCATCGACATCCCGGAAGCGGTGGAATTGACTCAGGTGATCAATGTTCAGGAAATGATGAAGCAGTGAGTATGAGGAAGTTACTGACATTAATCGCTATTTTTGCTTCAACTGTCCTGTACGCCCAGTACTTCGAGTCGGAGATACCTCAGCCCATCGATACCAATGCTGTCGTGCGTGAGGAAGTCTACCTCGATACCGTGGTAATCAAGGTGCCCGACCTTAACAACTATTCCTCGATAGGAGTCAGTTTTGGCGTCACCTCCGCTTACATGCAGTTCAATCCCAGCAAGCGTCAGCACCATACTTATTACCCTGGTTACGCTTCCCTGCGCTTCACTCATTACGAGAAGATGTTCGACTACCTACCCTACTTCGGATGGCAGATAGGTATCGAATATGGCCACGAAGGCTACCGCTTCCGCAAGGAGGACGACATGACCTACAAGGAGCGCTCCCAGCGTATTAAGATGGAGGTCGTGGAAGTGCCGTTCCTGGCCATGATCCACTACGACACGCGATGGATGAAGTTCTTCGGTGAGGTGGGCCTCTATGGCGGCTACCGCCTAAGCGTTGAGCGCTTCGGTCTTTATGTCGACGAAAACTACCGTTACAACTGGTACGACAGCGACCGCAGGATAGACTACGGCCTTCAGGGCGGCCTGGGAATGGGCGTTTTCGTCGGGCAGTTCGAGTTCTTCGTCATGGCTCAGCTGCGTTACGGCTGGTCCAGCATCTTCGAGCCGGATTCCCAGTTCCCCGTGGGTTCTGGTTATGAAGACCGCAACGCCTACTACTGGCGCTTCGCCTATCCTTTCGACTACATATTCTCCGCTGGCGTGAACTTCGCTCTGGGCAAGCGCTACGGCAAGACCCGCCAGGATCTTAAACGGGAAGCATACCAAATAGTCTATGGCACAAAGACTTCAAACCAGTGAGGTGAGAATAGGCAGTGAGCCCCTGCTTCTGGGAGGCTCCAGTCCCATCGTGGTCCAGACGATGTGCAATACCCACACCTGCGACGAGCAGGCTACCCTTGACCAGTGCCGCAGGATGGCCGCGGCCGGCGCGCAGATGATAAGAATCACCGTGCCCGGTCTTCAGGACGTGCCACACATCCGCGCAGTGCGCGATAAACTGCGTTCTGAGGGGATTATGGCCCCGATAGTGGCAGATATCCACTTCTCCTCCGCTACTGCCCTGGAAGTGGCCCCTTACGTCGACAAGGTCCGCATCAACCCCGGCAATTTCCATAAAGACCACGAAATCGCGCGCGAGCAGTTCGCGGCCCTCATCGAGATATGCAAGCGCTGCGGTACCGCCATCCGCATAGGCGTGAACCACGGCTCGCTGGGTAGCTACATAACCGAGCGTTACGGCAATACTCCCGAGGCCATGGCGATAGCGGCCATGGAATGGGTCCGGATGTGCTCCGACGCCGGCTTTGACCAGGTCGTCGTCTCGCTCAAGTCGTCGAACACCGTGACCATGGTCGAGGCCTACCGTGCGCTAGTTCGGATGATGAAGGCCGAGGGCAAGATCTACCCTCTCCATGTCGGTGTGACTGAAGCTGGTAACGGCGACAGCGGCCGCATCAAGTCCTGCGTAGGAATCGCTACCCTGCTGGAGGAAGGCATAGGTGATACGATACGCGTCTCCCTTACCGAGGACCCGGTCAACGAAATCCCGGTCGCCCAATACCTTGCAGCGCGCTACTGCGGCTCGCCCATGCCTGACCTTTCCGAGCGTGAGCTCGTCATGCTCGACGCAGCCTGCACCTGGGGTCCTAAGCTGATGAACCGCGAAATCGACGAGATCCCCGCCGAGGTCGACCCTTACCTTCGCGATGAAATCATGCAGGCCGCCAGGCGCCGTTTCTACAAGCCCGAGTACATTGCCTGCCCCGGCTGCGGAAGGACCATGTACGACCTCCAGAAGGCGTTCGAAGAGGTGAAAGCCAAGACCTCCGGCCTGAAGAACATAGTCATCGCGGTCATGGGCTGCATAGTCAACGGTCCCGGCGAGATGGCCGATGCCGACTGGGGCTACGTGGGCGAAGGCGGTGGAAAGGTCACCATATACAAAAAGAACGTGCCTGTCTTAAAGCACGTTCCAGATACTGAGGCTGTTGATAAACTGCTGGAGCTTATAGAAGCAGACCGGCAGCAGCCAGATAAACAGTAATAATAGGAAGCGCGATGATTGCGCTGTCGAGCCTGTCGTAGAGCCCGCCGTGGCCCGGGATAAGGTTCCCGGAGTCCTTTACTCCGAAATACCTCTTCCACATACTCTCTACAAGGTCGCCAAGCAGGCCGCCAAGGCTGGCGAGCGCGCCAATCGCTACGCAGTGCCATACAGGCCAGTCAAACACTCCGAGGTAGTGGAATGCTATTGCGGCCCCAATTCCGAAAATAACAGCCCCTATGAGGCCCCAAATCGACTTTTTCGGGGAGATCGCGGGCGCGAGCTTGATAGAGTTTGGCTTCTGACCCAGGGCGGTGCCGATGAAATATGCTCCAACATCGGATACCCATATCGTAAGAAGCAGGCCAAGGATTAGCCAGCCGTCCTGCTCTCCGGAGTGATACTGGAGAACGGGGACAAGGGAAAGCGGAAGACCTATATAGCCCAGTCCGGCGAAGATGTAGGCCAGTTTGCCATGGTTGGAGTGGTCTTTATGCCAGATGGGGATAATCATCAGCAGGAAGACCGGAATGAACGGGACGGCAATAAGGCTGAACTGGGTAATAATGCCGGTCTTGTAGAGGACTAGGAACGCATATAGAAGTTCGGCGCTGAGGATGGCGAGGATACGTTCTGCGGGGAAGCCTCCCTTCCCTATCGACATTGCGAAAAACTCATGGAGTGTCCAAGCTATCGCAAATGCCATCAGTAAATGGAATAGCGGCGGCAGAACTACTGTTCCCACCACCACTATCGCAGCGAACAATACGCCGAAAATTATTCTTTTAGGCAGCTCCTTCATCCTTCTTTTCTTCCTCAGCCGGCTTGACCTTGGGGCCGAGGATATTTTCTACATCTTCGGCGAAGATGACTTCCTTCTCGAGAAGGAGATTGGCTACAGCCTCCCAGCCTTCGCGATGGTCTTTGAGTATCTTGAGGGTCTTGTCGTGGATGTCCTTGACGAGCTTCTTGACCTCTTCGTCCATCATCTCGGCTGTCTTCTCCGAGTAAGGTTTGGTGAATTCGTAGCCACGGGCTCCTGTGCTGTCGTAGAAACTGAGGTTACCCACCTTGTCGGACATTCCATAATACTGGATCATGGCATAGGCCATCTGGGTAAGGCGCTCAAGGTCATTGAGAGCTCCGGTCGAGGGTTCGCCGTTGAGCATCTCTTCCGCTACACGACCGCCGATAAGCGAACACATCTCGTCGCTCATCTGGCTGCGGGTCATGAGCTTATGTTCCTCAGGCAGATACCAGGCGGCGCCAAGGGCGTTTCCGCGAGGGATAAGGGTCACCTTGAAGAGAGGACTTGCATGGGGCAGCAGCCAGCTGACCACGGCGTGGCCTGCTTCGTGGTGCGCGATGCTGCGCTTCTCGAACGGGGTGATTATCATACTCTTCTTCTCGATACCGCCGATGATGCGGTCTACAGCGTCGAGGAAGTCCTGGCTCTCGATCTTCTTCTTACCCCTGCGGGCGGCGGTGAGGGCTGCTTCGTTGCAGACGTTGGCTATGTCGGCGCCGCTGAAACCAGGGGTATGCTTAGCCATGAAGGTAACGTCGAAATCCGGATCGAGCTTGAGGCCCTTGAGATGGACCTTGAATATCTCCTCGCGCTCCTTGAGCTCGGGCAGGTCGACATGGATCTGGCGGTCGAAGCGTCCGGCGCGCATGAGGGCCTTGTCGAGGATGTCGGCGCGGTTGGTGGCGGCAAGCACTATCACTCCGCTGTTGGTTCCGAAACCGTCCATCTCGGTAAGGAGCTGGTTAAGGGTATTCTCACGCTCGTCGTTTCCGGAGAAGCCGGCGTTCTTACCGCGGGCGCGACCCACTGCGTCGATCTCGTCGATAAAGACTATGCAGGGGGCTTTTTCCTTTGCCTGCTGGAAGAGGTCGCGCACGCGGCTTGCGCCGACGCCCACGAACATCTCCACGAAATCGGAGCCGCTGATCGAGAAGAACGGGACGTTCGCTTCGCCTGCGACTGCTTTGGCAAGGAGGGTCTTTCCTGTACCGGGAGGGCCTACGAGGAGGGCACCCTTAGGTATCTTAGCTCCAAGCGAGGTGTATTTCTGGGGATTCTTGAGGAAGTCGACTATCTCGACAACCTCTTCCTTCGCGCCGTAAAGGCCGGCTACGTCCTTGAAGGTTACGTTGACCTTATTCTTATCCGTAAGCTTGCCCTGGGCCTTTCCTACGTTGAACGGGTTCATACCCCCGTTCTGGCCTCCGGGACCGCCCATCCCGCGATTCATGCCGCGGAACATCCAAATCCAGAATACGATAAGGAGCAGCAGAGGAATAGTCCACTGCAGGACTCCGTCCCAAATCTTAGCGTCGTGCTCCATTATGATGGGGACACGCTCGATTTCAGACAACTGAGAGTTAAGCTGGCCAAACTCGCGTTCGGCATCGAAGGTGGCCGAAACAAGGAAGGTGAAGTGAGGAGACTTAGCCGGCACTTCCCCGCCGAAACGGTTTTTGTACTGCTCGATACGGTCGGGCCTGATCGTAACTGTACCCTTGAAGTCGTTTCTGACGAAATGAATGTCTTTCACATCGCCCTTGAGAACCATTTCCTGGACTTCTGCCCATTCCACTTTCTGGGGATTGGCTTTGTTGCCGTCCCTGAAAAGCAGGAACAGGATACCTCCCACCAGGAGGATATAGAACCAGGAAAGGTTGAGCTTTATAGTCTTGACCTTCGGGTTATTGGGTTTCTTTTTGGGTGTACTCATCGTGCTTTGTATGTCTTGTGGGGAGCGTCGGCCCAGAGGTCTTCCAGGCGGTAGAAATCGCGGTACTCTTTCTGGAAGATGTGGACTACTATATTACCGAAGTCCATAATGATCCAGAAGTTGTTCTCGAGGCCCTGTACGCGGCTGGGCTTGAGACCGAGCTTCTCTTTCGCTTCCTTGAGGATATTGTCCGCAATTGCGGATACGTTGGTGGTGGAACTGCCGTCGCAGACTACGAAATAGTCGGTGATTGCGGTGCCAATGCTGCGCAGGTCTATCGAAACTACATTCTCTCCCTTCTTGTCGAGGATGGCATCTGCAATGACGCGCAGGTCGTGTGTAATCATAAGCTGAAAATTATATGTATTTTTGTGCTACAAATATAAACAAAAATAGGACCTAAGTAAAGATGTCAGGAATTAAGTGGTTCGCCGAGCTCGATTCGACCAACAACGAGGCCAGAAGGACTCTGGATGCGCTTGACAATTTTTCAGTACTAGCGACAGAAAGTCAGACGGCCGGTCGCGGGCAGGGCGAACACACCTGGTACGCAACCCCCGGGCGAAACCTCACTTTCACGGTCGTCCTGCGTCCCAGGCTCCTCCCTGCCCGCGACGGCATCCTGATAACCCATATAACTACCGTTTCTCTTGTCAAATACCTTGAGTACCATGGCGTCCAGGCCAGGATCAAGTGGCCCAACGACATCTGGGTCGGAGACAAGAAGATATGCGGGATATTGATAGAAAATGTCCTGGACGGCCAGTATGTCCAGGCCAGCATCATAGGAATAGGGCTCAATATCAATGAAGAGGGTTGGCCTGATTACTTGCCAAACCCGGTGTCGCTATCAGAACTGACGGGCAGGAAATACGATATCCACGCCGAACTTGAGACCTTCTACAAAATATTCTGCCGCCATGCCGAGATGATCTACGGCGAAGACGGCAGAAGACTGTTGCAAGAAGAATTTGGAAAAAGAGTCTTCAGGCTTCCTGAAGCGCTTTGATAACCGCAGCCGGGTTCTCGGCACCCAGAACGGCGCTGCCCCCCACTACTATATCCACTCCCGCCTCGGCAAGAGCTTTTACGTTTGAGGGATTAACTCCGCCGTCGACCTCGATAAGGGTCGACGCTCCCTTGCGGGTTATCTCGGCTTTGAGCTTGGATACTCTGTCTATAGTCTCGTAAATGAATTTCTGGCCTCCGAAGCCGGCGAATACCGACATCACGAGGATATAATCGGCCTTCCCTACATACTTGAAAACTTTTTCGATCTTCACGTCGGGATCAAGCGCCACTCCCACCTTGAAGCCAAGTTTGTGGGCCTGGCGTATAAAGCGGCCGGTTTTGCAGCCTGAAGCCTCTATGTGGAAGCTGACGTACTGGACGCCGAGTTCCCTCAGCCTTTCGAACCATTTGTCGGGATTCACCACCATCAGGTGGGCGTCCAGCGGCTTAGTAGCTATAGAGGCTATGCCTGCTACCACAGGAAAACCGAAGGAGATGTTCGGCACGAGGGTGCCGTCCATGATGTCGAGGTGGATGAGGTCGGCATGCTCATCGACCATCCTCACATCTTTTTCCAGATGGAGGAAATCGGCTGTAAGCAGTGATGGAGCTACTAACATGGCTATCTGAAGTTAACTACTACGTCTTCGAGGTGACGGACAAACTTATCGAGGCTCGCGAGTTCGAGTTTCTCGCCGGGGGCATGGACTCCGCGAAGGGTCGGACCGAAGGAAATCATATCGAGGTCCGGGAACTTCTCCAGGAAGAGGCCGCACTCAAGGCCGGCGTGGATAGCCAGCACGAGCGGATCCTGCCCGAAGCACTTCTTGTAGGACTCGACGCATACCTTGAGGATGTGGGAGTTTACATTGGGATTCCAGCCGGGGTATTCGCTGAGGTGGACTACCTGGGCCCCGCCGAGCGCGAGCGCAGCCTCTACCTTTGCTGCTGCGGCGCGGCACGCGGGCTTCGAACTGCTTCTCTGGCTGGTACAGACGAACACGGTATGTTCGGCGGCGTTAGTACGCACCGAGGCGAGGTTTGTCGAGGTCTCGACGAAGTCCTTGATGTCCTGGCTCATGGCAAGCACGCCGTGGGGGCAGGCGTAGAGCGAAGCGATGATGCGGCGCGAATCCGCAGCGTTCATCGCTTCCCCGGCCTGCGCCTGCTCGGTCTCGAAAGTGAGACCAGGGTCGGTGGTGTGGAATTCCTCGCGGAGAACCTCTCCGAATTCGGCGAAGGCGCTTTTCAGCGCGGCGGCGTCGGCTGAGGCAACTACAGCGCTGCACTCACGTGCGATAGCGTTGTGCTTGCCGCCGCCGTCGAGGCTGACCAGCCTGAGCCCGCTCCCCAGCTGCGAATAGAGGAAACGCAGGAGCAGCATCACGGTGTTTGCCCTGCCTTTGTTGATGTCGTCGCCGCTGTGGCCTCCAAGACCGCTGGCTATAGTCAGTTTCACGGTCTCGGCTGCGCCTACGGGCTCTGTATTATAGTTGAATGTGGCTTCGGTAGTCACTCCTCCGGCGCAGCCTATGAACATCTGGCCTTCGTCTTCGGAGTCGAGGTTGATAAGGGTTTTCCCGCTAAAGAATCCAGGCTGCATGGCTTCAGCGCCGTCCATACCGGTCTCTTCGGAAATCGTAAAGATGCATTCGAGCCTGCCAGTAGGGTCATTAGCCTCCAGAAGGGCCAGACAAGCGGCTATACCAATGCCGTCGTCAGCTCCGAGGGTGGTCTCCTTCGCTATCATCCAGCCGTCTTCGATGACGAACTCGATGGGATCCTTGAGGAAGTCGTGCTTGCTGGCGGGGAGTTTCTCGCATACCATGTCCTGATGGGCCTGGAGCACGAGGGTCGGGACGTTTTCCTTGCCGGGAGCGGCCGGTCTTGCTATTAAGACATTACCTATCTCGTCGCGCTTGGACTCGAGACCATGGGCTTTTGCCCATTCGAGCAGCCAGGCGGTAATGGGCTCTTCGTGGCCCGACTCGCGGGGAATACGGGTAATCTCCTTGAATATCTCAAGGACTCGTTTTGCATCCATAACTGAAATTATATTTCTACGGGGGCGAGTATGTTCTGAAGGTCAGTAACATACTTCTTGAAAACCCTGTCTGTTGACATCAGGTCGGAGACGATGGTGCAGGAATGGAGAACGGTGCTGTGGTCCTTTCCTCCGGTCTCTGCTCCGATAGAAGAGAGGGAGCAGTTGCTGATAAGGTTGCGGCAGAGATACATGGAAATCTGACGCGCCTGCACTATCTGACGCTTACGGGAGTTGGAAACCAGGTCGGCGTGTGTGATCTTAAAGTACTCGCAGACAGTTTCCTGAACCTTCGAAATGCTGATTTCGTTGGTGCTTTCGCCCACAATTTTGTCGACGATGCTGCTGGCGAGCTCGATCGTACAGTCTTTGTGGGTAAAGGTAGCATAAGCCATCATCGAAATCAGAGCGCCTTCGAGTTCCCTGAAGTTGTTCTTAACGTTGATGGCTATATGCTTTAAGACATCTTCGTCGACCGAAAGGCCTTCCTGCAGGCAGCGCCTGCGGAGCATCTCCAGACGGGTGGCGAAATCGGGGTGACCGAGTTCGACCGAAAGGCCCCACTTGAAACGGGAGAGCATCCTCTCTTCGAAGCCCGCGAGATCTCTCGGAGCACGGTCGGAAGTGAGGATAAGCTGCTTGCCGTTCTGATGGAGGTGATTGAAGATGTTGAAGAAGGCGTTCTGGCTGCCGGTACCTATAAGATCCTGGATGTCGTCCACGATAAGGACGTCTATCTTCATATAGAACGCGAGGAAGTCGGTGAGTTTGTTTCTCACGCTGGTCGCATCCATATACTGGGTCTTGAATTCGTTTCCGGTGACGTAAAGAACCGTAAGGTCAGGATACTGTTCCTTCACGGAATTTCCTACAGCCTGAGCCAGATGAGTCTTTCCTAGACCGGAGCCGCCGAAGATAAACAACGGGTTGAAAGGAGTCACTCCGGGCTTGGACGAGATATCTTTACCTACCGTAATTCCCAGCTTGTTGCACTCCCCTTCGATGAGGGTGCTGAAACGGTATGCAGGGTTCAACCTGGGGTCGATCTGGATACGCTTCAGGCCCGGGAAAACGAGTGCGCTGGGATTACCCGACGGTGAATATGAATTAACCTGAACCGGCTTGTTCTGCGCAGCGGCGCCCTCCGCGCCGGGGACGGTGATGGGCTGCTGGCCCTGCACCGGCCTCACCCTGTACATCAGGCGCGCCCCGCCGCCAAGCTCCCTGCGAAGGGTACGGCTGAGGATATCGAGGAACGCGCTCTCGAGATAACTCCTATAATAATCTGTAGGAACTTCTATTGTAAGGGTGGAATCCACAAGAGAAATCGGCCTGATAGGTTTGAACCAGGTCTCGTACTGCTGGGGCTCAATATTCTGCTCGATAATGCGCAGACAATTCTCCCACACTTGTATGTGTTTTTCTTTCTCTTGCATTGATTGTTGGAGGTCAACCGATTGGTTACTTCACTAATCGTTGGTTTGCAAAGGTGGGGGAAAAATTCTTAACAAAAAATATTTTTTAATGTTGATTTTTAAGTTTTTTTGACTTATATTTTTAAGAAGGCCCGCCTAAAAATTGGCGGGCTCATTTTGTTGAAAATCAACCTTTTACAAAGTTTACATATGTGTAAGTGATTGATTATCCTAGTTATTATAATTTAGAAAGTTTCTAAAATAGCTTTCTGTATCAATTAACCCGGCTAACCGAATCTCCCTCTATTTTGACAAGGAAACAATCAGGATATTTCTTGGAAATCGAGGCCATTTTTGACCTTGCTTCCTCCTTTGTCTCGCTTATCCCGATTACATGTCTATACAGCTTGCCGTTCGCAGACTTTTTAACAAGGAGTTTATAACCGAGAAGACGAGGGTCGCCTTCGGGCAATTCTTTCGACAAAGACGCAATCTGAACTCCATACTTGACGCCTTGGGATTTCTCGACTTCGGCTGCGCCTCCTCTCGAAATGACATCTGTTTTTACTGTTTTATCGTTTCGCCCAACTTCCTCCTTGTCATTTCGACCAAGCGAAGCGCGTGGAGAAATCTCCATCGATTTGTCGTACTCAGTCTTATACTCTTTGAAGGCCTGGTACAGACATTCGGCAAGGCTCTCCCTCTGCTTTTCCTGCTTGAGGGTTGCAAGATCCTGCTCGTTGCTGATGAATCCAAGCTCGACCAGAACGGCGGGCATTGAGGTTTTCCACAGGACGTAGAAAGGATCCTGGCTTACTCCCCTGCTGTTTTTGATGGGGCCGGAGGCCAGCTTGTCGCCTATAATCTCGGCAAACGAGATACTCTGTTCGAGATAGGCGCTCTGCATCATGGTCATAAAAATATAGGACTCGGGATCATTAGGGTTGAAATCCGCGGTAGCAGGATTATAGTCGTCGTCGAGGGTAATAACGGCGTTTTCCCTCTGGACCATCGCAAGGTTCATTTTATAGAGGTCTGTTCCCTCTTTGTGGGACTGGCCGAGGACGTGGACCGAGTAGCCGTTGGCTGTTGTACCGCCGGCAGAATTGATATGTACAGAAATAAATAGGTTTGCACCCGCTTTATTTGCGATTTCGGCACGGTCATTGAGGGTAACGAAATGATCGGTGCTGCGCGTCATGATCACTTTGACATCAGGATACCCCTCTCGGATCTTCTCCGCCAGTGTTGATGCTATATCCAGGACGAAGGTTTTCTCATAAGAGTTGCCGTCTTTACTCACCGCCCCGGGGTCTTTACCGCCGTGGCCCGGGTCGATCACGACCGTAGTGAGTGAAAGCTTGTCTTCGGAAAGGCCGGCCAGAGAGAATACCAGAAGGAGTATAATCGAAGTCAGGATGCGTCTCATCATTGATAACTTGGAAATAAAATAGTATATTTGCGGCTCTACAAAAATAGCAATTTTGCGCAATAAATACATCCACATACTGCTTATTCTTTTCACTCTGCTGATACTAGGCGGAGCGGATGCCTTTGCGCAAAAGAAGCAGGACCGCAAGCCCCTCGCGGGCGGCGCACGTCCGCAGAAGGAGAAGGTAGCGCCGGATTCGCTCGAACTTGCAAGGCGCGATTCCATAGCCCGGGCCGATTCGCTCTTCAAGCGCGATTCACTCGCCATGCTAAAGAACAGCTCGCTGACCCAGCCCGCTTTCTCGACCGCGCGAGACTCTATCGTAGAAGTGTTTACCGACGGCAGCCGTAAGATCTACTACTACGGCGATGTTACGGTCGAATACCAGGACATAAAGCTGACAGCCGAGCGTATGGAGTACGACCTGAATACTGGCGTCTGCTATGCCCATGGCGTTTTGGATACCCTTACGGGCGAGTGGATAGGCCGGCCGGTCATGACCCAGGGCGGCAAGACCTACAATATGGCCGAGGTCAAGTACAACTTCAACAACCGCAAGGCCAGCATCAAGCAGGTCATCACCTCCGAAGACGACGGTCTTCTCCATGGAGACCACGTCAAGATGATGCCCGACAAGTCGATCAACGTCGACCATGGAAAGTATACAGTCTGCGACCTCGAGCATCCTCACTATTGGATGGAGCTGTCGGTGGCGAAGGTGGTCACCAAACCTACCCGTAAGACGGTGTTTGGCCCGGCCCACCTTGTCGTAGGCGACGTCCATCTCCCCTTCGTCGGAATCCCATTCGGCTTCATTCCAAAGCGTCCCGAGAGGGCTACCGGTCTCCTGATGCCGAGCTTCGGTGAGGAGACCGCGCGCGGTTTCTATATGAGAGACGGCGGTATGTACTTCGTATTCGGCGATTATCTGGACCTGTCTGTTACCGGAGATTACTACACCCTCGGTTCATGGGCACTGGACGTAAACTCCCGTTATAAGATCAACTACAAGGCCAACGGATCGTTCTCGATGACTATCTCCCACGACCAGGTCGGAGAGCAGGGCTCGCCCGATTTCGATTCTTCAGGCAACTTCGGTTTGAGGTGGCAGCACTCCCAGGACAGCAAGGCCCATCCTGGAACTTCGTTCAGCGCGTCCGTGAACTTCTCCAGCCCCCAGAACAGCAAGTACAACTCCCGTTCGGTCAACGAAGCTCTCCAGAACCAGATATCGTCATCCATCTCCTACTCCCACAACTGGGGAGGAAAGGTGAACCTGTCTGTCAACGCCCTGCATAGCCAGAACTCGCGAGACAGTTCATACGCATTCACCCTCCCGAATATCACCCTTTCGGTGAGTACCTTCTACCCTTTCAAGCAGAAGAATCGAGTGGGTAAGGAAAAGCCCTGGGAGAAGATTTCGTTCGGTTATAGTACCTCGCTGCAGAACAAGATCAATTTCACCGCGAAAGAGTTCGGCGAAGAGTTTGGCACTTCCTCCTTTACTGACCGTTTCAAGAACGGTATGTCCCACAACTTCTCGATCGGTCTGCCAAGCTTCCAGCTGCTGAAGTACTTCAACTTCAACCCTTCTGTAAGCTATGGCCAGAGTTGGTTCTTCCGCTCGAGCGAAGCGGCCTACGATGCTGAGACAAACAAAGTCGAGCTTGTCCAGGGAGGAGCCTTCAAGACCTTCGGCATTACCCAGACTTATTCCGGATCGATAGCCATGAGTACACGCCTCTACGGTATGTTCAACTTTGGACGCTACAGTAAGGTTCAGGCTATACGCCATGTCGTTTCACCTTCACTCAGCATGCAGTTCAGCCCGGAAAAGGGTACCTACGCCAACGGTTGGAGGACCTATAACTATACCGACAAGAACGGAGAGGCGAAGGAATACCAGTACAACATCTACCAGGGTCAGTTGGGTTCCTATCCCTCGAAGGGTAAGAGCGCTACCGCTTCCCTGCAGATAGGAAACAACCTAGAGGCTAAGGTCCGCGACCCTGCGGACTCGACCGGCAAGGGCAGCAAGAAGGTCAAACTTCTGGATCAGCTCAACCTTTCGACCAACTACAACTTCCTGGCAGACTCCTGCAAGATGGGCAAGATCAGTACGTCCATGAGCACCAACCTGCTGGGTAAGATTAACATTAGCGCCAGCGCCGCCTTCGATCCCTATGCCGTCAGCCATAAAGGACGCCCCATCAAGGAATACGCTTTCACTCAAGGCCAGGGTATAGCTCGCTTTACTAACGCATCTGCTTCGGCCTCGTATTCCATTTCAGGCAAGGGCTCCATCAACGGCAACGACGGACGTACAGACAGTAGCAGCCCTGCAGATTTCTACCAGAGGATTTACTATCACCCGGTCACCGGAGAATATGTCCCCGGCGGCTGGCTGTACTACACCAACCCCAATGTCCCATGGTCCATGAACTTCAACGCCAACTTCAACTGTAGCCGCTCTCCTGTGTACAATGCGGAAACTGATGAGCTGACTTTCAAGAACACGCTTACTTCTACCCTGGGTGTAAGCGGAAACATTAAACTAACCCCCAGGATGTCTATCAATGCATCCTCCGGTTATGACTTCATCGCGAAAAAAATAACGACTACTCAGATAAGCGCCTCTTACGATCTCCACTGTTTCAACATTGCGGTGTCGTGGGTCCCGCTTGGAACCTGGCAGTCGTACAGTTTCAAGATTGCTGCAAATGCAGCCTCTCTTGCCGATCTGCTACGCTTCAAGAAGAGCAGCAGCTATTGGGATAGATAAAAATATTGCTATATTTGCACTGTCGAATTCGATAATGCAGCGGCATTTCTGCCGTATCACTCTATAATTTTCAACTATGACACACCGTCTTTACGACCTCAGTCAGATGAGTCGTGAGCAGCTCGAAGAGATTGCATCGGGACTCAAAATCAAATCAATCAAGAAATTAGACGACGAGAATCTCGCCTACGCTATATTGGATGCAGAGGCTAGTCTGGCCGCATCTCAGCCCGATCCCGAAAAGTCGGAGCCCAAGAAGCGCGGCCGTAAGCCGAAAGCGGAAAAAGTAAAAGAAGAGCCCAAGCCGGAAGAGCCGGAAAAACCAGCTGAACCCGAGAAAGCGGTCGAACAGGAAAAGCCCGCCCAGAAGAAGCGTGGCCGTAAGCCTAAGACCGAAAAGGCTCAGAAGGAAGAGCCTAAGAAAGAGGAGCCCCGCAAGGACGAGCCTACTCCCGATGAGAAGAAGGCCGCTATCCTCGCCAAGGCCCAGGAAAGGCTCGACCAGAAAAAACAGGCCGGCAAGCAGCATGGCCAGAATCAGAACCAGGGCCAGAATCAGCCGCAGCCCCAGAAACCGAAGGTTCCCGAGTATGAGGGAACCGTAGAGGCTACCGGCGTGCTTGAGATCATGCCCGACGGCTATGGCTTCCTGCGCAGCTCCGACTATAACTACCTTAACAGCCCTGACGATATCTACATCTCCCAGCAGCAGATCAAGCAGAACGCCCTTAAGAACGGCGATACTGTGACTGGCGAGATCAGGCCCCCGCGCGAGGGAGACAAGTACTTCCCTCTCGTCAAGGTCAAGTTCATCAACGGCCGTACCCCGGAATTCATCCGCGACCGCGTCCCGTTCGACTTCCTTACCCCGCTATTCCCGGACGAGAAGTTCAACCTGCTCGGCCATGGCCATGGCACCGATCCTTCCTGCCGCATCGTCGACATGTTCTCGCCTATCGGAAAGGGCCAGCGCGGGCTTATCGTAGCCCAGCCGAAGACCGGTAAGACCATGCTCCTCAAGAGCATCGCCAACGCCATCGCCGACAATCATCCGGAGGTCTACGAGATCGTCCTTCTTATCGACGAGCGTCCGGAGGAAGTTACCGATATGCAACGCAGCGTCAAGGCCGAGGTTGTCGCCTCTACCTTCGACGAGCCCGCCGATCACCACGTCAAGGTGGCGAACATGGTCCTCGAGAAGGCCCGCAGGCTGGTTGAGTGTGGCCATGACGTCGTGATCCTGCTTGACTCTATCACCCGTCTTGCCCGCGCCTACAATACCGTTCAGCCAGCGTCGGGTAAGGTCCTTACCGGTGGTGTGGATGCCAACGCCCTTCAGAAGCCCAAGCGCTTCTTCGGCGCAGCCCGTAATGTCGAAGGTGGCGGCTCGCTCACGATCCTTGCAACTGCCCTTACTGAGACCGGCTCCAAGATGGACGACGTTATCTTCGAGGAATTCAAGGGTACCGGCAACTCCGAAATCCAGCTCGACAGGACCCTCGCCAACAGGCGCATCTTCCCTGCCGTCAACGTGGTGCTTTCAGGAACTCGCCGCGACGACCTGCTGTATGAGAAGTACAACGGACAGAGGATTTGGATCCTCAGGAAACTCCTCGCCGACATGAATCCGACGGAGGCGATGAACTTTATGCTTCAGCTGATGGACGAATACAAGACCAACCAGGATCTTATCGACAATATGAATAAGGTGAGCCCGCGCGAGGCGAAGTTCTACGATTCGTTCTAGCGGTAGAATTTGTCGTTGTCTATATTTGATTGTTCCTTGCTGAACAATCCGGCAACGAATCCCAGGCCGTAGCCCCAGAGTTGGGTGTATGCAGCAGCAATAGACAAGAGTCCGACTTTCGGGCTCTTGTTCTTTATTGATGAGTCCGCGAATACGAGAAGCGCGTAAAGGGCGTCAAAAGGCAGTATAAGGCTCAGGATGATAAATCCCGGCGGGAAGAGGTGTACGAGCCTCAGAGAGCCCGGATGACGCCTTGTAAGGGATATTCTTGCTTTGCCCGAGTTTTTCACCTGGCGGAAGAACTTCCTGAAGTCCGTGCGACGCTTATGGTAGAGCCATGCGTCGGGGATAAGGGCGGTTGTGTAGCCTGCTTCCACTACACGCATGCTGAAGTCGACGTCTTCGCCGAAACGCATGGGAGCGAAGCCATTCAGTTTGTTGAATACCTCACGCTTTACGCCCATATTGAAAGAACGCGGGAAAAAGCGGGTAATCTTGCGCTTGCCTCCTCTGATACCTCCAGTCGTAAAGAACGAGGTCATCGAATAGCTTATCGCTTTCTGAACCGGAGTAAAATCGTCACCTCCGCGGTCGGGGCCGCCAAAGGCGTCGGGATCGTTTTGAGCCAGGTAGTTTTCTATCGCTTCGAAGTACCCTTCGGGCAGGACGGTATCGGAATCCAGGATGAGCAAATAGTCTCCCTCAGCTCTTTCGGTGGCATAGTTTCGAGCCATTGCCGGGCCGCCGTTTTCCTTGTAGAGATACTTGATGTCGAGTTTGTCATTATACTGATTTACAACATCTTCGCATTTTGTGTGAGAGCCGTCTTCCACGATTAATATTTCGAAATCGCGGAAGGGTTGCGCAGCTATGCTGGCGAGGAGTTCGGACACCTCGTCGGGGCGATTGTAAACCGGTATGATGACAGAGTATTTCATCTATTCAAAGGCAATCGGGACGAAGAATTCAGGCCTGTGGAAGTCGGGTTCCGGGGTATCGATTGGTGCGTAGCTCAAGAAATGAGGAGTCTCTAGTAGGTCGCCGCACTTATAGAAGTTCGCCTTCAGTTGCAAACCATCAAATGACTTCAGATTCAGGGCCTCGGCAGGTACTATGAGACAAACTTCCCACGGCCCCGCTTTTTTCTCGGCAAAGGGCTTGTCGCCAAGCGAAGCCCAACGGTCGATTTTCGCTAGTACGTCTAGCGGGGCGGGTTTACGGTCGTGGCGGCTTTCTCCTTGTGCGAGAAGCACCTTTCCTATGCAGTTACATTCCAGATTATAATAAACCTTCCCGTCGGGGCTGCTGAAGAACTCTACGCATGAGTCTTCCCAGACCTTGCCGAGATCCTCCCCCGCCGCGGCGCGGGAAGTCTTCTCGACTACTCTGTAGTCTATCAGGATATGGGTCCCGGTGTGGGCCAGAGCGAATTCAACTGTAGGCTTGTAAGGATACTTCTCCGGCCAGTCGACTATATCGATCTTTTCGAACTCAATGTGTTCTTCGGCAAACAGTTCCGGAATATCGGATGCTTTGAAGCCCTCGGGCAGGTATACTTTTCTAATCATATTGTTACAAAGTTATGAAAATTTCCACACGGTACGCCCTTTTTGCCCTTACCCTGTGACAAATCTCCACAGGGTAAACCCAAAAGTGCCCCACCCTGTGGTTTTTTTGTATATTTGTAGTATGAGATTTGACGATAACATCTGTGCTCCGGCGTCCCCGGCCGGTTCGGGGGCGATTTCCGTCGTTAGAGTAAGCGGCCCTACCGCTCTTGATTCAGTGGACAAGCTCGTTAACTTCAGACGCGGCACTGCAGCTGAATCCAAGGGTTTCGAAGTGAAGTTCGGAGTAGTTCCGGGGCTGGATGATGTCCTTGTTTCAGTATATCGTGCTCCTCACTCATACACCGGAGAGGACGCTGCAGAAATCGGCTGCCACGCTTCGCCGTATATAGTATCGGTAATAATGCAGCGTCTTCAAAGGGCGGGTTGTCGTATCGCCGAGCCCGGCGAGTTTACCCGTCGCGCCTTCTTAAACGGAAAGATGGACCTTGCCCAGGCAGAAGGTGTCGCAGATCTCATCGCAGCTGATTCCCAGGCATCTCACAGGCTTGCCTTCGCCCAGATGAAAGGCGGATATTCGAAAGAGTTTCGCGAATTGCGCGCCCAGCTGGTTGAGTTGGCTTCTCTTGTCGAACTGGAACTGGATTTCAGTGAGGTGGAAGTGGAATTCGCGGACCGGGAGAAACTCGCCAGCCTGCTCGAACAGGCTCGCGGGCGCGTCGAGTCCCTTAAGGCCTCATATAGTGTCGGAAATGCCGTTAAAAACGGTGTTCCTGTCGCAATAGTAGGTGCGCCCAACTCCGGCAAGAGTACCCTCCTGAACGCCCTCCTTCGCGAAGATCGCGCTATAGTCTCGGATATTCCGGGCACTACCCGCGACACGGTCGAAGAGACCATGGTCCTGGATGGAGTGCGCTACCGTTTTATCGACACCGCAGGTCTTCGAGAATCCGACGACACCGTCGAGCGCCTCGGAATCGAACGTTCGCTGGGTAAACTCCGCTCCGCCTGTATCATCCTCGCTGTCCTTGACGCGACAGGAACACCCCTGGAGAACCTCGAATCTGCCCGGACCATCTCCTCCGAACTCTCCCCTGACCAGAAAGTCATCTGGATACTCAATAAGTGCGATATCGCTCCCCGAGATCCTGCTATGGTCCCTGGTATCCCGGAATTGATTCGGGATCTACAGTCAATCACCGGCGACACCCTGCGCCTCTCCGCGCTGACCGGTTCCGGTCTTGAGGATCTTCAGGAGGCTATCGAGGACTGCGGCTTCGGTCTTGGCTCCGCAGAAGGGGCGATCGTCACCTCCGCCCGCCACTACTCCGCCCTCTGCGAAGCCGCAGACGACCTGGCGCGCGTCTCCGAGGCCCTCGATAATCAACTCTCCGGCGATCTGCTCGCCGAGGACCTGCGCGCCGCAATCTCAACCTTGGGTTCCATCTTCGGCGAAATCACTACCGACGAGCTCCTCGGCGAGATCTTCAGTAAGTTCTGCATCGGAAAGTAATAAATGAAAGGGTTTGAAACGCCTTAAAAAGAAGAATGAATTTTAAAGGCCTATTTCAAGGTAGACTTGAGATTAACGATATCCTTTTCTCCCAATAACCCTTTTCATTCCGTTTCAATCGAATTCATCGCGGGGGACAATATTTGTTAGTCCTTCTTTGTCTTGATTTCTTTGCAGTTTCAAATTTTATCGGTAATTTTGCAAAAATAACCGAGTAAACTGCTTCTTATGGCAAAGGAAAACAAGGTCATCAACATCATCAAAGCGCGGATTCAGGAGGCTCCCAACGGCACGCTGTTCTTCAACAACACCTTCTTGGAATTCGACGATGAATACGTGGGGCAGATCCTTTCCGATTTGGCCAAAGAAGGGATGATCCATCATCTCTCGAGGGGCGTGTACCTTAAGACTGAGGAGACTCGCTTCGGCCTGGTCTATCCTCCCGTTGAAGATATTGCAGAAGCCATTGCCCGACGTGACAATGCTCAGGTAATTCCTACCGGAGCCACCGCACAGAACATCCTCGGCCTTTCTACTCAGGTGCCGATGAATGCGGTCTTTCTCACTTCCGGATCGGCCCGCAAGATTAAACTGGGAGGGCGAACCATAACCTTCCGTCGCGCTGTTCCCAAAAACTTCGCCGTCAAAGGACGATACACTTGCCTCATCGTTCAGGCACTCAAGGCTATCGGCGAAGGGAACGTCACGGAAGAAGACCTTGCCCACATCCAAGCCCTTATTCTCGCACATCCAGAACCCGGCACCATTCAGGCTGACCTTGCGGCAATGCCGTACTGGATTCGCCGAATCTTTGTCAAAACCCTCAAAAACGACAAGCAATGAGCCTTTGGCGGAACCTCACAGCATCGGAGCGACTGGCCGCAGTCCAGACAACCGCTGCCGGAAAGAACATAGAAGACCGTGCCGTAGAGAAAGACTGGTGGGTAACCGCTGTTCTAAAAGCCCTGTTCAACACCTCGTGCCGGGATTACCTGCTCTTCAAGGGTGGAACATCCATCAGCAAGGGCTGGCCCATCATTGAGCGCTTCAGTGAAGACATCGACCTGTCTCTGGGCCGTCAGTACTTCCTTGACGTACTCGGCCTGCAGTATGCTGCTGCGGGTAATAACACTCAGCTCAAGAATCTCCGCAAGGCCTCCCGAAAATTCATCCACGGGACGCTTTCGCAGGAGCTTGGCCAGCAGCTTACCGAGATGGGATTGACTGGCTTTACCGTCAGCAATCAGACCACTGTGCCGACGGCCGAAGGTCCCAAGCCTATTGATGCCGATAGTGATCCTACCGTTATTCAAGTAACGTACGACAGCATCTTCCCCGCCTATGAAGGTGACATTCTCCCCAGCATCAAGATAGAGATTAGTTGCCTGTCAATGTCAGAGCCCTTCGAGGAGAAGTCCATCACAACCCTCATCCACGATCGGTTCCCAGAGTTGGACCAGGAACTCTCTACCATTATCCGCATCGTTACACCGGCTCGTACTTTCCTGGAGAAAGCCTTTTTGCTAAACGAGGAATTCCAGAAAGAGCAGCCTCGTTTACGCAGGATGAGCCGCCATCTCTATGACCTGGAGAAGCTGATGGATACTGACTATGGCAAGGCTGCGCTCCAGGATGCCGACCTCTACCGAGCCATTGTTGAGCACCGCCGCAAATTCTATCACCTCGGCTATGTCAACTACGACCTTGACTACCCTTCCGTCATTGACTTTATCCCCAAGGGGAAAACTCTTGAAGCCTTCCGCCGCGATTATAACGATAACATGGTGAGCGGTTACATCTATGGCGCCGCGATGCCATTCGATACCCTTATCCGTCGCATTGAAGAATTACAGACTCGCTTCCGTAGAGTAGCCATTTAAGGCAAGGACACCATACACACAACAGATTATGGAAAGGATCAAAGTACTACCTTTTTTGGTATTTGGGGCAGTTGCCATCATTGTCTCATGTGAACACAAACAGCAACGCGCTCACGGATTCGTCAATGAGCCTCAGGATAGCATCTGGTTTAACGTGAAAGACCACGTGCTTCCCGCTTCCGAGATCAGTATATGGGACGTCAGGAAATGTGGTAGTTATTACTATGTCTGTTTTCACGAAAGAACGCGGAGCGACTTCAATGCCTCCCATTCTTTTTTAATGGCAGTATCGGAGGATAAATTGCAGACCAAGTACATCCCCCTCCCCAATGACGCGTATGATTTTTCGTCAATCTCAAATAAGAACGACACCTTGGTTTTGAAACTGAAAGACGAACGATTCTTCAGTCTCAACCCGAAAAACTGGGAGTGGTCACCTTATTCTTTCAGAAATGAAGATAGCGGGACAATATTTGAAGATGAGGACTGGGCAGTGAAATATGCCTATCATGGCGAATTCGGTGAAGTTACCTGGTTCATTGATAAGCATTCAAAAGATGAGTATGCGTTCGTCGAATTAACCGGCAACGTTAGACGTATCGACAGCACCCTTTATGTTATCAACGAAACAAGAATCTATGAGTTAAATAACCCCGCTATCGGTTTTCATTGCGATTCTTTAACGACATATGAGAAAGCCAAGGACATCCGTTTAATCGCAGTTCATTTTCACCGGGCGGGTTACTCACCTTTGGATCACACATTCTCTCCAATAGTTCATTTTGACAACGAGAACCCAGAAATAGAAAAGCATGAGGAAGATGGAATAACTTGGTATGACGGTGGCTTTTACCTGTCGGATTTTGCAAAGGCAGATACGATTATTGTAGATTCGTTCATTGCTGCCGATACTCTGTTTTGTGCCCTTAATACCCCCTCCGGCTTGGAACTGGTTAAGTTGGATGGAAACACATTGTCTTCCGTTCATCATTTCAACAAGGATGCAGGTGTTTCTCATTTTCGATTCCGTTTCCTTGAGGAGTTTCCCAGCATTGCTTCGTCTGATAAGTATAGGGAGCGCGCGACTTCACCCGATGAAAAGTTGCTACTATTGCTAAATGTAGAACCCGGTTGCTCAGAGTTGATAGATATTGCTCACGATGGTAACTCCCTGATCAAACTGTGTTATGACCACAGCGGGGAACAAAAGCATCTTTGAAAAGATTGGTGTTCTGTATTCTGAATACAAAGAGCCCTGGCAAATCTCCTGGATTGTCGGGGCTTGTTCATTTCGATAAACAGGGAATTAAATGGATTATTTCTTTTTGTCTTTAGATTTGTGAGTTCGCCATCTTTTCCACCACGGATTAACTCTC
Source organism: Bacteroidales bacterium (assembly GCA_017617035.1). Taxonomy (GTDB): domain Bacteria; phylum Bacteroidota; class Bacteroidia; order Bacteroidales; family UBA932; genus Cryptobacteroides. The sequence goes on from JAFZWV010000030.1 coordinate 113,989, forward strand.
GTCGCGCTATTTTCGTTCTCAATGACGACGGCGTGACTCCCATCGGGATTGACTATAATTGTGCTGAAGCCATTATTAATGGCGGTGGAATGAGTGCCGTTAGGATTAACTATTGTTGAAGTATTGCCGTTATTAATGGCGATGGAGTGAGTGCCGTCAGGATTGACTATAATTGTGCTGAAGCCATTATTAATGGCGGTGGAATGAGTGCCGTTAGGATTAACTATTGTTGAAGTATTGCCGTTATTAATGGCGATGGAGTGAGTGCCGTCAGGATTGACGACAACAGTATGTTGTGCATATGCGGATAAACTAACCGTGCAAAGAAGACTTAGAAGTAAGCGTCTCATGATAATGGTTGTGTTAGTTATTTGGTTTCTATACATTTTAACGGTGAAAACATAGCAAATCTACTGCAAATTATATGCCCCGTCAAATCTCGATTAATCGAAATAACTTTACTGGATTCCCGCGCCATACGTTCCGGCATATACGGCTTCTCTCTTGTCACTTCATCGGTTCGAAAACTATTGCTAACTTTGTCATTGTATGAACTGAGTACGCTATGGAAGAGAGAAACGACATAGTCATCTACAACTCCGAGGACGGTCTGGTTAAGATGGAGGCGATGGTAGACCCTGCCGGGGAAACCATATGGGCCACGCAAAAGGCAATCGCGGCGCTGTTCGGCGTCACGGTACCTAACATCTCATACCACCTCGGGCGTATTTTCAAGAGTGGCGAACTGGAGGCCGACGCGGTAGTTAAAGAAATTTTAATTACCGCACAGAGTGGCGCCAGAGGCATATCTGACGAGAAAGTACGCTATTATAACCTTGATGCAATCATCTCCATCGGCTACAAAGTGAACTCCGTCCGTGCAACGAAGTTCAGAATATGGGCGGCGAATGTCCTAAAGCAGTATATGTTGAAGGGCTATGCCGTCAATCGCAATGCTGTATCAGAGCAGAAATACGAAGATTTAAAGAAGGCTGTAGGCCTGCTGGAGAACGTATTCAGCAAAGAACTGCTACTCACTTCCGACCAGGCAACCGACCTGTTCGATGTAATTCGTGACTATACCTACGCTCTGGACACGCTCGATGCCTACGATTACCAAAGCCTCAAGATTGCTGATACGACGGCTCCTGAGCGCTTCCACGCCACCTACGAGAATGCCATCGAAGCCATCAAGAGCCTGAAGGAGAAATTCGGAGCAAGCGACCTGTTCGGAGTCGAGAAAGACGCATCGTTCCACAGCAGCATCGGCCAGATCTATCAGACCTGGGAAGG
>JAFZWV010000031.1 GCA_017617035.1 Bacteroidales bacterium
ACATCGTGAAATCAAGTAAATTTTCAGGAGGATAAACTATGGCAAAGAAAGCCGTTGCAACATTCGCAGCTAAGGCCGGTGCCAAGAGCATGGTCAAATGCATCCGCATGGAAAAGTCTCCCAAGACCGGTGCATACGTTTTCACCGAGCACCTCGTTGAGGAGTCCAAGGCGAAGGAGTACTTCGAGAAGAAGTAATTTCCTTTCTCAAAATAGAAAAATCCGACGCATTGGCGCCGGATTTTTTGTATATTTGTAAGCTATGGCAATGAGTTTCTTCCAGAAAATCGGCAGGGCGATTGCAGGCCGCTCAAGAGTCGACGACGACACCCTCGACGCAATCGAGGAGGCCCTGATCGAATCGGACATGGGTGTGGATACTACCCTCAAGGTCATCGATGCCCTCGAAGAAAGGGTGGCGAAGGATAAATACATGTCCAAGGAAGAGCTGACCCGGATGCTCCGCGAGGAAATCGCCGGCCTGATGGAAGGCGCTACAAAAGAATTCGATCTGAATTCCGCAAAGCCCTATGTAATTCTGGTAGTGGGAGTTAACGGAGTAGGGAAGACAACTACGATTGGTAAACTTGCGCGCAAGTTCGCCGCCGAGGGCCGCAAGGTCGTGCTCGGCGCCGCGGACACTTTCCGCGCGGCTGCAGTAGATCAGATAAGCGTTTGGGCTGAAAGGGCAAACGTCGATATAGTAAAGCAGCAGATGGGTTCCGACCCGGCGGCCGTAGCGTTCGATACGGTGAAGTCCGCTGCCGCAAAGGGCGCGGACGTCGTCCTTATCGATACGGCGGGCCGCCTCCACAACCGCATCGATCTGATGAACGAGCTCACCAAAATCCGCAACTCCGTCAGGAAAGCAGTCCCTACTGCCCCCAACGAGGTCCTGCTCGTCCTCGACGCCAGCACCGGCCAGAACGCATTCCAGCAGGCGAAAGAATTCGCCCGCGCGACAGACATCACCTCTCTGGCCCTCACCAAAATGGACGGAACAGCGAAGGGCGGAGTCGCAGTGGGCCTCGTGGACCAGTTCGGCATTCCCATCCGCTTCCTCGGCGTAGGTGAAGGAATAGACGATATAAAAGATTTCGACAGCGAACAATATGTCGCCGCATTGTTTGACGAAAATGAATTAAAATAATGAAAAGGTGAACTGTCCGGAAGCGCCCGTCGCTTCGCGACCCTAATCCGGGCAAAGGCCGCTTCCGGGCAGTTCACCTTTTCAAAGAAAAATATCATATGAAGCTAAGTTACAATTGGTTAAAGGATTATCTGAAGTGTGATCTTTCGGTGCAGCAGATTGCGGAGGCGATGACCTCCATCGGCATCGAAGTCGACGCGGTAGAAGAGACGGAAGTAATCGAAGGCGGCCTCAAGGGCGTCGTGGTGGCTAAGGTACTTACCTGCGAGCCCCATCCGGATTCCGACCATCTTCACATCACGACCGTCGACGACGGCGGCGCGGAGCCCGTGCAGGTCGTCTGCGGCGCGCCCAACGTGGCGGCCGGCCAGAAAGTCCTTTTCGCTCAGGTCGGCGCCGTTCTCCCCGGCGACTTCAAGATAAAGAAGTCCAAGATCCGCGGGGTCGAGAGCCTCGGAATGATCTGCGCCGAAGACGAACTTGGCCTCAGCGAAGACCATGGCGGTATCAAAGTCCTGCCCGAGGACGCCCTGGTCGGCACCCCCGCGAAGGAGTACCTTGGGATCGAGACCCAGGCCGTGATCGAGTACGAAATCACCGCCAACAGGGTGGACGCAGCGTCCCATTGGGGCGTCGCCCGCGACCTGTACGCATACCTCAAGCTCCGCGGGATTCCGTGCGAGCTGCATAAACCGGAGGTCGAGCAGGCTTTCGCCGCGCTTCCGCGCGAAAAGGGCGGACGTGGTCTCAAAGTCCAGGTCGTGGACCCGTCTGGAGCACCGCGCTACTGCGGCCTCACCATCCGCGGCCTCAAGGTCGGCCCGTCCCCGAAGTGGATGCAGGACCGTCTGATCGCCATCGGCAGCCGCCCGATCAACAATATCGTCGACATCTCGAACTACGTCCTCTTCGAGCTCGGCCAGCCCCTCCATACCTTCGACGCCGACAAGGTCGCCGGGCAGACGGTAGTGGTCCGCCGTGCCGCCGAAGGCGAACCGATCAAGACGCTCGACGGCGTGGACCGCAAGCTGCGCGCGACCGACATGGTCATAGCAAATCCCGAGGGCCCCATGTGTATCGCCGGTGTGTTCGGAGGCGAGGAGAGCGGAGTTACCGACGCGACCGTGAACCTGTTCATCGAGGGCGCGTACTTCGATCCGGGCAGCATACGCAAGACCAGCAAGAGCCAGCAGCTTCAGACCGACGCGTCATTCCGCTATGAGCGCGGTGCAGACCCCGACATGGCTCTTTTCGGCCTTAAGAGGGCAGCCGTTCTCGCGGTGGAGCTGGCAGGCGGCCAGGTCTCCGGCGAGCTGTTCGAAAGCTATCCGAACCCGGTAGAACGCGCGAAGATCGAGCTTGACTACGACCGTATCCAGGCCTTCATCGGCAAGCAGATAGGCGCAGAGACGATAGATACCATCCTCGCTGCCCTGCAGTACGAATTCCTTTCACGCGAGGGCTCGAAGGTGACCGTGGCCGCGCCGCTTTACATGGTCGATGTCACCCGCGAGTGCGACGTCGTAGAGGAAATCCTCCGTATCTACGGCTACGACAACATCGACCTGCCGAAGCACATGAAAATGTCGGTCAATGCGACTCCTTCGCCGGAGCCGGAAGCCGTCAGGAATTCCATCTCGAACTTCCTCGCAGCCAACGGTTTCGTCGAGACCATGAACAACTCCATCACCAAGAGCGACTACTATGAGGGCCTCCAGACCTTCCCGGCAGACCATACAGTAAGGATAGTCAATCCTCTGAGCCAGGACCTGAACGCCATGAGGCAGACCCTCATCTTGAATGCTCTGGAGGTTATAGCCTATAACGCCAACCGTCAGATGAGCTCCGTCAAGATTTTCGAGTATGGCTCTGTCTATCAGAGACTTCCCGAAAAGAGCGGAGAGACTCTCGAGGGTTATGAAGAGCATACCAACTTCTGCCTCGCCATCTCCGGAACTCCCGAGAAGTCGTGGAACCTCGCACCCAGAAAGAGCGATTTCTTCGCCCTGAAGGGTTATCTCGAGCTCCTTCTGGCCCGTTATGGTGTTGACCTCTATCAGATGTGGACAGATGCCGCACCTTCCGATATCTTCTCGGAGGGCGTAATCTATAAACTTCCCGGCCAGGGCAAGCAGCTGGCTGTTCTCGGAACGGTAAATCCCGCTCTAGCGAAAAAGTTCGGCGTGAAACAGCCCGTTTTCGTATGCGAAATCGATTGGCCGGCTTTCTTCACACTTATCAAGCGCGGAAAAGTTGCCTTCAAGGAACTTCCTAAATTCCCTGAGGTTCGCCGTGACCTGGCTCTTCTTCTCGACGAGTCGGTTTCCTACGCAGACCTGCGCGCTACCGCCTTCAAGCAGTCCAGGAAACTGCTCAAGTCGGTTTCGCTGTTCGACGTCTACAGGGGAGACAAGATTCCCGAGGGTAAGAAACAGTATGCGCTGGGATTCGTGCTTCAGGATCTGGAGAAGACCCTTACAGACCAGGATGTCGAGAGGGTGATGGATGGCATACTTAATGCATTCAAGAACAACTTCGGAGCCCAGTTGAGGTAGTATATGAAGATTCGTCCGTTAGTCCTGCTCGTTCTTGTCCTTGCGATCGCATCGTGCGCGCGCAAGGCGCGAGTGATACCGGCCGCCACCATGTCGGACATTTATGCCGACATGTTCATGGCGGACCAGTGGCTCTCGCAGAACCCGCGCGCCCGACGAGTCGCCGACACCTCCAACTTCTACGCTCCAATCTTCGATAAATACGGTTACACGGTCGAGGACTACGACGCTACCGTAAGGCATTACCTTCGCAAGCCTGACAAATATGCCAAGATACTTAAGGCGGCGGGCGCCAAACTGAACAGGCAGGCAAAGCGGCTTCAGGCAATCGAGGATGCGGCCCAAAAGATAGTCAAGTTTTCGCCCTATCAGCCTTCGTATTTCCGCTACGACACCCTTCGCTTCAAGGACGATACCCTTGGCCTCTGGCCAAACGACTCGTCGTTTAAACCTGAGCCGCTTTTGGACAGCCTATTGCTCAAACTGGATTCGCTCCGTTTCCCTATAGACACCCTTAAGGCCGCTGCGGATACTATCGCTCCGAGCGCCCCTTCTGTCATACCGAGCGCCCCTTCTGTCATTCCGAGCGAAGCGAAGGAATCCCCAAAAGACACAACAATTAAAGAACAAAAATATGGACAAGAAAAGCATCCTAAAAAAGTGTTTCTCATTCATGGATCTGACGACGCTGCGCATCGAAGACACTCCGACGTACGTGAAGTCCCTGGTGGACAAAGTGAACCTGCTCGTTAAGGAGTATCCGGATTACCCGCTTCCCGCATCTATCTGCGTCTATCCCAATTTCGCTTCTGTAGTAAGGGACAACCGTCCTTCAAAGGACCTCCATGTCACCTGCGTGGCTGGATGCTTCCCGGCTTCCCAGAGTTTCCTCGAGGTGAAGGTCCGCGAGGTTGAGCTTGCAATCGAGAACGGAGCCGACGAAATCGATATCGTTCTTGCCCTCAACTCCTTCCTCGAAGGAGGCGATGCAGAAGAAGCCCGCCGCGAAATCCGCGAAATCCGCAAGGTCTGCAAAGGCGTAGTCCTCAAGGTCATCCTCGAGACCGGCGTTCTGAAGACCCCCGAACTCATCAAGAAGGCCTCCATGCTTGCCATGGAAGAAGGCGCAGACTTCATCAAGACCTCTACCGGAAAGGTGGCAGTCAACGCTACCCCCGAGGCCGCCGAAGTAATGTGCGAAGCCATCAAGGAGTTCTACGCGAAGACAGGCCGCAAGGTCGGTTTCAAGGCCGCCGGCGGAGTTTCTACCGCTGAAGAGGCTCTTCAGTACTATGAGATAGGTGAGCGCATACTCGGACCCGAGTGGATGAACAAAGACCTCTTCAGGTTCGGAGTCAGCCGTCTGGGCAACTCCCTGATGAGCGCCATCGAAGGTAAAGAAATCAAGTTCTTCTAGTTATGAATATTCCTTGGGAAGACAGACCGGCCGGCTGTAAAGACACTCTGTGGCGTTACAGCGCAAATCCGGTAATTCCGCGCGACCTTCTGCCGGACAGCAACAGCATATTCAACTCCGCGGTCGTTCCTTACGGAAAGGGCTTCGCCGGAGTATTCCGTGTCGACGACAAAAACCGCAGGATGACACTCCATGTCGGTTTTTCGGCCGACGGCATCAAATGGGACATCAAGCCCGAGACCATCAAGTTCGAGGGCGCGGATCCCGAGATAGGGGAGTGGGTCTATGGTTACGACCCGCGCGTTGCCTGCATCGAAGGCCGGTATTATGTGACATGGTGCAACGGTTACCATGGCCCTACCATCGGCGTCGCATGGACAGACGATTTCAAGACCTTCCACCAGCTCGAGAACGCATTCCTGCCCTATAACCGCAACGGCGTGCTCTTCCCCAGGAAGATAGGCGGCCGTTTCGCCATGCTCTCACGCCCGTCGGACACCGGCCACACCGCCTTCGGAGATATCTTCTACAGCGAGTCGCCGGACCTGGAGCTCTGGGGTCGTCACCGTCATGTCATGGCGCCGGCGCCGTTTGAGCAGAGTGCCTGGCAGTGCATGAAGATAGGCGCCGGCCCGGTGCCGATTGAGACCCCGGAAGGCTGGCTGCTTCTGTACCATGGCGTTCTCCGTTCCTGCAACGGCTACGTCTACGCCTTCGGCAGCGCCCTTCTCGACCTCGAGCAGCCCTGGAAGGTGCTCGCCCGCAGCGGCCAGTACCTCATCAGCCCCCGCGAGATTTATGAGCTCACGGGCGATGTCCCGAATGTGACCTTCCCGTGCGCCGCGCTCCATGACCCCGATACCGGCCGCATCGCCGTCTACTACGGCTGCGCCGACACCGTCACCGGCCTCGCCTTCGGATATATTCCCGAAATCGTGGAGTTCACGAAACGGACGAACATACTATAATAGTATATAAGAAAAAGGAAGTGCGAGATTTCGTCGCTGCGCTCCGACGTCTCGCCTCTCCGCGAGCAATCAGCAGACTTTCGGGCGGCATTGCCGCCCTGTTTTTGTTGCTGAACATTCACAGGCGAGAGCTAGCTTTCGCCTGTGAACGCTCAACAACAAAAGCGCCGCACTATCGTGCGACGCTTGTCTGCAGATTGCATTGCGCGGAGAGAGCGAGATTCGAACTCGCGATACCCTTTTGGGGTACACACGCTTTCCAGGCGTGCCTCTTCAGCCACTCGAGCATCTCTCCATGTGAAAAGGACTGCAAATATAAGACGATTTTTCAAGTATCCCAAAATAATTGCAACTATCTGGTATAAACGTGCATCTATAATAAGGTGTAAATTTTTTTACTATCTTTGCGCCGGTTTTGAAACTTATAGTTCAATTTATATTATGAAAAAGGTATTTATGCTTTTAGCTGCAGTGGCCTGCATAGCAGTGTCCTGCAAGAAGGAAGTTAAAGGACCCGTCCTTACTCCCGATCAGAACAAGACTACTCTTGACGAAACTATGTCTAAGGCTGTCGAGCTTCTCGAAGTTGAGAACTGGCAGGAAACAGCTGACCTTATCACCGCATCTGCAGTCGCTCTCGAAAACGTAGAGCCTGACCAGAGCGTTAAAAGCTGGATTGAGGGTATTGAGGATTCTTGGATGAAGGAAGAAGGCGGCGTAACCGTTACTACCATCAACCTCGAAGACCTTAAGGGCGCCCTTACAGCAGGTGACTCTCTGAGCGTTGCTTCCGCTAACGATCTCAGCCTGAGCTACAATCTTGAAGATGGCAGCGCAGTCGTGGCTAAGATGAACGTCAAGAACTCCAAGACTACTCTCCTTACCGATGAGTACTATACCTACTATGATGCCGAAGGCAAGTATGTCGAAGAAGGTATCCTCAGGGATCAGACCTATCTTATCGTTCCCGCCCTTCTCGAGGCTAACGTTACTGCCGCTGGCAAGAAGGCCGCAAACGTAAAGATCACCACCGACCTCAGCATCGCAGGTGACGTACCCGCTATCACTGACAAGATGTCTGCAACTGCAACCGTCAGCGCCGGCAGCTACACTTTCGCTGTTACCCGTGCTAAGTACTCCAACACCGAGGTTGCTCTCGACGCTTCCATCAAGTATGGTAAGACCACCGTCGTCGCTGCTAAGTTCGAGGCTAAGGGTAAGATCGAAGGCGAGGGTCAGGAAATCGATCCTTTTTCTTCTACCGGTAAAGTCAACGCATCATTCTCCGTCCTTGACAATGTCGTCCTTAAGGGTAGCCTCGATTGGACCGCTTACATGGAGCTCTCAAAACAGGAGTTTGAATCCACCGAGGAAGGAGTCAAGGCAGTTTGCGCCGCTCTCGAGAAGATCGTCAACCTTACTCTCTACATCCAGAACACCGCTCAGGCTAAGCTTGGTTTCGAGGCTATCGAGTACACCGACGTAGAGGAACCTTATTGGGCCTGGATCCCCGTCGTTCGCTTCGAGGATGGTTCGCAGTACGCTCTTCCTGAGGAGTTCTTCAACCCTGAAGGCTTCCCTAAGACCATGGAGGCTGTAGAGAAGGCCCTTGGTGAACTCCAGGCTTTCCTTGGTGGCCCTGAGGCTGAGGAGCTTGAGAAGTAATTTAAGCATACTGTTAATCCAATCTGCGCTTCTGCTTTCGGTCTTCTGCACCGATGCGAAAGCGCAGATTGATTCTTTGCAGCTGGACAGTACCGTTCTGTCGGCAGCTGCGAAGCGCCAGTTGCTGGACTTGGGCAAGGCCGGGGTGGTGACCATGGACGTAGCGGAGCTCGCGCTCATGCCGTCCGTGCTCGGAAACTCCGACCCGCTTCATTTTGTTCAGATGCTTCCGAGCATGCAGACCAGCTCGGAAATCGACGCCGGCATCCATATCCAGGGCTGCGACCATCAGCATAATCTGGTCGCGCTCGACGGCGTCCCGGTCTATGGGGCTTCGCACCTCATGGGCCTTTTTTCGGTCTTTAATCCGACGCACTACCGCTCGATGTCGTACAGCACCGTCGCCAACGGCTCCAACCGCCTGGGCGGCGTCATCGACATGCACACCCGTCGTTCGATTCCCGAGCGTGTCGGCGGCGAGGCTTCGGTAGGCCTTGTGAGTGCGCAGGGCACGGTCGAGGCTCCGCTGTCCTCTAAATCAGCGCTCATCCTTTCGGGCCGTGGCTCGCTGGTGGACCTGCTTTACGGGAATTATCTTCATATGGACGACGTCTCCCTGTCCTACGGCTTCTCGGACGTGAACGCGACATGGCTGTGGACGCCCACGCGCAGCGACCGCATCTCCGCTGACTTTTACTATGGCTACGACCGTGTGGATACGGAGAAGGAGGGTGCCGACATCGCCATAGACATGTTCTGGCACAACGCAATGGCCGCTGTTCACTGGGATCACGCTGCCCTCGAGCAGACGCTCTATTATTCTGGCTTCAAGCTCGATGTGGACGTGGCTGAGGAAGGGCGTCAGGCGATTCTCCCTTCGTCGATTTCGACAGTCGGATACAAGGGCGGATGGAGCAAGGGGCAGCTCAGCCTGATGCTGGATGCCGCCATGCACGAGGTGCTGCCTCAGAGTCCGCAGATCTCCGGCACGGGTGTGGGCTATGAGACGGAAGACCTGCAGCGCGCGTTCGAAAGTACTCTGTCGGCGGAGTGGAGCGGCACCATAGGCTTTAACTTCGACTATAGCGCCACTCTCGCGGCCGGATGGTACCTTTCGGCAGAGAAGAAGTCCTATTTCGGACTGTCTCCGCAATTGAGTGGCACTTTCAGGTTCGATAGCGGCGACAAACTGCGTCTCAGCGCAGGCATACACCGTCAGTACCTCTTCCAGACCGGCTTCTCCAACCTCGGCCTGCCGTTTGAGTTCTGGCTGCCCGCCGGCAAGTACGGCGATCCGCAGTGGTCCGTGGGAACCTCGCTGGCGTGGGATAAGTCATTCGCGGGCGGTCTGGAGTTCAATGCGGAACTCTACTACCGATACCTGGCGAACCAGCTCGAATTCGTAAGCGGTTTCCAGGACATGTTGGACGGCACCTACTCGCTTGAGCGCTCGCTCCAGAAGGGCGACGGCTATGCCTATGGCCTTAACCTGCTGCTTCGCAAGACGCAGGGGCGGCTTACCGGTTGGGCCGGCCTTTCAGCTGGGCGCAGCATGCGCAGTTTCGACGGCGGGACGTGGCCATCTAACCACGAAAGGCTGGTCGAGTTCGACCTTGTGGCCGCATACAAGGTCGGTCGCTGGGATTTGGGGGGCACGGTCGTGGCCGCAGGCGGAACCCCGTTCACTAAGGTGAGGGAGTACTATCTGCTGTCGCATCAGATCGTGTCGGTGATGGGGCCGCACAACGGGGCGAGGCTGGACCCGTATTTCAGGGTAGATCTCAACGCACGGCTTCATTTGAAAGACCATGGGCGTATGCAGCACGGACTGAACTTCTCCGTGTACAATGCTACCGCGCGAAATCAGGAGATTTACCGCAAAGTGAAATCAAACCGCGAAGCGCTGACCGTCGAGTTCCAGAAGATGTATCTGGGGATTACGATACTGCCTTCCGTGGGTTATTTCCTAAAGTTCTAAGACTATGAAGAAGCTCCTTTTTATACTGTGCGCCATTTTGGCGGCGGCCTGTACCACGGATGAGATTGCAGAGCATCTGGTCGTGGACGGGTGGATCGAGGACGGCGGTTATCCTGTTGTGATACTGACTTCGTCTGTGGCCGTTGTCGAGGGCGAGATGGATTATGACGACCTTCAGAGTCACGTGCTGAGAGGGGCAACTGTCTCCATCAGCGACGGAGACAACACATATAAGCTGATGGGCAAGAAGGACGACAACTATTTTCCTCCTTATATTTATACTTCTTATTCTTTCAAAGGGCAGGCCGGAAAGACTTATACTCTGAATGTTAAGTACGGCGAGACTGAAGCTTCGGCCGTGACGACGATACCTGCGCCGCAGACCCTGACGAAGATAGAACCCAATATTACAGAGGACGGTGCCACCATCAAGGTCGGATTCACACCCAAGGAAGACAGCTATTATTTCTTTTTCACCAAAAGGGCCAAGAAGGACAGTTCCTATCTGCCGTGTATGTACACCCTCGTAGACGGCAGCGCGGTGTCCGGTGCGTATGAAGGGATAGTCTTTCCCGGTTTCGACATTCTGGGATCCGAGTACAAATGGCACTTCGAGTCGGGCGACCACGTATCCGTGCGCTTCTGTACTTTGGACCGTGAGACACACGCTTACTGGAAAGCGCTCGACGACCAGTGGACTTTCTCCCGCAGTCCTTTCTTCCCGGTCCACTCGGGTGCACCGTCGAATGTGTCGGGAGGTTATGGGTACTGGGCTGGATACGGCTCGACCTTTTACGAGGTGGACATCCCTTAGGGGGCATCTGAAAATGTGACGAAATTAGCCGTGTAAACACGTTTTTACACGGTTTTTCTTTTATACTTTTGCCTCGACCAAACTTTTTTGCGTTATGAAAAGACTTCAATTATTCATTTGTTTCGCGGCTCTTTTTGCTGCAATCTCCTGTTCCCATTCCGGTCTGGATGTAGACCCCTTTGTCCTGGACGACGGATATGGCGTTTCCCATGATCAAATTGTTTTGGGCGAGAAACTCGACGACCCTTATACTGTCGAGAATATGACTAAAGCCCTTTTTGCGGTTTATCCCACCAAGGCCAGCGTCGTTGAGCTTAAACCTTCGCATAATTATGTGCGTTTGTTGCCAGGAAATGAAGAAGATCTTGCCCTGTTGGAAGAGATGGGTGTACAGATGCTAGATCACCCTCTGGATTATAAGATAGTTCAGGAAGGAGATTACTATCACGACGCTGAAATACCGGAGGAAGACATTACCTGGCAGTACGCCGTAGTGCCTCCGGACTTTGTCGCGCCGGATTGGATTGAATGCGAGTTGCTCGATGAATGCTTCATTCCGGGAGAAACGACTACCAAGTCTGCGCCGGATTGGATAGATTGGGATTCTGTCGAGAGGGCGGCATTCGAATTGACCGGCAATGCCGATATGCTTTCTGCGGAAACCAAGGCCGATGCGAAGGCCTCGTACCCGGCCGGCAGGCTCACAATGGTCGATACGGACTACGACATCCATCCCGTAGGAATCAAGGGGGTGAAGGTCAGCTGCAATGTGTTCGTGAAGTTCGCGAGGGCCTTTACCGATTCGGAAGGCTATTATGAGATGGACAAGGGCTTTACATCAGATCCTCGCTATCGTATCGAATTTACCAACCGGAAGGGCTTCAGTCTGGGTATAAACCTGATTATGGTGAAGGGCTCCATCTCCACTCTGGGGAAACACAGCCCCAAGGGCTACAGTATTTGCATTACGAAAAACTCGGAGTCGAAACTGTGGCACAGATCGATAATCAACAACGCCACCTACGATTACTACGAAAGTTGCGTGAGCAATGGTGTGAAGATAACCCTGCCGCCGGCTAATCTTCGTATCTGGTCGTGTTCGCTCATCGATGGCAGCGCAACACCTATGCTGCAGCAAGGACCCGTCTTCGATCTCGACGGAGTTCAGGCTCTGCTCGGAGAGTATACCCCTATCGTGAAGATGTTCATGCCTGATATCCTGCTAGGACTTAAGAATTTGAATTCGTATGCCGATATATACCGTTTTACTGTCCACGAACTTGCCCACGCAAGCCATTTCATGAGAGTGGGGGATGATTATTGGAATAAGTTGATAAAACACATGCTTACTTCATATGCCACTTCCGGCGGTATTACCTACGGAATAGGTACCGAAAAAGATGCCGGATACTGTGAAGTGACCGAAATGTGGGCTTACTATATAGAGAATCTGCTTTACCGTGAGCGTTATGGATATACAGACAAGTTCTACGGAAACAAGTATTGGTTTTGTCCTCAGATCTTCATGTATCTGGACGAACGCGGGATGAACCGCTTCAAGATATTCGTCGCCCTGACCTCAGATGTCCATTCGCGCGATGCCTTGAAATCGCGCCTACTAAGCCTTTACCCCGAGAGTAAGAGTATGATTAACGAAGCCTTCAACAAATACCTATAGCCCTATGAGACGATTGATGCTTTCGTTGGTGCTGGGGTTGCTACTCTGCCTCGGCGCCTCAGGACAGGAATTCGCCCCCAAATATGCTTTGAGGACAAATTTGCTGGAGTTGACTAACGGCGCTACTCTAGACATGGAGGCGTCGGTGGGATTCTCGCGCCACTGGAGCGCCGACGCCGATGTGCGCTACAACCCGTGGTTCGACGCTCAGAAGCAGCGCTCGCTGGGCGTCGGCGCCCGCTGGTGGCCGTGGTATGTCTACTCCGGAGTGTGGCTTTCTGGTAAAGCCCGCTACCAGGAATACAGTATGATGTCTGCGTTCACTTCTGAAGGCGACCGCTATGGCGGAGCGCTAACCGCAGGGTACTCGCGCATGCTCGGCCGCCACCTCAACCTCGACTTCGGTCTCGGTCTTTGGGGCGGCTACGAGACCTATTCGGTCTACGCATGCGAGACCTGCGGCCGCATCCGCGAGCGCGGCGCCAAGTACTTTCTTCGCCCAGACGACTTCATTATCGCCCTAACTTTCGTGTTCTGAATACGCCTGGTTTGAAGGATATCCTCCTTTATCTATGCCAGGTGTCCAATCTGTGTCCCACCAGGCGCGAGATGGTGGGTGAATCGTGTAAGGTGTCCCAATGTGTGCCCCACCTGTCACGAATTGGAGGCGGAATCATGTCTGGTGTCCCACTGCATGTCCTACCAGGCGCAAAATGCGGCGGAAATCATGTCCGGTGTACCACGGTGCGTTCCACCAGACACGAAATGTGGAGGCAACCGTGGCCGATATCCCGTTCATCGTTCCACCTGTCATGGGAAAAGAATTAAACAATGTAATATGAATAAGAAAGAGTACTGGCTGATTTCAACGTCAGGAATGGAAAACAAGTTGTGGTTTAGAGATGATGAAGACTTTAAGGTAGGAATGAATTACATTCCAATTGTGGCCTCGCTGATAGATGTTATTATAATGGCCTTTATTCTGATGTCCAATCATGTGCATTTTGTGGTGTACTGCACTAAGCAGCAGGCATTGGCTTTTATTGAACGCTATAAGAAGCAATATTCACAATACTACGGTCAGAAGTATGAGAAATGTCGGCTCCTTAAGAGAAATGGAGTACAAATAGATCTTCTTCCGGAAGATGAAGAGGCTCGCGAAAAGGCCATTGCTTATGTCCTCATGAATAGTGTGGATGCCAATCTCTGTTTGAATTGCTATGACTACAAATGGGGAAGTGCAGCATGTTATTTTAGCAATGCGGATCTCGAGAAAGGACGAAGGATTGATTCTATGTCTCAAAATGAACAGCGTCGAATCACTCACAGTAAGATGCGTTTGTATCCACACTGGCGAGTGGGTGATGACGGATATATTTTGCCTTCTTCTTATGTCGACTCTCAAACAGTGGAATCATTATTCAAGACGCCAAAGCGAATGAATTATTTCCTGACACATTCCTCAAAAGCCAAGAAAACATTGGCGTCGGAAGCATATGGCATTCCATCTTTCAGAGATCAAACAATAATTGCCAGTCTCCCAGACTTATGCCAGGCTGTTTTTGGGAAGGCGGACATGAAGAATATCTCAGAAAAAGAAACGAGAGAACTGGCAAGGCAAATACGTTTCCGTTTTTCTTCAGACGCCCATCAGATAGCGCGCGTCCTCAATAAAAAACTTGAAGAAGTTACCCTTCTTCTTGATTGCTATTAATTCCTGGTGTCCCGCTGTGTGTCCCACCTGTCACGGTTTGAGGGCGGAATCATGACCAGTGTCCCGCTGTGTGTCCCACCTGTCACGATCTGGGAGCGGAATCATGACCGGTGTCCCGCTGTGTGTCCCACCTGTCACGATCTGGGGGCGGAATCATGACCGGTGTCCCGCTGTGTGTCCCACCTGTCACGGTTTGAGGGCGGAATCTTGACCGGTGTCCCACTATGTGTTCCACCTGTCACGATCTGGGGGCGGAATCATGACCGGTGTCCCACTATGTGTCCCACCAGTCACGATCTGGGGGCGGAATCATGACCGGTGTCCCCCTCCGTGCCCCACCAGTCACGATCTGGGGGCGGAATCATGACCGGTGTCCCACCATGCGTCCTACTAGGCACGAATATGGGGTGGAATTGCGCCAGGTGCTCCAATCTATGTCCTACCAGGAGCGTAAGGAGGGGGGGGAATAGATTCGGAGAGAGAAGGGAAGTCGGTTTTTTAAAAGTGGGGAGCCAATTGTCCAAAAAATTACTATATTTGCAGTCCCAAGCGCGGGTGGCGAAATGGTAGACGCGCTAGTTTCAGGAGCTAGTGGGGTAAAACCTGTGTGAGTTCGAGTCTCATCTCGCGCACAAGGGCGGCCAAATAGGCCGCCCTTTTTTGTGCGCTCGATGAGACTAATGTCTACATCCTTTTGGCGCCGGTCATGAGGTATTTTTCTTTCAGTAAGTCCACGACGGGGTTCATGGCTTTGGGGAAGACCTTGCGGAGATCGATTTCGTCGCTTTCGGAGAGGACGGTCTTCAGGGCGCGCATGAAGTTGTCCTTGATTTCGGTGGCGAGGTTGACCTTCACGATACCGTTGGCGATAGCCTCGCGAACCTGGTCGTGGGGGATGCCGGAAGAGCCGTGGAGGACCAGGGCGACCGGCGTGGCGGCGTGGATCGCGGCGAGGCGCGGGATATCGAGGTGCGGCGGGAGTTTGTAGAAACCGTGGGCCGAGCCTATCGAGACCGCCAGCGCGTCTACGCCGGTCGCTCCGACAAACTCCACGGCCTGCTCGGGAGTAGTGAATCCGCCGCCCTGCTCCTGACCGAGTTTCGCAACGTAACCCAATTCGGCCTCGACATTGGCCCCGTAGGGCTTGGCCATCTCAACCGCCTTGGCCGAAGTCTCAACGTTCTCCGCGAACGGCCTCTCGGAGGCGTCGATCATGACGGAGTCGAATCCTTCGTCGAGGCACCTCTGAACCAGTTCAAGCGAAGGACCATGGTCAAGGTGAATGTAACCCTGCAGACCATAATCCTCGATGACCTGGCGTCCCATCTTGTAGGCCGTATGAAGGCCCATGTAGTCGATAGACGAGCGTGTGAGTTGCAGCATCACGGGCGCTCCGACGGCCTGGGCCGCACGTGCCACGCAGATAAGAGTTTCGTAATTATAGAAATTGGTAGCCAGAACTGCAGTCTTTTGCGCCTGGCATTCATACAAAACTTCGCGTATGGTTTTCATTTCTTATAGCTGTGTTTGTCGATAACCTTGGTGTCTTCGGTCAGATTCTCAAGCGGCTCGGCCATGCGTGACGGATCTGCAAGAAGGATACGTAACTGCTTAAGAGCGCTGACGAAGTAGAATCCGTCGCAGAAGCGCTCGTCGGTTACGATCCAAAGCGGCAGGCGTTTGCCGATCACTATCTCTTTTCCCTTTACGACGGGGACCATGGACTCTTTACCCATAGAGAAGAACATTCCCGTGTTGCCGAAATCGTAGAGGTGGTGGTAGATGGATGGTCCCTTGATTGACTTCAAATTTGTCACGAAGCAGGTAGTATGGAAGGGGCTGACATTTATAACAGCCTTGGGCAGCAGGCCGTGCTTGTCCAACAGCTTAATAAGTCCCACCAGCGCTCCGATAACGATATTGGGGGTGAAGGTAATCAAGCGCGCCAACTTGTCGGTGCCGTTGTTGGCGTCCATGTTGCTGTTCTTAGCAATAGCTTCATCTATCATGTCGCGAACCTGCAAGATGCTTTCGTGGCCTGTGAAATCGAGCTTCACCGTAGTGTCAGGAGCCTCTGCGCTCAATCCCTTTTTCACGACGAACGATATCTGGATGGAGTTCCTCTTGTAGATGCGGCCGTTCATGATAAAGCGGTTCGTACGAGGGAAAAGAGCGATCAGCCTGACAAGCGACGCGATCAATACATGCATGTATGTATATCTTTCTCCCTTTTCCGCCTCGGCTTTGATGAATTCATCTATAGGTTCGCAGGGGCAATCATACTGAGTCATGTTTTGTGAATCGTGCCTGTGGCGCATTATATGCGGCATGATTCGCTGTATGGGATCGATATCCCGTACTTTTTTCCCGTCTGGTCTGAATCCGAACATAAATCTTAAGGTATTAGTACTCTACAAATATAATAATTTGTTAAATTTGCGCGGCTTTTCAGCAAAGTTGGTTAGAATGACAGATATCAGAAACATAGCTATTATCGCCCATGTCGACCACGGTAAGACTACCTTGGTGGACAGGATGATCTACCAGGCAAACCTGGTGCGCCAGCCCGAGAATCTCGGCCAGTTGATTCTGGACAACAACGATCTCGAGCGTGAGCGCGGAATCACCATCCTAGCAAAGAACGTCTCCGTGACCTACAAGGGCGTCAAGATCAATATTATCGATACTCCCGGCCATAGCGATTTCGGCGGAGAAGTCGAGCGCGTGCTCAACATGTGCGACGGCGTTCTTCTGCTCGTGGATGCGTTCGAAGGCTGCATGCCCCAGACGCGTTTCGTGCTCCAGAAGGCCCTCCAGCTCGGAAAGAAACCGGTGGTAGTTGTGAACAAGGTCGACAAGCAAAACTGCCGTCCGGACGAAGTCCAGGAGGAGGTTTTCGACCTGATGTTCAATCTGAACGCTACCGAGGAGCAGCTCGATTTCAAGACGGTTTTCGGTTCGGCTAAGCAGGGCTGGATGTCGCTTGACTGGCGCAAGCCCGGAACCGACATCACCCCGCTGCTGGACGTGATACTCGAAGAAATCCCGGCCCCTGAAGTTGTTGAGGGAACCCCTCAGATGCTTATTTCCTCGCTCGAATACAGTCCGTACGTGGGCCGTATTGCAGTGGGAAAGGTGACGCGCGGTTCGATCAAAGCCGGTCAGCAGATCACCCTCTGCAAGCGCTACGATGTTTTCCAGAAGCAGAAGATCAAACAGCTCATGGTCTTCGAGGGCCTTGGAAAGACCGAGACCCAGGAGGTTCACTGCGGAGATATTTGCGCCGTAGTCGGTATTGACGGTTTTGAGATCGGCGATACAATAGCCGATTACGAGAATCCCGAGGCCCTGCCGCCCATCGCGGTAGATGAGCCTACGATGAGCATGCTCTTTACGATCAACAACTCACCCTTCTTCGGCAAGGATGGCAAGTACGTCACCTCGCGCCACATCAAGGAGCGCCTTGACAAGGAGCTCGAGAAGAACCTGGCCCTTCGCGTAAAGCCCGGCCTGAC
The DNA here is from genome assembly GCA_017617035.1 of Bacteroidales bacterium. Classification (GTDB taxonomy): domain Bacteria; phylum Bacteroidota; class Bacteroidia; order Bacteroidales; family UBA932; genus Cryptobacteroides. The sequence continues at coordinate 17,454 of JAFZWV010000031.1, forward strand.
TGCGGATTCGTTCGTGGTCTACGGCCGTGGCGTTCTGCATCTCTCGATTCTTATTGAGACCATGCGTCGCGAGGGATTCGAGCTTCAGGTAGGCCAGCCCAAGGTCCTCGACAAGATGATCGGAGGCCAGAGGTGCGAGCCTATCGAGGAGCTTTCGGTCGAAGTTCCTGAGCAGTTCGTGGGTGCCGCTATTGAGATTGCAACCCGCCGCAAGGGAGCGCTGATCCACATGGAGCCGAGAGGCGACAGGACCCTGCTCGAGTTCGAGATTCCGACCCGCGGTCTCATGGGCCTGCGCAGCAATATGCTTACAGCAACCCAGGGCGAGGCCGTAGTGGCCCATCGCTACAAGGAGTATCAGCCGTTCAAGGGAGAGATCGAGCGCCGTAACAACGGTTCGCTCGTCTCGCTCGAGACCGGTCAGGCGATTGCATACTCGATCAACAAGCTGCTCGACCGCGGTCGCTTCTTCGTGGAGCCCGGCGAGGAGATTTATGGTGGTCAGGTAGTGGGCGAGCATACACGCGAGCGCGACCTGAACATCAATATATGCAAGACAAAGAAACTCACCAACGTCCGCGCTGCCGGCTCGGACGAAAAGATAATTCTCCCTCCGGCCATTAAGTTTACGCTTGAGGAGGCTCTCGAGTATATCCAGGAAGACGAATTGGTTGAAGTGACCCCTCACCACATGCGTCTGCGCAAGATTTTACTCGATCCGCTGGCCCGTAAGAGAAATAGCGACGATGAGGATTGATTTATTCTAAAATTTTGTTAACTTTGCAGCCCTTTGTAGTAAATCTGAACGATCTGGGCCGAGGCGTCAGCCAGCTCAGTCAGAGTGCAGGAAGAGAGTTCTTTGAGAGCTTCGGGAATCAGGAGATTCTTGATGCGGACATCAAGGTTGAGGCTTCTATCCACAACCGCGGTGTGTCAGTAGACGTTGAGGCGCAGATCAGCGGTACCGTTACAGTGCTGTGTGACCGTTGCCTGGAGAGGTTGGACATCCCGGTTGAGACAGAGTTCGAAGAGACGTACACCCCGGAGGGTGCCGAGCTCGATTTCAGCCAGGAAGTCTACGACTTCGTATGCATCGCATTACCCCTCCAGAGGGTCCACGAAGCCGGTGAGTGCAATCCGGAAACTACAAAGTATTTGAGCAAATAATAATTTAAAAAGTATAAGAAATGGCACATCCGAAACACAAATTCTCCAAGCAGAGAACAGCAAAGAGGCGTACGCACGACTTCGCTCCCGTACCTACCCTCGCAACTTGCCCTAACTGTGGCGCTACCGTCATTGCTCATCGCATTTGCCCTGAGTGCGGTTACTACCACGGACGTCAGATTATCGAAAAGAGCGCTGAATAATCGCTCTTTTTTAGACGCGGCTCCTTAGTTCAACGGATAGAACGGAGGTTTCCTAAACCTTAAATAGTGGTTCGATTCCACTAGGGGCTACGATAAAGCCTGCCAGAGATGGCGGGCTTTATTCTTTTATGCTGAATCTTACAGAAACGGTCTCTCCATTGTCGTCGACGACCGTGAGGACATGGGGGCCGACTCCAGGGGAGAGGTGGAGCTGGTGTATGAAGCGCGTCTCGCCAACGAAACTACCGTCTAGGTGCCACCATAGAGTAGTCTGGGAGTCGCGGTGGGCGACCCTGAAGACGGCGCCTTCGATCTCGCCGGAAAGCTGGCGGGGGAGGGAAAGGGCCGCGCCGGGTGCAGGGTAGATAAACTCCATGACTGCGGAAGATGTGCGCACATTAGTGGCATACTCCGGATGGTGGGGCTTATAGAACCATTCCATGGTCGGCGGGAGAGTGAAGTGGCCGCCGGAGTGGTAAGGACAAGCCTCGCTGTCGAGTCCGGCCTCGGGAAGCAGGACGGAAATGGTCTCAGGGCATTCCGGGCCGGCGAGATAGCCTGAGCGCGCGCAGACCTCGGCATAGACTCCGCCGGAGGGCTCTGCAAACCAGCCCGCGCTTTCGGGCAGCAGATTCAGGATATCGAACATTGCCGGGCCCGCTGCGCGCGCTCCAGTAAGCCCCGGAACTCCAGCGCCGTCGGCATTCCCGGCCCACACGCCTATCGTGTATTCGGGCGTCATGCCTATGGCCCAGGCGTCGCGGAAGCCGTAGCTCGTTCCCGTTTTCCATGCCGCCTTGCGAACGGAGCTGATCAGCCTCCAGTCCAGCTGGTCCGGCCGGTTCACCTCCTTCAGCGCCTCGAAGGTGTGCCAGAGCGCTACCGGTCGGTCGGCGGCATAGCTCCTGACCATGGCGCTATAAGCGGCCGTAATCTCGGACAGCCTGCCCTCCGCGCCGCCGAGAATCAGCGAAAGCCCGTAATGCTGCGAGGGCTGGCTCAGGGTCGTCAGCCCCATCGCGCGAAGGTCGTCGTAGAAGCGCTCAACACCGTACTTGCGAAGTAGGAAGACCGCCGGCACATTGAGCGAGCGGGCCAGCGCCTCTCCGGCCGGAACGGCGCCGTAAAACTGCCGGTCGAAGTTCTGGGGCGCGAAACCGCCCATGTTCACTGGTACGTCGGGCAGAAGCGTCTGAGGCAGAATGGTCCCCGCTTCGAGCGCTCGCGCGTAAAGGAAAGGCTTCAGGATGCTGCCGGTGGAGCGTGGCGCCGACGCGATGTCGACCTGGCGGCCATGGCGTTCGCGTTCGGGCGAAGAATTCCCGACATAAGCTACTACCGCCCCGGATTTATTGTCGATAATCACTGCCGCCATGTCGGCCACTCCGTCGGCGGCCAGAGCGTCGGAGCGTCTGCGGACGGCCTCTTCGACCGCACGCTGCAGGTCGAACCTGATGGTCGAGCGAGTCCTCACGCCCTTGGGCGCATTCTCAACGAAGTGCGACGCGTAAGAGGGAAGGGGCAGCGGCTCGCCGGGCAGCGGCTCTTCCACCGCCTCGGCGTATGTGTCGGCGTCGATATCGCCATGGTCCATGAGCCTGGCCAGCAGGCGGTTGCGCTTGAGCCTCAGTCCTTCGTCGGACCGGCCGGGATGAATGGACGACGGGGCATTCGGTAGCACGGCCAGGGTCGCTGCCTCAGCCCACGAGAGTTCCTCTGGAGGGCGGCCGAAATAGCGCCATGCAGCAGCGTCCAGCCCCACGACATTGCCCCCGAACGGGGCGTTCGACGCGTAGAGGGCGAGGATGGCCCGCTTCGAGCAGCGCAGCTCGAGCCTGGTAGCCATGAACGCCTCGACTATCTTTTGCCATACAGTCCTACGCTTGCCGCGGGAGAGCCTGATTACCTGCATGGTGATGGTGCTGCCGCCGCTGACGACTCTGCCTGAGCGGGAGTTGTCGCGGAGCGCGCGCACGATGGCCGACGGGTCAACTCCGGGATGGCGGTAGAACCGCCGGTCCTCGAACTGGACCAGGGCAGTGGCGAACCTCTCCGGGACTGAGTCCCTCGGAGGGAAGCGCCACTGCCCGTCGGCCGCAATGCGCGCGCCCAGAAGCTCTCCCTCCGCACTCTCAACGACAGTGCTGTATGGAGTCCCGCGGAACAAGTCGCGCGGAAGACAGAATATCCACAAAAGCAGTAGCCCGGCCAGAATAGACCAGGCTACATACTTTATGCGGAACCGAAACTTCATCGGGTCACGACTGCGGTGCCGGAGGCTGTGTTACCGTTTACGGTAGTGTCATACATGGCCGATACGACTGTAGCTGGCAGTGTATATGTACCCTCGTAGGCGGCGCGCAGCTGAACCGTAAATGTCTTGGAGCGCTTGGAAGGAAGTCCGAAGAACCAGTCTACGCGCAGGTCGCGTATGTCTTTGTAGTCATAGCCTTCTTCTTCGCCGCCGATTATACGGTCGTTGACTATTTCCCAACCTGAAGGAATGGCGAAACTGAGCGCCAGGTTGTTGAAGGATCTTGCGCCGGCCTGGTTGGTAACCTTAATTACCGCACGGAATCTGGTGCCCTGCTGGAGGGAAGCCGGATTGATTGCATTACCGTCTTCTCCAAGATACTGGACAGCTACTGCGAGTCCGTTGGAGACGGCGTTGGTGACGCTGTGGCGTGAGGTTAGAGATGTTGTAATATAGAGCGGGCCGTCGGAAAGGTTCTCAACTGCAGTATCTGCGCTGACGGGGACCTTCTCGAACGATGCCGCGCTGACTATCTCCTTGCCATGGATCTTGGCCTTGATGGTCTGGGTGGGCACTTTCTCAAAGAGATGACCATATGCAATCGCCGCAAATGCGCTTTCCTGGGTGGAGAGGCTGCGCTCGGGCAGGGACTCCTGCGCCAGTGTAAGAGCATCGCTGAGGCGGCCGGAAAGGGCAAGAGCGCTGAGGGCTATCATTCTGTCGCGGAAGGATCCGCCGAAGGTCAGTTCGTCGGTTTCGTAGTCGGGGAAGTTGCGGCCTATGCCATCGATGATGGTGCCGGCGACTTTCTGCTTACCTGCGAGCGAATAAGCTGCGGCAAGCATCCACGAAGCCCTGTCTCCAAGATTGGAGGCTTCGCGCAGCCTGTTCATGGCGGCGGAAGCGTCCACTCCGGCGACTACCTGAGTGTATAGCCTGTAGGCCTGATCGAGGTTGCTGAAGTATTTATTGCCGACCAGACGGAAAGCGCGCGAGGTCTTGCTCTGGTAGCTCTTCCATGAACTGAGAACGCCGGAATTGACCTCGAACCCGGCCTTCGACGCCTCGGTTAGGAACTGGCCTGCCATTGAGGAAACCCAGCTGTATGAAGAACCGCCGCTCCAATAGGCGAATCCACCGTCGGAGCATTGTCTGGCATACAGCGAGTTGATGATCTTCTCTATGATTTCCCTTGCTTCGGCGGCATCCTGTTCGCTCATCAGAGGCAGGAGATGGAGGAAGGTAAGACCCTTGGCCGAAAGCTGTTCGCTGCAGGAGTAAGGGTATTTCTTCATGTCTGCGAACATGGCGTGGACATCCAGGGCGGGGAAGACCGAAAGCTGGGCCATGCTTCCTGCTTCTACGGCTGCCGATTCGCCCTGCTGAAGAACGAAGCGTTTGACATCGGTGACTTCAGGGTTGGGGTTGGAAACCTGCAGAGAGATGGTTTCATGGGTTTTGTGGCCGCCGGCCTTGGCGTTGACGGTAATCTCGGCCGGGCCTTCTGCATCCTGGGCCTTGAGGCTGAAGTGGATCAGTTTGTCGCCAGTCGACTCGAACTTCACTTTCTGGCTCGAACCGCCTACTATCTTGACCGGTCCGGCTACCTTGAGCTCGACGTTCGCTTCCTTGAGACCATCTTCCATGGCGAAGACGTTCACAGGGACACTAACCTGCTCGCCCGATCCAAGGGCGCGGGGCAGGGTAGTGACGACCATAAGCGGGGACTGAACAGGGACGGTGGCGTCCGTAGCACCATAAGCGCCGTCATGGCCAGCTATGACCATGACCCTGACGCTGCCTACGTACATTGGAAGCTGGAGTTCGAGTTTGTCTGCGCCGCTCTTAACCGTTCTCGGGCCCTGATAGAGCACTACCGGATTGAAGCGGTTGTCTTTCCTGGCGCTGACAACGGCCTCTTCGTCGCCGCCGATAGAGGCCAGCGATGCGAATCTGCCGCTCCATGCGCCGACTACGTTGTCGAACATGTCCCAGGTCTTGACGCCCAAGGCTTCGGGCTTGTACATGTGTGACCACGGATTCGGGGTCTTGAAGGCGGTGAGATCCAGCAGACCTTCGTCGACGATGGCGAGGGTGTAGGTCATGGGCTTACCGTTCTTTTCGGAAACGCTGACCGTGAACTTCTCCTCAGGCCTGATGACATCGGGCAGGGTTACCACGGGCTGCAGGTGCGACTCGGGGTCCTCCACCAATATGCGCTTGATGCCGTACATCCTCAGAGGCAGGTCGTTGGAGCTGGCACCGTAAGGCTGGACGAGAGTGAGGTTGACGTAGAAGTTCGGAGCCATGTCGGAGGTGACGGTGAAACTGTAAGGAGTTTCGGCCTCGCTGGTCGGCACCCACTTCCTGTCGATGATTCCGGTAGAGTTCTCGAGCGAGACCAGAGCCTGGGCGTCTTTCGCCGCAGGGATGTAGATGGTCGCTTTTTCGCCTACTGCATACGAAGATTTATCCGTGCTGAAACTGAGCATGGTGATGGCTTCAGGGTCTTTCCTGTCCGCCCTGCCGCGGAACTCGGGCCAGTCGGCAGTGAAAGCAGCGGTACTTACGTGGCCGGAGACTTTATCCCTGACGAGGACCATGAAACGGCCCCAATCGGGATAGTTCAGACGGAACTTAATATTGCCGTCCTGCTTGCCGGAAACGAAGGTTCCGCCAGAGACCTTCTCCACAGAAGATCCGCTGATCCATGTGTCGAGATCGGTGCCGGGGTTGTCCCACCACCAGTTCCAGCCGAGTTTGTAAACTGCGTATTCAATTTTGTGGTCTTTCACCCTGTCGCCGTCGGAATCGAGAACTGCAACCTGAATGTTGTGGTCCTTATCTGTCTCGAGATACTCTCCGTCGGGGATTCGGATTCCCACATATGAACTGTATGGGGAGAATGGGAGAGTCACGGTAGTGAAACTCTCGTCTCCGCCGCTTTCCTGGACTGAAGTCACAACCAGAGCCTGAAGCATGCCGGGAGCATTTTTCGCCTCTGGAAGCTTGATGGTGGTAGTGAGTTCTCCAGCCGCCGAGAGCTTCTTTTCGTAAAGAACTGACTCCGAGGTCGAGAACTGGTTCGCACCGTTCGTAAAGACGTACTTTTCGAAACCCTTGAATGGTGCTCCTGAGAGTTTCTTCAGGGTCATGCGCGCGCTGGCCGGGCAGTTCCCTGCGACGCCGCCCGCGAGCCAGCGCGCCTGGGTACTGACGGTAAGATCCGTACCGGCCCTAAGCACCTGTTCTTCGTCGAGCGAGGTTGTTATCTTGAGCCTGTTGGGCTTGATAGTCTCGATATGGAGGGTTTTATGGAAGCTGCCGTTTCCTACCTTGAAATATGCATTCCAATAGCCGGTAGGATCGCTGTCTTTAGTCGGGATATCGAAGGAGAAGAAACCGTCCAGGCTCCTTCTGACCAACTTCGTATAGAACTGGCCTTCGGGTGTGTAAACCTCAAGAGTGGCGGGGTGTCCGTCTGGCAGGGCATGGCCCTTGTCCTGGACTATTGCTGCGACATGGAGAGTATCACCAGGTCTCCACACGCCTCTTTCTCCGTAGATAAAGGCCTTGAGTCCTTCCTGAAGGACCTGACCACCTACGTCGAAGCGGCTGACGGAGCGCTCGCCAGATAACTTTAGATATGCGACGCTGCCGCCTGCTTTGGCTACTACCGCGAACGGTCTGTGAGACACTTTAACCTGGGCAAGTCCATCGCCGCCTGTCTTTACGGTAGCGAGAGTCTGAAGTTGATAGTCGACCACCTCGATAGACACACCGCCGAGCGGACGGGCAGTCATCAGGTCGGTTGCGGCAATCCAGAGGTCGTCGCCATCGGCATATCCGGCCATCAAGCCTATGTCGGATGCTAGGAGCATGACGCCAGGGAAGCGGTCGCCGTCCATGTAGTACGATGGCTTCTCGGGATTGTCGGCTTCTTTCCAGTCGTATTCGCTCCAATCGTAGTAGTTGTCCCAATACCATGGATTCTGTTTATCCCATTCAGCTTCGTCTGCCTTGGAAGGCTTTCCGTCAAGGGCGGCAGTGCTGCGCATGGGTTGCTTCCCGCCGTAGAGGCTCTGGTCCAGACGGAAACTCAGGCGTACGCTATAGATCGCTCCGGGTTCCTGCTTGAAAAGACCGCTGAGATCCAGGCCATGGTTGTTCCACTGGTGGAGATTCTCGGCCTCGAGAGGTATGTCTCCTCTGTAGACCAGGCGCCCGCTTCGACGCAGGTCGGAATGGCCGTTAAAATCATTATCCTGAAGGAACATAAGGACGTTGTTCTCATAAATCTTGATAATCCTGACCTCCACTGCGCTTAGGTTGACTGCCTTGAAGGGGAGTATGAGATTCTTTCCGGGGAGGATGTTTCCGCTGACAAGGAGTTCCACTGCAGGCTTTTCCCACTCCATTTTGTATGTGCGAGAGAAATCCGCCCCAAGACTGTTTCCTGCGGCATCCTTTACTCCCTTATCGACCGTAAGGGTCATAGTTTCTTTCCTGCCTTCGAAATAAACAGTGACCAGCGAATCCTGGACCTGAATATAGCTTCGTGTGACACCCTGAAGTTCTACCATACCCTTGTTGTTGGCGTTAACCGGCGGAGCACTGAAGATCAGGTCTATACGGCTGTCGGCGAGCTTCGCGCTTACGACACGGAATACATCCTTAGGCGCAGCGACTTCTTCCTCTTCGGCTGTCTCCACTATTGGCTTTCTTGCCGTAAAGCCGAAAGAGAAGGTCTGCGGTGCTCCGGGATGAGTGCTGCCCAGGACCTTTCCGAGTTGGAACTCAGCTTTGTAGGTCTGGCCGGCTACCAGCGAGTCGGGTTTAAAGGTAACCAGGCTTCCGCTCTTCCAGATGGTTTTTCCGCTTATTTTCGGGCTGAAACTGAACAGCCCGTCTGTAGGTTGATAGGCTGCATCTTGAGCAAGCTCAACCATGATGGTTGCGCTCTGGTTGACAAGGCCGCCGGTATATGCATTTATGTACTCTGCATACTCGGCCGCTGCCGGTTCTGATACCTTTTGCTGCGGTTTGGGGTTGCAAGAAGCCACGATTGCAGCCATGATCATGATGGCGAGGAAAAGATTGTTGCGCATAGTCCTTAGTGTTTATTCCTCTAAATTAGCAATAAAAAATAAAAAGACCCGCCTTGAGGCGAGTCTTTTTAAAGAATGAGCGTTTCGGATTAGTTGAGAGTGATCTCAGTCCTTCCGAGAACGTACCATGACATGGAAGCGTCAACGGCAATCTTGCCTGCTGCGGTAGCGCCGATAGCCTCCCTGGGGATACGAACTTCTTCGAAGCACCAGTCGCCGTCAATCTTACCAGCAACGTAAGGAGATGCTACACTCTCACCGGAGATAGGGCACTTGATCCAGCCGTTGCCCTCTTCGCCGATGACACACTCGGGAGCCTCTTTGGTGCCTCTCCAAGGGAAGATGCAGACCTGAGCCTCGCAGCCATTCATGGTGCCGCCGCCACCGCCTGCGCCAGTTCCTTCGTTGTTGTCGGTATCAAGGCCGATGTAGATGTACGGATCCCAGTCGAGGGTCTCGCTGCTGCCCTTGATCTTGGTCTTGTCGATCTTGTAGAGGAAATAGAGGTACTTCTCATCGGAGGTGTACTTCCACTCCCTGATACGAGTGTTGGAGTCGGGACCTGCAATGCCCTCAATGTCTGCCCAATCTGCGAAATCTGCATCGATCTCGATAGCAGGAACGAAAGAGGGCTCTGCCCATGCGGGAGCTGCATCCTTCTCGCAAACTGCCATCTGCTCGAGGGAAGGGTTGTAGTAAACATCGTAGATACCGTCGAGTTCAGGCTTGATGTTGGCGCCACCATTGGTAACTTCGAAACCTGCACCAAGTTCTGCGAAGTCACCACCGCGGTTGTTAGTCCAATCCTTGTTCTCACGGATCTTGAACTCATTGCCTGCTGCGAGTTTGAGGTTCTTCAGAACGAAGATACCGTCAGCCTCTGCGAGGACATAATCAGTATCCCAGCTGGTTTCAAGGACGGTACCGATAACGGACCATGCGCTGGTGCCCTGCTCGGGACCAGTGTACTCGGGTTCGGGTTCAGGACCGGGGCCAGGGGTAGGTTCGTCAGCGGGTTTGTCCTTGCAGGAAACTGCAACTGCTGCTGCCATAAAAGCAACAAGAGCGAATTTGAAAACTTTCTTCATTGTTTTGAAAATTTGGTTATTGTGTTGAGTTAATGTTTCAAATCTCCGCAAAGATATAAAATCATATCAATATAGTGTTTCGTTCTGATCATTTTGTGTTTCATATGGTTTCGTTTTGATCGCTCCGTGGCGCGCCTTTTGAAGAAGGCTCTTTATTATATATATTTGTAATATGAAAAAGTACATCCTGACCCTGGCCCTTCTGGCCTTCGCTTTCGCCGGCGCCTGGGGCGCCGAAGAAGGCTTTCTCAAAGGAAAGATTCTCAAAATCGACAAAGACGTCATCATCACTGAGCGTGGCGGTAATTCCCTTACCCTTACTCTCAACGGACTGAACCGCGAGTCTTCAATTGCCCTTATCGATGTCCTAAGGGCCCTCGACAAGGCGGCATCCGACGATGCCATTGCGATGGTCTACCTCAATTACGACCATTTCTCCGCAAGCCAGACTTCGATGGAAGAAATACGCGAGAGGCTGCTTAAACTCAGCGCCCTCGGAAAGCCGGTGATTGCTTACGGCGCTTCGCTCGGCAATGGCTCCTATTATATCGCCTCCGCAGCAGACAGGGTGTTCCTTAATCCCAAGGGAGGCGGAGCTCTCACAGGACTTGCAAGCACCCAGTTCTTCCTTAAAGACCTCCTGGATACTCTTGGCGTAGGCGTTCAGCTCATCCGCCACGGCAAGTTCAAATCTGCCGGAGAGATGTATATCCGCAACGACATCAGCCCCGAGAACCGTCTGCAGTATGAAGAGCTGCTCGGCTCCGTTTGGAATGCTATGGTTGCAGATATCGCCGCATCCCGTGGGACTACCCCCGAGGCCATCAACGCGATTACGGATAAACTCGAGACCGGTACCGCGCAGGCATGGCTTGAGGCTGGCCTTGTCGACGGCTTGAAATATCGCGATGAGATGGAGGATTATCTCTGCCACCTCTTTGGTACCGACGATCCCAAATCCATACAGACTGTAAGTCTTAAGGACTACGCATCCAAGCTTAAGAAAGGCCCTGCAAGTAAGAAGATTGCCATAATCTACGCCGAAGGCGAGATCGCGCGCAGCGGTTCGGACCTGGTCGGCGAGAAACTTGCCGCCCAAATTGAAAAGGTACGCAAGGACGAATCGGTCAAGGCCGTAGTCTTCCGCGTGAATTCTCCCGGAGGAGAGGTTGTGGCGGCCGATATCATCAGGCGCGAGATAGAGCTCCTCGGGAAAGAGAAGCCCGTGGTGGCCAGCTATGGCTCCTATGCCGCTTCCGGCGGATACCTCATTTCAGCGGGATGTGAGCATATCTTCACCGATGCTACAACCCTCACAGGATCCATAGGAGTATTTGGAATGATTCCGAACCTGGGGAAGGCTATACGCAAGAACCTGAAAATCACTCCGGTTAACATCGGAACCAATGATCACAGTTCGATGGGCAGCGGAATGGAACCGCTCTCTGCCGAAGAGGAGGCCTGGTATCAGGCTGAGATAGAGGGTATCTACGACGACTTTGTAGGAGTCGTAGCTGCCGGCAGGAACATGACTGCCGAACAGGTTGACTCCATCGCCCAGGGGCGTGTATGGGCAGGCAATGATGCCATCGAAATCGGTCTCTGCGACGAAAAGGGAGGCTTGATGGATGCCATACGCTATGCTGCGGCAAAGGCTGGCCTTCTCAACTATCGCATAGTCGCTATTCCGGAAAAGGAGAAGACCTCCCTTCGCTCGCTTACCAAAGGTAATAAAGACGACAAAGACGATCCTCTCGTGTCGCTTCGCGAGATGTTGGAGACTCCTGGCTTCAACGCCTACTACCTGATGCCTTACATTATTCTTAACTAGTATCTCATGAAGAAAATCATATTAGCAGCAGCGGCTGTGTTATTCGCGTTTGAGGCTATTGCCGCCCCGGCCCAGTCCGATTCTACGTCGCGCGCTTCCAAGCGGCTCGATGAAATCGAGAAAATGGAAATAGGTAAACCTGCCAAGGGACATTCTTCCAGGGACGTTGACTTATTCGAGTTGGGCGCTTTCTCCCGCTACCAGTGGGGCTGGAGCCATCTTGGCGCTCCGGATTTCGCCGATTCTTTCGGCCCTTCAGGAGAGTTCCTCTTCAACTTTGTAGAACTGCGTTTGAACCCTCTTGATTGGCTTTCGGTCAATCTCGGCTTTGATCTCAGGTGGGAAAACTTCCGTCTGCGTTCAAGCAAACTCTACGATGTCGACGCATTCGGTGATGTGACTATCGTCCCCAATCCCGGCTATACTTCCGCAGTCTCAACTGTCGCGCCGGTTGACTGTGCTCTCAGTTTCCCCCTTTTCCTGGGCTTACATTGGGACTTGATTGGTTTCAGACTCGGAGCAGAGATGACATGCAATCCGAATAATGAAATCACAAGCACGTATATCGACGGCCCTTCCACCTATAAGGTGACGACCACCGTAGAGGCGAAGCCTGTCAATATCTTTACATACAGTTTCTTCGGATCCGTTCTCTTCGGCGACGGACTTGGAATATATGCGCGTTACTCGTCGGGTGAACATTTCCCCTATGCGTGTACAAGCGCAGCCGATTACTGGACTCTTGGAATAATAATGGACTTCAGATAATGAAACGTATAGCCGTTCTGCTTATATTTGCCATGACTGCATGTGCGCAGCCACCCAAGGATGAGCCGCTGGCCTCTCCTTCCGGGCTTGAAGTGACGAATCTGACCGAGACTACTGTCTCTCTATCATGGTCTGCCGTCCCCGGAGATATCAAATATCGCTGGGCCCTCATAGCAGACGGTTATGTCGAGCGAGGAATCATCGCTGAAAACGCCCTTAGCGTAGAGAACATTCCGGACGGCAAAGACTTCGTATTCAGCGTTCGCTGCGAAAGCGGGGAAAAGGTGTCCGAATGGGCTGAGATTAAGTTCTCGACCCCCGAGTTACCCCCGCCTCCAGTAGTCCACAGTATTCCGGCGGTATTCATCGGCGACAGCATCACCGAAATCTGGCCGACTAAAGACCCCTCATATTTCAGTTCCCACGGTTATCTTGGCAAGGGCAAAAGCGGTCAGACCTCGAAGACTATTGCGGCCCGTTTCAAAAAGGATGTTGTGAATAACGACCCTTACGTAGTCCATATTCTCTGCGGTGGCAACGACATTGCAGAAAACGATGGTTCGTATGTAGAGAGCAGCGCTATTCTCGCCAATATCGAGATGATGGCCGACATGGCCGATGAGGCTAAGATAAAAGTAGTAGTAGGAGCAATTCTTCCAGTTACCAAGTTCTGGTGGTGGGCCGACGACTGGAAGCCCTCGAAGGAGGGTGTCACCATCGAATCCCACATCCTGGAAGCCAACGCCCTTATCAAGGCCTGGTGTGAGCAGCGCGGCTATCCTTATGTAGATTACTATAACCTTCTGGTCGGGCCCAACGGCAGTTTCCCCGGCCCGGACTCTTACGACGGAGTTCACCCGGATACCCCTGGTTTCCAGAAGATGGACGCGCTCGTCCAGCCAGTAATGGAAGAACTGTTGAAAGACGCAAAGTTATGAAACGCATCCTCTTATTGACGGCCCTGCTGGCGCTGGCGGCCTGCCAGAAGGCCCCGAAGGTCTATACCCTTGCGGCGGGCGATATCTCGATGACCGTTACCGATTTCGGCGCGAGGGTTATCTCGCTCAAGACCCCCGACCGGGAGGGCAAGCTCGCAAACATAGTCATCGGCCATGAGACCGCGCAGGAATACGTCAATCCTGAGGGGGAGCGTTTTCTCGGCGCTTGCGTCGGACCGGTGGCGAACAGGATAGGCGGCGCCCGCTTCGAAGTCGACGGGGTCGAGTACCGTACGCCGGAAAATGACCATGGCCATAACACCCTGCATGGCGGCTTTACGGGCGTGGACAACCTCTACTGGGACGTCGTTTCCCGCAACGACACGTCCATAGTCTTCCACCTGCTCCATCCCGACGGAATGGAAGGTTACCCGGGCAACCTCGATATCAAGATGACCTACTCACTGAGTTCGCTTGGCGAGTTCAAGATCACCTACATGGCTACTACCGACAAGCCCACTCCGGTGAACCTGACCCACCACCCGTTCTTCTGCCTTCGCGGCGACGGCAAAGGACGAGTCGAGCAGTACGTCATGCGCATCAAGGCTTCGCGCTATATACCCATCGATGAGGAGAGCATCCCTACGGGGGAGATAGCCAACGTTGAGGGGACTCCATTCGATTTCCGCGAGCCTCACCTCATAGGCGAACGAATCTCTCAGGACAATGAGCAGCTTCGCAACGGCCGCGGATATGACCACAACTGGTGTATAGACAAGGTCGATCCTTTCGGAGTGGAATTCGTTTGCAGCGTTTATGATCCCGAAAGCGGCCGCTATATCGAAGTGTTTTCAGACCAGCCCGGTCTGCAGTTCTACAGCGGCAATTTCTTTACCGGAGACCAGTATCGCGCTTCTCTGGCGCTCGAGACCCAGGAGTGGCCCGATGCGGTCAATAACCCCCTTTTCGGCGATATTATACTCCGTCCGGGCGGACTATATAAGCAGACCTGTATCTACAGATTCAGCGCTTTTTAGCGAAAATCCTGCAATTTTTTGAGAAAAGTATTGCAGAATTGAAAAATCGTCGTACCTTTGCAGTGTACTATTAAACTAATACACCTAACAAGATATGATCGAAATTAAGAATCTGGCTTTCAGCTACGGTCCCAAAAACGTACTGAATAACATCTCGATGAGCCTTGAGCCGGGGAAGATCTATGGTCTTCTCGGAGAGAACGGAGTGGGCAAGACAACGCTCCTGACTCTCCTTTGCGGGCTCAAGAAACCTCAGGAGGGAAGCATCACTACCGACGGAATCAATCCGTACGACAGACTGCCTTCTTTCCTTGAGAATCTGTATTATCTGCCCGATGAGGTCGCGCCCCTCAATACTACCGCTGAGAGGTGGGCCCGCAGTTGCGGAAAATTCTGGCCGGCTTTCAACTTCGACACCTTTAATACTATAATGGCGGAATTCGAGACTGATCCTGCCCAGAAGATGAACGCCATGTCCTCCGGTCAGCTGAAGAAGACCTATATCGCCTTCGCTCTTGCGGCAGGAACTCCCTTTATCCTGATGGATGAGCCGACCAACGGCCTGGATATTCCCTCAAAGGCCCAGTTCCGCGCCGCCATCATGAAGTACACCCGTGAAGACTCCACCATCGTGATCAGCACCCATCAGGTGCGCGATCTCGAGAACGTGATAGACCCTATTGTCATCCTCGACACGTGCGATGTCCTTCTCAACGCTTCGATAGCCGAGATCAGCGAGAAACTCTATTTCGACTATGGAACCGAGCTCAAGCCCGGAAATCTCTATGCGGAACAGCTCCCTGGCGGATTCATCCAGGTTTATCCTAACACTACCGGAAAGGAGAGCAAGGTCAATATCGAGGCCCTGTTCAACGCCGTCCACAAAAACAAAGAACTCGTAAAAGGAATTTTCAGCCATGAATAATGTATTCTCACCCAAAAGGTTCGGAAAGTATTTCCTCTACGACCTCGAAAATGCAAAGAATAACTTTGGACTGACCCTGCTCATTCTCGGCCTGATGCCGATGATACTGTATGCAGTATTCCAGCTTATCAATCTCATCTTCAACAGAACGTTGATTATTAATGCAGACGGTTTCATTCCTGCCCGTATATCTTCCGGAATAATCTGTGTCGCAGTAGCTACTTTCGCTTTTGGCACTAAAGTCTACGGATCAATCACCGACAAGCGCGCCGGCTCGTCTTTCCTGATGCTGCCTGCCTCCACTTTCGAAAAATGGCTGTCGATGGTACTCATGGGCTGTGTGGTAGCTCCAATCTGCCTTAGCATACTCTACGTTGGATCCGATACTATCATGGGACTGCTTTTCCCCAATTCGTTCGGAACCCCTATCGTCAAGATGCCGTTCTACGATATTCTTGCTGAAACCGAGATTCCCGTCGATATTAAAATCAATTATACTGGAATCGCATGGGGGAACTGGTGTTGGTACATGTTGTTTTTCACTCTCGGCGGTATTTATTTCAAGAAGGGTAAGGTAGGTAAGTCGATTCTGGTTATGTTCTTTCTCACGATTCTGACCTCGCTGCTGTTCGCCGCAATCGTGGGTCATTTTGAGACAGACTGGGTAAACGATGCTTTACTCCTGAATACTATCGATGAGGATCCCGAAGTAGCGATACGCAAGATAATAGGTCTCGGAAAGGCGTTGCTGTATGCTCAGCTGGTAATCTTGCTTGGCCTTAGTTACCTGCGCCTTCGCACCATCAAACACTAGACGCTTATGGAATTCAACGAAAACAAACCGATCTATATCCAGATCGCCGACGGAATCTGCGAGCAGATCCTATCGGGAAAACTGGAACCGGGAGGCCGTATCCCGTCCGTTAGGGAATGGGGCGCCACCATCGGCGTCAACCCCAACACGGTAGCCCGGTCCTACGATGAACTGACCGACATGGGCGTGATCTTCCAGAAAAGGGGCATAGGCTTCTTTGTCGCCGAAGACGCAAAGGATGCTATCCTTAAGACAGAAAAAAAGAAGTTCATCACTGAAGAATTACCCGAATTTGTAAAACGCGCCAACCTGCTTGGCATTAACCTCAAAGAATTGATATGAAAAGTTTAGTATTAGCCATAGCCATTTCCCTGGCCTCAGTTACTGCTTGTAATTTCACTATAACCGGTTCCGGGAACAACAACGAAACCGAGATCGTCGGCTCGTCCGCTGAGCAGACCCGCTCTTTCGAGCTTTCAGCATTCGACGACCTTACAATCAGCATCCCTTGCGATGTCGTCTACGAGAGCGGCGCTCCGAAGGTAGTTGTCGTAGCAAGTGAGAAGTACATGGAGCATATCCTCGTAGAGCAGAATTCCGACGGCTCTGTCATCATCAAGTCAGACGGCAGCAAGATTCGCTCGTTCAAGAACACCAGGATTTACGTCACCTCCGATCGCCTTTCAGCCCTCACAGTCAACGGTGCAGTAGATATGGAGTGCAAACACGGAATACGCTCGGCCGGCAATTTTGACCTTACGCTCAACGGAGCCGGTGACCTCGAGATCAAAGGCCTCGATGCAGACAACATTGACATCCGCTGCAACGGAGCTGCCGACATCGAAATCCTCGATATCTGCGCTGCCAGTGTCAATGTGACCATCAACGGAGCCGGCGATGCCACCCTTTCCGGTGATGTCGATGAGGCTGCTCTTACCATCAACGGAGCAGGAGATATCAATGCCCGCGGCTTGAACGCCCGCAGCATCCGTCCTTCGGTCAGAGGTATTGGATCGATTGTAACCAGGTAATAGTAATTAGCAGAAGCAAACTGCACCCCTGAGCCGCTTTTTGCCCGGACTAGGGTCGCCGTCAGACGCGGAGCGTCCTAAGGCGATAGCGGTATCAGGGGTGCAGTTTGTTCTGCTAAATTACAGAAGTGCTGCTAACGAATCGTAGTAGGTCTTGCTGACAGGAATCGGAGGAGTACCAGGCGTATCGAGGTCGGCGAAGACGAAGCCTGCACTGTCTTTGCGAAGGACAGTGATGTGCGCCGGATTCACGAAGAAAGCGCGCTGGCAGCGCTGAAGGCCCTGCTTGTGGAGCATTTCCTCCAGGCGCTTCATCGAGGAGCGCAGCTGATACTTCTTCACGCTTTCGCCGTCGAGATAAACGATGTTCACATAGTTCTCATTGGCCTCGACATACAGCAGCGACGATGCGGCTACGGCAAGCTTGAGTTTCTGATTCGAATCCTTGAAGCGGATAAGATTGTCGTCGCCGACGGGCTCTTCGACTGCGCGGTTGAGCGCATAGATCATGGTTCCCATCTCGATCAGGAGGTAAGGAAGCACGAGAACGCCGAAAAAGTCGATGAGGCAGCGGGGAAGGGCCCAGAAGAAACTGTACTGCTCGCGGCCTAAAGTAATGAGGGCCATGTACATCGCGCCGAATGCGGCGAAAATGAATACTTCAGCCAGACACCAGCCCGCATATGAGAGGAGCGAGGGCTCCATTTTATTGCGGAGAAAATAGAAGGCGAGTCGGGTGCCGACCAGCACCAGCAGAAGTATAGTGGCCAGAATAGTCACGTTAAACTCCAGATATACGCCGCCTGCGTCTAGGAACTCCATGATGCCGGCCGGTCTGAAGACCAGCAGGAAGAGCAGGAAGAATACCGGCAGGCCTACAAAATGGACGATTTGTGTCGGGAATCTGAAGAAAGCTTTAGGAATACCTGTGTTCTTTTGCATAACGCACAAAGATAAATATATATTGTTATCTTTGCAAAGTATGTCTAAAACCTGGATCAAGACACTCGCCGCCCTTGCGGTATCTATCCTTCTAAGTTCCTGCCAATGGTTCGGCGGGCGCGACTCCGGAGATTCGGTTCCCGAAGTCAAGGGTTTCGAACTCCTCAGTTATGTCCCTTCGGATGCATGCGGAGTAATAGTGTGTGAGAAAGTAGTTGCCGGCCTCGAGACTCTCTTCGATTCAGGCAGCGTATTCCGTGAATTATCCTATGGCCGTCTTGCCGACAGCAAGATGGTCATTTCATATCATTTTGTGGGTAGCCTTACCCCTATGATAGCCGTCGATGCCGGCAAATCGCAGGCAGATGCAAAGCAGGCGGCGGAGATCATAGAATCTGCCGCAGCCCATGACCTGCATGCCCGTATAGTCCAGAAGGCTTCTAAATATGGACGCAGGAGCGTGCTGCTCATCAGCCCGTCCGACCCCATCCTGGATGCCGCCGAAAGGCATATGGAGGCCCACACTTCCGTCCTTGAGGTAGAAGGTCTGACTGACGCCCTTGAGAAGGCTCCGGCCAGGGGCGATGTCGTTATCTTCCGTAACGATGCA
Organism: Bacteroidales bacterium; assembly: GCA_017617035.1. GTDB lineage: Bacteria > Bacteroidota > Bacteroidia > Bacteroidales > UBA932 > Cryptobacteroides. The sequence continues at coordinate 36,170 of JAFZWV010000031.1, forward strand.
ATCTCCAACCTCCTCCCTAAGGATTTCCTCTCAAAGTACATCACCCGCAAGCAGATACTCGCCTTCATCAAGGGCTATTCAGACTGGACCGTCATGCACCTTACCGGTTCGGAACCGGCCGGAAAGGGCGTGTACCTGAGCTTTGATGTCAGGACAGTCCACCCCGACGACTACTCCAAGTCAGCCCAGGTCTTCGAAACTCAGGGCTATGGAGAGAGCAAGGTAGCTAACATGCTGCCTCAGGGCACGACATACGTAATTGACCAGCCGATAAGTTCCATAGAGAATCTTATCGAAGCCCGTAAGAAGAACCTCGACGCGGGCGGGGCCCTAAATAAGTGGAACAATGCCTGCGCCCAGCTTAAAAAGACAACGGGCGAAGATCCTCTCAAATGGGCCGAAGAGACCGATATCAAGGAGGTCGCAAAGGTGAACTGGAAGGGCGAGGAGGTAGTCCTCATACGCCCGGCCAAACCGCTGGTCGCGCATAACGTGCGCCCCAACGCCCACCGCGGCTTCGTGACCGCCCTGTTTGGCCAGGGCTATGCTATCTCCGACGAGTCATATTCCGCCTGCATAGGCAACTGGCTTATTATGGGCAGCGAAGACGCCGTGAAACATTTCCTCGCATCGGAAGTCCGCCATAAGCTGCACTACTGGCCGACTAAGAGTGTAAAGGCTGTAGTGCTGGCCGACGACTGCCAGCTCAGCTGGACAAGGAGCGAACTTCGCTTCGACGTGTATAGAACCTATTAGACAATGCTTAAGATAAAGTCTTTAAACAAGCAGCTCGAACGCAGCTTCCGTAAGAATTGGTGGAGGCCGGCTCTGTCCAACTACAAGGGCGAGACGATGAACTACGCCATGCTCGCCGAGCGCATAGCGATTATCCATGCCAATTTCGCGCAATTCGGCGTGAAACCTGGCGACAAAATCGCCATCTGCGGCCGCAACCAGGCCAACTGGGGCGTCGCATTCCTCGCGGCCATGACCTATGGTGCCGTGCCTGTGCCGCTGCTCCACGACTTCAACCCCGCCAACATAGTCGACCTGATCAACCATGCCGAGGCGAGGGCCTTCTTCGTAGACGAAGCGATCTGGGACAAGCTGGACCATTCCAAGCTTCCGGACAGCCTGCTGGGCTCGCTTAATCTCGCAAACTTCAGGGTGCTTGGCTCCATTATCCCCGATCTTGCCGCTGAGCGCTCCAGAATAATCTCGGAGTTCCATACGAAGTATGCCTCCGGTCTTCGCCCCGAAGATCTTGACTACTACAAAGACAGACCCGACGATCTCGCGCTGATAAACTATACTTCCGGCACCTCCGGATTCTCCAAGGGCGTGATGATACCCTACAGGGCCCTTATCGCCAATATCGAGTTCGCCGCCAACGAGGCTGAGCCCCAGATGGACTACACCTCCGACATGGTCGCGATGCTCCCCAGCGCCCACATGTACGGCCTCATGTTCGAGTTCCTCTTCGAGATGTGCATCGGCGCACACACCCACTTCCTTACGAAGACCCCGAGCCCCAAGGTCATCATGACCGCATTCCAGGAAATCCATCCGGCAACCATCATCAGCGTCCCGCTCATTATCGAGAAGGTCTACAAGAACCAGATCAAGCCCATGATCAGGCGTCTGCGTTTCTTCTACGACATCCCGTTCGTCGGAAGCTTACTGCGTAGGAGCGTGCGCAAGAGGGTAAAGGCCGCCTTTGGAGGCTCCTTCGAAGAGGTGATTCTCGGCGGCGCTGCCGTCAACCCCGAAGTGGAGAAGTTCTTCCACAAGATGAGTTTCCCCTTCACGGTCGGCTACGGCATGACCGAGTGCGCACCAATCATAACTTACTCCCACTGGAATCGCAGCAAGGTCGGCTCGTCCGGCAAGGCTGTCGCGGGCTGCAAGATACGCATTGACTCCAAGGATCCGGAGAAGATTCCGGGAGAGATCCAGGTCAAAGGCCCCAACGTATTTCTGGGGTACTACCGCAACGAGGAGGCCACCGCCGCAGCGTTCACCGAAGACGGATGGTTCCGCACCGGCGATATGGGCATCATCAAGAAAGGCTACCTCTATCTGAAGGGCCGTCTTAAGTGCATGATTCTTTCCGCCAACGGCCAGAACATCTACCCTGAAGAGCTGGAGGCCGTGATCAACAGCGTCCAGTATGTAGTCGAATCGCTGGTGGTCGAGGAGAAGGGTGGTCTTACGGCCATAGTCTATCCCGACTATGTCACCGCCGCTATCGACGGCATCGAAGCCGAGGAACTCGAGGGTAAGCTCCTGAGCTGCATCCCCGAGATCAACGAGCAGCTTCCGAATTATGCCCACATCCGCAAAATAGAATTCCTCAAGGAAGACTTCGAGCGTACACCCAAGAGAAGTATTAAACGTTATCTATACCTGAAAAATGAATAAGTTCGACGAAAGATATCTCGAGATGGCCGAGGTTTGGGCCAAGAATTCGTACTGCAAGCGCCGCCAGGTAGGCGCCCTGCTCGTAAAGGACCGCATGATTATTTCCGATGGTTATAACGGAACTCCTGCGGGCTTCGAGAACCAGTGCGAAGACGAAAACGACGTCACTAAACCTTACGTCCTCCACGCCGAGGCAAATGCAATTACCAAGGTCGCTAAATCGGGCAACAGTTCCGAGGGCGCTACCCTCTATGTAACCGCCTCGCCCTGCATGGAATGCGCAAAGCTTATCATCCAGTCGGGCATCAAGAGAGTAGTCTACAAAGACCTCTACCGCATTACAGACGGCATCGACCTGCTGAAGAGCGCAAATATCGAATGCGAGCAGCTCGACACAAACAAGAATGAAAAGTAGCAACTTCACCTCAATAGCCATCGCACTCTCGGGCATAGTCCTGGGGGCGTTGGCCGTGCTCACTTTTCAAGATGTTTTCAATCAAAAGAAGGAGCTTCGCACCCAATATCAAGACTGGCGCAAGCTCAATCTCATACTCCAGAAGATAGACGAGAACTACGTCGATCCTGTCGACAGACAGAAGATCACCGACGCGGCGGTAGTCGCCGCCCTGGCTGAGCTGGATCCCCACTCGGTCTACCTCCCCCCGGAGGATCTCGAAGAAGCGGAAACCAGCCTTGCCGGCGGATTCGACGGAATCGGCATCCAGTTCAACGTCCCCAACGATACGGCTGTCGTCATCGAGGTCATCCCCGGCGGCCCGTCCGAGAAAGTGGGCTTGATGCCGGGAGACCGCCTGCTCAAGGTCGATTCGCTCGAGATCGCAGGCCGTAAGTACCCTCAGGACAGCATGGTACGCCATATGCGCGGCCCTGCCGGCACCAAGGTCATGGTCACGGTTAAGCGCGGAAGCGAAGTCATCCCGTTCGAAATCACCCGCGACAAGATCCCTACCCACAGCGTCGATGCCGCGTTCATGGTCGGCGATACAACCGGCTACATAAGGCTCTCAAAGTTCGCGCGCACTACCTTCAAGGAGTTTAACGACGCCTCGAAGGACCTTCGGAAGCAGGGCATGAAAGAGCTCATCTTCGACCTGCGCGACAACTCTGGCGGCTACCTCGACCAGGCGCTTCAGCTCGCCAACGCCTTCCTCGAGAAGGGCGATACGGTCGTCTACATCGAAGGCCTCCACCGCAAGCGCGAGGACTACCTTGCCGACGGCAGGGGAGCGCTCAAGGACATGAAACTGAAGGTGCTCATCAACGACGGCTCGGCTTCTTCGAGCGAGATCTTCGCCGGCGCCATCCAGGACAACCACCGTGGGCTTATCTACGGTCGCCGTTCGTTCGGCAAGGGCCTCGTCCAGGAGCCGGTCTTCTTCACCGACGGCAGCGGCATACGCCTCACGGTCGCCCGTTTCTACACACCCAGCGGACGTTGCATCCAGAAGCCATATTCGAAGGACTACGCATGGGAGGTCTACAAGCGCTACGATGAAGGCGAGATGGTCGATGCCGACAGCATGAACGTATCGAAGGGCGGTATCATTCCCGACGTGTTCGTGCCGGTAGACACTACCCGTGCAAGCGATTTCTATATCAAGTGTAACCGCAAGGCCACTACGATGCGCTTCTCGTCGGCATACTTCGATGCCCATAAGAGCGAGCTTGGCGCCATCTCTGACTACGACGAATTGCTGAAGTATCTCGACAGGGCCAGACTAGACAAACAGTTCCTGGCTTATGCGCGCGAAAAAGACGGCCTGGTGCCCAAGCCGGGGGAGTGGGAAGAGTCGAAGAGTTATATGATGACCCAGATTAAGGCTCTGGTCGGCCGCTATTCGAAACTCGGCGACAACGCCTTCTACCATCTCTATCTCCAGATCGACGACGTCTTCGCCGCCGCTCGTTCCTCTGTCATTCCGAGCGAAGCGAAGGAATCTATTGGGCGATAAAACTATAGACTATATTTCCGACTTCGCGCGCGGCTCCTGTCTTGCTGCGCGAAAAGCGGCTGCGCAGTGCCGCGCCCAGTGCGTAATCCCGCAGACATTTATCTGAGGAAGATACTCCCTCCTGTATCTTTGCGTCCACGACATCGCCAGCGGCGTTGACCGTGATTATTACCGTCACCTCGCCTGCCCCTATGCACTTGTAGGCCGGTATGGGAAGGTAGCTGCCCTTCCTCTCTCCCAGCGAGTAGGAGAGGACAGAGGGACCTTGGTAAGTAGACTCCTTCGCTTCGCTCGGAGTGACATTTTTGTCATCCCGAGGAGCAACAGCGACGTAGGGATCTTTTTCCTGCTTACGGTTGATATTCTCGCGCGCCTGCTGCTCGATGCGCTTCGCATCGCGGTAGAGTTTTTCGGCGTCGGTACCGCGGTCGTCCTTGAGCTTGCTGCGGTCCACAGCCACATTGCGCGGCGCGTCCTGTCCGACACCGGCCTCGCGGAGCATGCGCTCCACACGCTCGTTGGCCGCTTTCTGCCGCGCAATCTCCTTTTCCAACTTCTCTATCTTATCCTGCTTCGAGAAGTCGAACATGATTGATTGGCGCTGCTTTTCTATGTTGGGATGGACAACCGTCAGGAGTAAAATCAGAATCACCGCGAGGTGTATGCTCACGGTGACCAGAATTCCTATGAGGTTATCACGCAATTATTTTTGTGCCCTTAATTCCTTGCGGATGGTATTGTTGATAACGTCGATGGCGACCTTGTTATGACCGCCCTGAGGGATGATAATATCGGCGTAGCGCTTGCTGGGCTCGATGAACTGCAGGTACATCGGCTTAACAGTCTTCGAGTAACGCTCGATAACCCAGCGGACATCCTTGCCGCGCTCGACTATGTCGCGTGTCATAACGCGCATCAGACGGTCGTCGTCATCTGCATCCACGAAAATCTTGATATCCATCTGGTCGCGCAGCTCCGGGCATGTAAACACCAGAATACCCTCGATGATAATAACATCTGCCGGATCGACATGAACAGTCTCAGTCTTGCTGCGGCTACACGATATGTATGAGTAAATAGGCTGCTCGATGCTCTTGCCGGACTTCAGCTCTGAAAGCTGCTGACAAATCAGCTCCCAGTCGATTGCATCGGGGTGATCGAAGTTGTGGTTGCGCTTCTCCTCGTCGGTCAGATCGCTCGAATCCTTATAATACGAATCGAGGGGAATCGTAACGACGCTCTCGCCCTTCAGGGTCTCAGTAATAGCTCTAACTACCGTGGTCTTTCCACTGCCGGAACCTCCGGCGATACCGATTACTAACATATTCTATTATTTGTTAGTATTTCGATTAGCTGTTTTGACCCGCCTTTGCCCGGACTAGGGTCGCTCCCAGACGCGAAGCGTCGATGAGCGATGGCGGGTCAAAACAGCTAACCGAAATATATTAAAACTCAGCATTTTTAGGTGTTCTAGGGAATGGGATAACGTCCCTGATGTTTTGCATGCCAGTCACGAAGAGCAGCAGACGCTCGAAGCCAAGGCCAAAGCCGGAGTGAGGGCAGCTGCCGAAGCGGCGGGTATCGAGATACCATTCGAGGTTGTCGCGCTTCATATGGAGCTCGTCGATGCGTCCCTCCAGTTTCTTGAGATCGGCTTCACGCTCGGATCCTCCTATAATCTCTCCGATCTTCGGGAAGAGAACGTCCATCGCGCGGACGGTCTTTCCGTCGTCGTTCTGCTTCATGTAGAAGGCCTTGATATCCTTCGGGTAGTCGGTCAGGATAACAGGCTTCTTGAAATGCTCTTCTACCAGATATCTTTCGTGTTCGCTCTGGAGATCGGTTCCCCAGTCGACAGGGTATTCAAATTGGTGGCCATGGGCAATCGCATCCTTGAGGATGTTGATACCCTCGGTGTAGGGCAGGCGTACGAACTCGGTGTCGATAACGCCTTCAAGACGCGCTATAAGTGTATCGTCATAGCGGTCGTTAAGGAACTGGATGTCGTCGCGGCAATTGTCAAGGGCGTATTTGACAAGGCTCTTGATAAAGTCCTCGGCGAGGTCCATATTGTCTTTGATGTCGTAGAACGCCATCTCCGGCTCTATCATCCAGAACTCCGCGAGGTGGCGCGGGGTGTTGGAGTTCTCGGCGCGGAAGGTCGGACCGAAGGTGTAGATTTCGCCAACGGCAGTAGCGCCGAGCTCGCCTTCGAGCTGGCCGCTGACCGTAAGGCTCGTCATCTTTCCGAAGAAGTCCTTCGAGTAGTCCGGCAGACCCTTCTTGTTCTTAGGAACATTGTTGAGGTCAAGGGTAGTGACCTGGAACATCTGGCCGGCGCCCTCGGCGTCCGACTCAGTGATCAGAGGGGTGTTGAGGTAGACAAAGCCCCTGCTGTGGAAATACTCATGGATGGCGAAGGCCATCTGGCTGCGCAGACGGTAGATGGCGCCGAAGGTGTTGGTCCTCGGGCGCATGTGGGCTACAGTACGCAGATACTCGAACGAAGTGTCCTTTTTCTGGAGAGGGTAGCGCATAGGATCGCTCTCGCCGTAGATCTCGATCTCATTAGCCTTGATTTCGACTGCCTGGCCGCTGCCTATGGACTCTACGAGGGATCCTTTGACTGCGATGCAGGCGCCGGTGCTGATCCTGGCGAGTATCGGTTCGGTCTCGGGGGTCTTGTCGACTACTATCTGGATATTCTTGATAGTAGAGCCGTCGTTGAGGGCGATGAACGCGATTTCCTTATTTCCTCTCTTAGTCCTTACCCAACCTTTGGCAAGAACGTCCTGGCCTGCGGACATAGCCAGCAGGTCCTTCACTTTCGTACGAATTATTTCCTTTTGACTCATTTGTTTGTTTTTGATAAAAGAGCAGCCCCAAAGGCGGGGCTGCTCATATTCGGTAGTCTGAGCTTACTCAGACGGTTTCCTTGCGGAATACATGATCTTAAGCGCGGAGCAGCGGCGCAGCTCCTGCTTGACGTCGGTAATGATACCCATTCGAACATCCTGGTCGGCCCTGATACAGACTGTCATGAGAGGACGATCCTCCTCTTTCATGGCCTCGCGCTCAGAAGCGACGAAGTCGCGGATGTCTTCCTTGCTCTTGAAGGAGTCGTTGAGCTGGATACGTGCGTCGGTACCGTACTGAGCCTGGAGAGACTTGATAGGAGTACCGATGTTGATATAAGACGAAAGGTCTTTGCGTTCCAGTTTTGTGACTTCCGAAGCCTCGGGAACTTTCACCTGAACTTTGTTTTCGGTCTCACGCATCTGCGTAGTAACCATGAAGAAGAACAGGAGCATGAACACGATATCGGAGAGGGATCCTGAAGAGATTCCGGGAACTTCTTTCTTGTTGTTTCCACCAAACATTGACATAGCTTAGTCCTCCTCTTATCTTGTTGATGCGTTAACATCCTTAGGCTCTGCCTCGGAAATGTTCTGAGGGACGGCTTTCTTTACCCATCCCTGCTCCTCTTCCGAGAGGCGGCCGTAAGGCTTTCCGAAATTGGCCATCGAGAATTCGTCACGGAGTTCGTTGACTGCCTTCACGAGTTCGTTCTGTACGGCGATGTACTTCGCGTAACTCGTACCACGGTCGTTCTGAAGGGAGATAACGCCCTTGGAGACCGGAACAGCCTTGAAACCCTCGATCTCCTTTACTTCCTTCTCGGGAAGGTTGGGATCGTTGTTCGGGTTATCGAGGAACTCCTTGATTTTATCCTTCAGGAAAGCGAGCTCGATTCCTTCACTACCGGCAAGTACCTTGTCTGCGGAGTTGATACGCACCACGATGATGTTGCGCCTGTTGATCTTCTGATCCTCTACCTGCTGCTTTGAGTCAGGAATAGGGGGAAGACGGCGCGACAGACCTGTCTGGCTTCCCATGGTAGTAGTCATAAGGAAGTAGCAGAGCAGGAGGAATGCGATATCCGCTGTTGAACTGGTATTTAAACCCGGAGTTTTTTTCTTGCTCATAGTCTTTTTACTTTGCCTGTTTCTTGTTGCGGACACCGGCTACAATCTCGCCGACGATGATGGAGAGAATGGTAAGGCCGCCCACAAGGTAGGTCAGATTAAGAATTGTATCAGTGAGCTTAAGGGTCGATTTCGAGGGCTGCTCGAGAATTCCGATAGCCTCAGAACCCGGCGACAGGAAGTACACTGCCAGGACAACGACAGCGGCACCGCCCAGCACGGCAAGAAGCTTCCAGAGGAATTTCTTGTCGTTCTTCACCCCGATCCATCCGCCTATGCAGATGATGCTGATGAGGGCGAGGCCGACCATCGCATAAGTCCAGTAGAAGAGCACATCGACGGCGATGGCGTCGTTCTTCTTGAAGCCATAAATCCAGGCTCCGACGAAGATTCCGACACTGAGCACGAGGAGCGCCAGCAGGACCCATTTGATGATTTTACTGTAGTTTTTCATGATCCGGAATTATTTTGCCTTGTAAGCTGTAAGGACATCTACGAGGTCGATCGAAGCCTCTTCCATATCGATGGTGATAGAGTCGATCTTAGCGAGGATGTAGTTGTAGAACACCTGGAGGATCATAGCTACGATAAGACCCGCAACAGTTGTAATAAGAGCGACCTTCATACCGCCAGCAACAACGTTAGGGGAGATATCACCTGCAGCCTGGATAGCATCGAATGCCTGGATCATACCGATAACGGTTCCGAGGAATCCGAGGGACGGGGCGATAGCGATGAAGAGAGAAATCCAGGAAAGACCGTTCTCGAGCATGCTCATCTGAATCGAGCCCGAAGAAACAACGTTCTTCTCAACTACGTCGAGACCCTGATCATAGCGGTCGAGTCCGTCGTAGAAGATCTTGGCGACAGGGCCGCGGGTATTGCGGCAAACATCCTTAGCTGCCTCGATTCCGCCTTCTGCAAGGGCTTTCTCTACCTTCTCAACGAGAGCCTTGGCATTTGTCCTCGAGAACGAGAGATAAAGGATACGCTCGATCGAGAGAGCCATACCGAGGATAAGGCAGATGATAACGAGTGACATGAAGCCTGCACCACCCTCGATGAACTTGGTCTTGAGGGCCTGGTGGAGAGGAATCTCACTCTGAGTGTTGAACGGGTCAACCTCAGCATCTTCTGCAGCGGGTGCAGCTACCTCAGTAGCCTCCGGTGCAGCCTGCTCAGATTCCTGTGCCGATGCGATGTTGGCGGAGAAGACCAGGATGGCCGCTGCTGCCAAAAACATGGAAATCTTTTTCATAACTGTTTTTGATTGTAGTTTTTAATTGTTGTTATTGATTTGTTGTTTATCTCAATTCACAAATTCGATGCAATATAGTAATAATTCTTCAATGTTGGAACGTCCGGACAGACTTTTCAGGCGCATTTGCCCGGACTAGGGTCGCTCCCAGACGCATAGCGTCGATGAGCGATAGCGCCTGAAAAGTCTGCCCGGACGTCCATATTATGAGGCCAGCCCAAACAACTTCTCAGCGTTGGCTGTGGTCGTGTCCGCGACCTGTTCGATGCTTATTCCTTTTAACTCAGCGAGTTTCGCGGCGATGAGCGGAATATACGAACTCTCATTTCGAGTTCCGCGAAGCGGAGTCGGCGCGAGGTAAGGAGCGTCGGTCTCCAGAAGAATCATTTCAAGAGGTATGTCTTTCACCGCTTCGGCGATTCCCGCCTTCCTGAAGGTTAGGACTCCGCCTATGCCAACGCTCCAGTCGCCGTATTTCCGTATGCGTGCCGCGGTTTCGGCGCTGCCGCTAAAGGCGTGGAGGTTGCCGCGCAGCCCCAGGCCGCGGCAGCTGTCGAGCACGGCGAAAAAGTCGTCCGTAGCATCGCGTAAGTGAATGTTCACCGGAAGGTTCAGCTTCGCGGCCAGCTCCAGCTGTGCTTTCAGCGCCTCCTTCTGCTGCTCCTTGAACTCGGTCGAGAAGTGGTAGTCCAGACCGATTTCGCCTATGGCTACAAACCGCGAAGGATCCTTCGCGTGCTCGAAGACCATATCGAGTTCGTTCTTCCAGTTCTCAGCGACCGCGCCAGGGTAGAGGCCGAGCATGGGGAACACCACGCCTGGGTGACGCGCCACGAGCGCCAGCATACGCGGGCGGTCGTGGCTGTCGACATCGGCGTGGAGCATTCTCGTCACTCCGGCCTCTACAGCCCGCGCGATCACCACGTCCTGCTCGCCCTCATACGCCTCATCACTCGGATGGCAATGTGTATCGATAAAAATCATCAATACAAATTTAATAAAAAAAAGTAGAAGCAGACAGGTATTTAAAGCCCCATTTGCCCGGACTAGGGTCGCTCCCAGACGCGTAGCGTCGATGAGCGATAGGGGCTGTAAGTACCTGTCTGCTTCTAATATTTACGAACTAAAATGGAGCAACGTTGAAGTAGATCGGTGACGATGAAGCCCCCGGTTTCGAGCGTGCCGACAAGGGTGACGGTCTGGACGTAGTCGAGGTTGAGTTGATGGGCGATTTCTTCGGCGCAGATTCCGCGGTTGAGTTTGATGCAGACTGCGATGCGGCAGAGTTTTTCGAGTGTGTCTGGATCCATGCTCTTAGCATAGCGTTCGCGCACCTCCTCTTCGAGCTCGGCCTTGCGACGGCGGTTGTAGGTCCCGAGACCGAGAGCGTCCGGAAGGGCCTCGACGTCCGCGATGGGCTCCGCGACATTCTCGCGAAGCAGAATGTTGCAGCCCTCCGAGCGGACATCGTCTATCCTGCCGGGCAACGCCCACACATCGCGCCCGTAGTCGAACGCGGCATGAGCCGTGATCAAACTCCCGCCCCTGCGCTTCGATTCCACGACGACCGTGGCCGACGAAAGCCCCGCGATGATGCGATTGCGCCTCAGGAAGGTCGCAGCCTGCGCGCTCGTACCGGGAGGGAAGTCGGTCACCAGCGCGCAGCCGGGCGTCGATGCAATCTGCTCCGCCCAACGCCTGTGGCCGCTCGGATAAATCTCCTCCGGCCCGGTCGGAATCACGGCGATCGTGCGCAGTCCCGCCTCCAGCGCAGCGCGGTGGGCCATGATATCGACGCCATACGCTAACCCACTGACTATAACGGGCTTAACCTGCGCCTGCGCGAGCGTGAAGACTATGCGGCGCGTCCATTCCTGACCGTAGAGGGAGATATCGCGCGTCCCCACTATAGAGATGAAAACGCCTTCGGCGAAAAGGTCGGCGGCGGTGGAAGCGCTGCGGATGTACATGCCTGCGGGAGCGTCCGGACACTCGGCTAGTGCTTTGGGGTACGCCGGTTCACCGAGCGCGACGAACTCTATGCCTTTTGCCGCCATGTCTTCGAGTTCTTTCTCGCTCTTGGCAAGTTCCGCGTCGGACAATGCGCCCTCAAAACGCGAAAAGGGACCGAGCAATTCGTCCCTTTTGCGTTCGCTCAGGCTAAATAATTCGGCTATAGAGCCGCTTTCTTCGATAAGTCTGTGCGACACCTTCGGATTATACCCGAAGGCTCGGTTGAGCGTACAAGCGCCCACCTTTGTAAGTTTTGAAGTTTCCATAGTTTGTATATTGTTTTAAATGATCAGCATCGCATCTCCGTATGGTCCAAACCTGTATCCTTCTTCCAGTGCGACTCTGTAGGCGTTCATCACTTTCGTGTATCCTCCGAACGCCGCTACGGTCATCAGCATAGTCGACTGCGGGAGGTGGAAGTTGCTCACTATCGCATCCGGAATCGAGAACTCGTAAGGAGGGAAGATGAACTTGTTGGTCCAAAGATCGTTGTCCTTAATCTCTTTATTGGTAGTTACATAAGTCTCCAGGGCACGAATCACTGTAACGCCGCAGGCGACGACCTTATGGCCGGCGCGCTTAGTAGCGTTGATCTTGTCGGCCGCCTCGCGGGAGATAATCATCCTCTCTCCGTCCATCTTGTGCTTCGACAGGTCTTCCACATCGACCGAGCGGAAGTAGCCCATGCCCATATGAACGGTAATGAAGGTCTTGTCTATGTCCTTGAGAATCATGCGGTTGAAGAGCTCGCGGCTGAAGTGCAGACCTGCTGCCGGGGCGCTCACTGCGCCTTCGTTGGCAGCGAATATGGTCTGATAGTTCTCCACGTCGGACTCATCTGTCTCTTCCTTTACCCACTCGGGAACCGGGGTGTGGCCCAGAGCGTAAAGCGCCTGCTTGAACTCCTCGTACGGTCCATCGTAGAGGAAGCGCAGGGTACGACCGCGCGAAGTAGTATTGTCGATAACTTCCGCCACCATCGAATCATCCTCACCGAAGTAGAGTTTATTGCCGATACGAATCTTGCGGGCCGGCTCCACGATAACGTCCCAGAGCCTTTGCTCCTTGCTGAGTTCCCTCAGAAGGAAAACCACAATGTCGGCCTCGGTCTTCTCTTTCTTTCCGTAAAGCTTTGCGGGAATGACTTTAGTATCATTAAGAACGAAGTTGTCGCCCTTTCCGAAATAGTCGATTATGTTTTTGAACTGTCTGTGCTCAATCTCGCCGCTATCCTTATGAAGAACCATAAGTTTGCATTCATCCCTCCATCTGGTGGGTTCTGTTGCGATTTTCTCCTGCGGGAGTTCGAAGTTGAATTGCGAAAGTTTCATTGGTCGATATTAGATATAGTATTCTATATACGGCCAATACATGCAAAAAGTTTCATGTAGCATAAGGGCACTGCACCCCTGAGCCGCTTTTTTCCCGGACTAGGGTCGCTCCCAGACGCATAGCGTCATTGAGCGATAGCGGTATCAGGGGTGCAGTGCCTTATGCTGCTCGAAAAACTTCCAGTATGGAAGGATAGGTATTTTTCAGGAACGGAGGCAGGGAAGACTTAGCCACCCACACGGCCTTGGAGATATCTTCTTCTCGCTGGGGAATCAGCTCGACAGGCTTAGTATAGAGCATTCTGAACCACCAGGTGTGTTTCAGGTGCCAGATTCCGTTTCTCAAATAACAGTGGTCCGTGATGCAGATAAGATCCTGAAGCTCCAGTTCGTCGACTCCCGTCTCCTCCTGAACTTCGCGAATCGCAGTCACCTCGATATCTTCTCCCTCCTCGCGGTGGCCTTTCGGCAGGTCCCAAAGCCCATTGCGGCTAATCAGAAGAAAATCGTCTCGCCTGTTGACGACCAGTCCGCCTGCCGCATCGACATTTTTAAACTGAGCACAGAGATCGGCGTATGCTGCGTCGGTATCTTCAGTAGGAATATAAATGCGCGCGATGGAATCGGTCTGCTCGAACATACGCACAAGAGTGCCGATATCGATCCTGATGCCCGGATGGAAAATGACGGCATTCGGATCCGACAGCGAATCGTCTGTCGGAGGACAGATGATTATACAGCGCTTCTCGAAATAGATTTTATGAGTCATTTTCCTATCTTTGCAGAGCAAATATAATGAAAATATGGCAGAGCACTATACAAGTAAACACGGAATCGTCGGAAGGTCGCCCATGGAATTGTACATGGTTTTCACAGACCTCAGGCTCTTCAAGCAGATGGTTCCGCCCGACAAACAGGTCGACATCGAAGCCGACTTCGACACCCTCACGGCAACCGCCCAGGGCATGTCGATAACTGTCAGAGTCGCCGAGCGTCACCCCTACGACCTCATCGTCCTAGAAGACCAGAACGCCCCATTCCACTTCAGCGTAAAGATCCACTTCGACGATGGCGGCGCCGCAAAGACCGACTTCTGGCTCGAAGCCGACGTAGAGCTCAATGGCATAATGAAACTCATGATCGGCGGCAAAATCCGCGAAGCCCTCGACAAAATCGTCGATGGCCTCGTCGACGCCTCCGCACATATATAACTTTCAGCCTCATTTTCCCGGACTAGGGTCGCGAAGCGATAGAGGCTGAAAGTGCCTCTCCGTTCGCCAATAGAAGAATAAATGATTAGTACAGCGATCAGACTGAATCCATTTAAGGGTTGCGCGGGACCGGAGGGCACTCCGGTGCCATGGAGCCCGTATGGGCGCATTCTCTCTGAGCGCCCGGTGTTTACGCTGGACCCGCGCTTCCATGCCGGATGCTACTATGTCCAGGATTCATCTGCAATGTACGTTGGCCATATCTTCCGCAAAGCTCTCGACAAAATCGGCGCCCCGGGCATCCGTGTTCTTGATCTCTGCGCTGCTCCGGGCGGAAAGTCGACCGACCTGGCGGCGAGCCTGCGCGAACGCTATGGCGAGCAGTTCCTGCTCGTCGCAAACGAAGTGATGCGCGACCGCAGCCGCATTCTCAGCGACAACATCGCGATCTGGGGCGACCCCAACGTCATGGTCACATCCGTCGACCCCGCCGCCTTCGCCCAGTTCGCAGGCGCGTTCGATATCATCGTCGCCGATGTCCCGTGCTCCGGCGAGGGCATGTTCCGTAAGGACCCTGTCGCGGTCGAGCAGTGGAGCGAGCAGAACGTCCAGCTATGCGCCGCCCGCCAAAAACGTATTCTGGCCGATGTCTGGCCGGCCCTGCGCCATGGCGGCATCCTCGTCTACTCGACCTGCACCTACGAAGACGCCGAAAACGACGACAACCTCGAATGGGCGGCCTCCGAGCTCGGCGGCGAAATCCTCCCGCCCGCGGACGAGTTCCCCCAGCACGGCGTGCGCCTAACCCGCTATGGCAACTTGCTGAAAGCGGGGGAGGTGCCTGGTGAAGGACAATGGGTCGGCGCGCTGCAAAAAACGGCCGACTCTGCCGTTTGCCGCAAGCCCGACTTCGACCGCCTCCGGCCCCTGCGCTATGGTGTTCCCGCCGGCGTCGAGAAAGGCGGCAAGCTCATCCCCGATCCCGACTATGCCCTCAGCCTTGGCTATAAGGGCGAATATCCTATAATTGAGTTATCGCTTCAGCAGGCCCTGGAGTACTTGCATCATGATCCGTTGGTTTTTCCTGACGCACCGCGTGGCTTCAATCTTGTAGCTTTCGAGGGACATCCGCTCGGATTCATTAACAATCTGGGTAACAGGTGCAACAGTCTTCACCCGCTCGCGCGACGCATACATATGAATATAAAATGAAAAGAGTCCTCATAACGCTTCTGGCGCTGACCTTCGGCTTTGCCGCTTTTGCCCAGACCACCGCAGAAGAATTCAACGAAAAGTACACGCGTCTCGCAGCGCGCCTCGGTTACGCCGGCGTCGGGATCGAAACCTATCTCGATAAGTGGGAGGCCGCTTTTCCCGACGACGGCCGCCTCCTCGAGGCGCGCTGTAACTACTGCCTCGCTAAGGGTATGACTACCCATGCCGTCCCGAAGGACCAGGCAAAATATCTCGGCAACAAGCCCATCCTTTCCGTTCCCGACTCCACCGGAAAGAAAATCAACTACTTTGAAGAAACAGTCTACGACGATGAACTCTTCGGTCAGGCCATGACCTGGCTCGACAAAGCCGTTGAACTTTATCCTCTTGATCTTGTCTATCGTGCCGACAAAATAACTTGTTTCCTCTCCTACGAAAAAGAATCCCCCGACATGGCGGTTGCGGAGATGGAAAAACTCGTCGAGATGGAAAAGAAATCGCACCCTGCATGGGTCGTGTACGGTGAACCGACAGTAGAAGGAGACTTTTCCGAACTCATGTCGGGATACTGCCTGCGCCTTTGGAATATCGCAACCCCTCCGGCTTACGAAGCTTTCTTCAAACTCTCAACAAAACTCTCGAAACTCTATCCGAAAAACTCCAACTATCTGGATAATATCGGATCTTACTGGCTCGTCGCAAAGGACAACCCCAAAAAGGCGACCACTTACTACAAAAAGGCGTTGAAACTCAATCCCTCCGACGAAGTCGCCACCGCCAACCTCAAACTCATCGAACGCCGCAAAGCCGCCAAAAAGTAAAAATTGGACTACTCCCCGTAAAAAGGGGGGGAGAAGTCCAAAAACTACAGCGTTTCTCCTTTGACGGATTGGGCGGGGTCGATGCGGGAGATCTGGAGGGAGGGGATCAGCAACAAGAGCATGATTACGCACCAGGCGAGGACGTCGGTCAAGAGAATGGCCCAGACGTCCACGCTGACGGGAACGTACGCGACGAAGTAGTTGGAGGGATTCAACCTGATTAAATGCGTCGTGCCCTGAATCAGGCAGAATAGCAGCGCGGCGGCATTGCCCGCGAGGAGGCCGAGCAGCGTGGAGCGTGAGGCGACACGCAGGAACGTGCGGGCAATGCCGCGGTTCCCCATGCCCAATGCCTTTAGTGTTCCGATGGTCGGAGTACTGCGCATAATCATGATCAGCAGTCCTGAAATCATGTTGAATGCGGCGACGAGAGCCATCAACAGCAATATCGCTACGACATTCATGTCGATAAGTTGCATCCAGTCGAAAAGGTTTGCGTATTTGTAGGACGATGCCGCAGACCGCAGGCCGGTCGCATACCCAATCTCGCCGGCCTTCCATATCATACCGTCGCGCGTGCGGAAATCGTCGGTCAGGCGGATTTCGAGCGCCCCGGCCGCGTCAGAAGGGTAGCCGAGTAGGCGTTGCATATCGCTCAGGGGGCAGTAGACTATCAGCGCTTCGTCGAGTTCCACGGACGGTTTGTAGATTTCCGCGACCGTGAACTTGCGTAGTTTGACCTTGTCGCCCACGAAGTACGACAGCATCGCGTCGCCCTCGGACAGCCCGACTTTGCGTGCGAGCTTTTCGGGGATGCGCACCTGCAGCGGCGAGGTGAGCGACGGGACTCCCTTAAAGACAACGCCCTCCAGCACCTCGCCGCTGCGCACTATCCCCGCCTCAATCACGACGGGCTGCCAGCCGGCGACGCCCTGGACCTGCGAGAGCTGCTCTTCGAGTGCTGGGGTGATGCGGATGGCGGCAGTGTCGGTGAGCACGACGTCCGAGACTATGTCGCTGATCGCATCGCGCAGGGCCTTGCGGTATCCGGACGCGACGCTCACCGACACTATCATGATAAATGCGGAAATCGCGGTCGCCCATACGGAGACCTTGCCCTTGAACCTTATTTTAGAGGCTATGAAGCTGTCGGCCCTCATTTGCTAAGCTTCCTGTTCTCGGTGGGGGAGAGGTAGAACGGCCACCAGATGCCTATCTTCAGGCCGGAGCCGCCGCCGTCGGTGATGATGTGTCTGTGGGCGCTGAAGACGTCGGGCTCATCCATAGGCCAGCCGCCGCCGGCATTCTGGAGCTTGATAAATACGGTAACCTGCTTCCACTGCATGTTGATGAACGCGTCGAAGTAAGGACCGTTGTTGTAGGCGAACTCTTTCTGGTTGTTGAAGGTGCCGGTGATGAAGTTCCACTCGGGCGAGTACCACTTCGTATTCCACCATGCGTTGACACCTATCTGCATATCCATGACTCCCTTCTGGACGGGGAACTGGATGAAATATCTCAAGTTGAGGGCGAGCGCCGGCAGGGGCAGCACCTCCTGGTTGGATGAGAACTGCGCCAGGATACGGTTGTCCATGTGGAGGAAGTCCGCGATGACGAACTCCTTGCGCAGATAGCCGGATATCACGCTGATAACGCCGTCGGTATGCTGCTTCACGACGCCGAGCGTATCATAATAGATATAGTTGCCAACCAAGGCATATCCGCCCTTAGCCTCGAGCTTCCAGTGCGGGATGCGCAGCGAGCCTTCGACCTTGGTGATCGAGGTCTTATCGAAGTTGTTGTCCCACTGCATCAGCGGGTTCATGGTCGAGTAGAGGTGGCGCTGATAATAGGTCGCACCGGTCAGGCTCTGGCTGAAGCTTGCGGTCAGGGCCACGGGCGAGCGGCGTGCCTTGCGGAACGGGTAGAACTCCATTCCGAGGTTGGCGTTGATGTCCATGTTGCCGGCGTCAGCACCCGCGAACACGAGGTGGGCCTTGGCGTCCCAGCGGGCATTGTCGGTGAACTGGCCGCGCGCTCCGGCATAGGTGTAGAGGGAGTTTTCGTAGGCGCGCGAGGTGTCGGCTGCGGTGACCTTGTGGTAGCTATGGACATAGTCGCCCACGCCCACGTCGAGCTTCGAGATCAGACCGTCGGATGACCATGGCTGCAGGCGCAGGTATATCTTGTTATCGAAGCGCGTCTGGCCGAGCGAGTCCGCGCCCAGCGTTCCGTTCACCAGCTCGCGCTGGTACTTCGAATACTCGACGGCATGGCCAAGGAAGGCTGTAGTCACGTCGGCGGTCGAATCCGGCACGAAGGTCGTATCGCGTTTCGCCTTCCATGTGTTGATGAAGTCGAACGGGATGCGCAGCTGCTGGTCGGCGAAGACGGTGAATTTTTTGGTGGTCGACGCAGCCTGGGTCATGGCCACTTTAACCTCGCGGACCTCGATCGTAGTATCCCTGATCTCGGCGAGGTCGGTGAGTCCGCCGTTTTCGCCCATCTCCACCTTGTTGTGGATGAGGCCGACATTGGCCTGGTATCGATTGCCTATGTAGTTCAGTCCCGCGGCGGCTGTCTTGTTCTTGACCTTTTCGTTGACGAGCATACCGCCGCCGCCCCATTTGTCGTAAAGAAGGCTGAAGTTAAGGGCCGGGGTGATGTTCTGGGTCGTGAAGATGTGGATGTTGTCGGATTCCTTTTCGTCTCCGGCAAACAGGGTTCCGTAATAGGCCAGCTCGGTATGCGGAGTCTTCGTATTGTACTGGACGAAGGTCTCCGGGTTGAAGGTCCATGCCTCGTAGGGCTCGTAGAAGCTCACGCCCGTCTTCTTTCGCTCCAGGAAGTTATAGTTCTGGACCGGGGAGCCGGCTACGCCCAGCCATGTCGCGTTGACGTCTTCCTGCAGGAAGCGGTAGTCGTTGAAATGGAAGTTGTAGCTGGTGTCGGGAACGTAAGGGCGGAGTTGTCCGAAGTCACGGTCTTCCGTCCATGCGACTATGCGCTTGAAGTGTAGCGAGTCGGGCAGGGAATAGGTATCGAGGATACGCGGGGTGTTCTCGCGAATGGAATCCTTGACGGCCTGTTTATCGGCCTTGATGCGGTCGAGGCTATCCCTGATTGCCTTCTTTCGGAGCTCCTTCTGCTCGAAATCGTATTTCTTACGCTCTTCCTTCGAGAGGGAATTGTACCATGCCAGGAAGGCCGCCCTCACGCGGGCGGTAGAGTCGGCATAGTAAGTCGAATCCAGTTTGTGGCGCTCGTTGAAGTTAAACTCGGCGTGGGTGGAATCGTCCAGCGCACGGAGGAAACCATCTTCGAGTTCCGCCCGGACTTCTGCTATCGATTCGTCTTCAGTGTACTCGCGATTCTCGCTTTCGGCTTGTTCGCGCGCCATCTGTTCGTGGCGGTCTACAGATTCCAGGACCTGAGTCAGGGAGTCCTTACAGGCTATGTATACCTCTTTAAGCGAGTCTCCTTCGTGTTGGAGGGAGTCGGCGACTTCGTGGTGGGTCAGGGAATCGAGCAGGGCTACGTAGTATTTGTAGCGCCATGGGTCAATCTCCTTCAAAGAATCGGGGGCCTTGAGGGTATCGCGGGCGGTGAGGTGGGGGAGAGTGTCGATGAACTCTTCTTCCTCGAAGACGAGGGTGTCGGGGCCGCCGAGCAACGAGTCCGCAATCTCTACCTTCTCGAAGTTGCCCTTACGGCGGGCTTTGTAGTTGCTGACCGGGTACACTACCGTATCGGGAGCCGGGTCCATGGCGGGTTCCATGGCCCCGAGCTGGCTCGGACCGGCCATCATTTCAGAGGCAACCGCGATGCAGATGCTTCCGAAAAGTGCGACGGGGAATATGTACCGTTTCAGACCTGAATTCATTCGTTATATCCTGCAACCACTTTCGTGCCACTATTTGTCGGGAATGAGATAAACGTCATCGCCGTGTTCCGCGAAGTTCCATGTTTCGCGGGCGAACTTCTCGAGGGAGTCGCGGTTGCCAGTCAGGGCGTCAATCTTGGCGTCCAGGGCCTTGATCTTAGCTTCGTTGGCTTTTATCTCCTTGTTCTGACGGGCGATAGTGAATCCGCCCTGGACCCACCTGATAATATTGTCTTTCTTGACAAAGAGGAAGATGAGTGCCAGGCCGGTAGCGACTATTGCGACACGAAGCAGGGAACGCTGTTCCTTACGGTTGCCGTCCTTGCTTTTGTCCCAAATATCTTTCATGTAGCCCATATTCCGCAAATTTAACTAAATTTGCAGAACTATAAAACTAGCCAGTATGAAACCTACACTTCTTGTTCTTGCTGCCGGTATGGGCAGCCGTTATGGCGGACTCAAGCAAATGGACGGCCTTGGCCCTTCCGGAGAGACCATCATAGATTATTCTATTTACGATGCGGTCAAGTTCGGCTTCGGCCGTGTAGTCTACATCGTCCGCGAGTATTTCCTCAAGGATATGGAGGAACATGTCCGTCAGAAGTATGCAGGAGTTAAATGCCAGGACGGGACACCCCTGGAGTTCGCTTTCGTGACCCAGGAGCTGAATAAGATCCCTGATGGTTTTGTTCTGAATCCCGAGAGGCAGAAGCCGTGGGGAACAGCCCACGCTATGCTGATGGCAGCAGATGTCATCAATACTCCGTTCGTGGTCATCAACGGTGACGACTACTACGGAAAAGAGTCATTCCATATCGCAGCCGAGTGGTGCAAGGCCCATGAGAATACGAAGGGCGTTTACGCCATTATCGGTTTCGAGGTCGACAATACCCTCAGTGAGAGCGGCGGCGTTTCGCGCGGAATCTGCAGTTACGACGCTCAGAAGCATCTTACCGATGTCGTCGAGCATCACAATGTAATGTTCGAGGAAGACGGCAAGCTCCGCGGAGACAACTCCGTAACCGGAGAGCGCGTCGAACTTAAGCCGAAGGATCTCTGCTCGATGAACATGTGGTGCTTCACCCCCGATTATTTTGAGGCCAGCCGCGATATCTTCGTCGAGTTCCTTAAGGCCAATATCAACGAACTTAAGAAGGAGTTCTACATCCCGTTCGTGGTCGACAATCTCATCAAGAAGGGCGCTGCATCCTGCGACGTTCTCGGAACTCCCGACCGCTGGTTCGGCGTCACCTTCAAGGAAGACCGTCCTGCAGTAGTCGCCAAGTTCGCCGAGCTCGTAGAGAAGGGCGTGTATCCGACTCCTTTGTACAAGTAGTATGGCCAAGCGTAGAGGCAATTTCAATTTCTTTCAGACCTTCGAATACTTCAGCCCCAAGTGGCGCGGTATTCTGGGCTTGATTTTTTGGTTCCTGGTAGGTACACTGCTGGGCATGGGCGTGACGCTGATTGTCACGTCGATGATGGGGCAAGAGGCTGCCATGGACTATGGAATGCTGCTCTCGTACCCTGTCATGTTCATCCCTCCGATGATCTTCGCCGCGGTGCGCAGCCGCCGCAAGGAGATGGAGATCGAGTCGGTGCCCTCGCCGCTGGATAACGGCCATTTCGCTCCGCTCGGCGGCTGGCTGTGCGCATTGCTGGTAATGGTCGTGACCCTGGCCGCCGGTATCGTGTCGGATGGCATCACCTCCGTTCTTCCCAAGATGCCCGAATGGCTTGAGGAGGCGTTGAAGGGCCTGACTAGCGGTACGCTCTGGATCAACTTCGTGTGCGTGTCTTTGTTCGCCCCGTTCTTCGAGGAGTGGCTCTGCAGGGGTATGGTCCTGCGCGGCCTGCTGGATCGTGGAGTGAAGCCCGTCTGGGCGATTCTTTTCTCGGCGGTGTTCTTCGGACTCATCCACATGAACATCTGGCAGATGGTTCCGGCTATCCTGCTCGGATTGATCTTCGGCTATGTCTACTATAAGACCCGTTCGCTGAAGCTCACGATGCTGATGCACTTCGCCAACAATACCTTCGCGCTGATCC
The DNA here is from genome assembly GCA_017617035.1 of Bacteroidales bacterium. Lineage (GTDB taxonomy): Bacteria > Bacteroidota > Bacteroidia > Bacteroidales > UBA932 > Cryptobacteroides. Next base: position 58,331 of record JAFZWV010000031.1, read on the forward strand.
TGAGCCATATCGACTCTTTGAAGGACGCCGAAGGCTGGATGCAGGTGCTCGGCTCCTGGTACTGGCCCGCCTTCGCCGCCTGCCTGCTGCTTGTTGCGCTGTTCTTCGTGACTTTCCGCCGGATTGCGGCTGGTTCTTCCTCCGATGCCGCCGATGCTGCTGCGTGAAGTGTTAACCAGCGGATAATGCCGCGTGAAGTGTAACCTGCGGATAATGCCGCGTGAAGTGTAACCCGCTGATAATTAATCACTTATCGAAAATCGCCCGCCTGGTTTCAGGTGGGCGATTTTCGATAAGTGTCTGATATTCAGAGAATTGTATTTTACGGCCTACGGGGAAGGTTATTCAACAGGGAGAGATTTGTTGTTAAATACAAAGTCGCTTCGATCCTGCAGCTTGCCGTTCAGCTTCCAGGAGCGGTCGCATTTGGGTGAAGGCCACTCGCGGTGATTTCCGCAGTGGTAGTGAATCGTGTCGGTACTGCCGTCGGGCCAGTTCAGGACTAGATCTTCGTCCATGTCTGCAGCACCGTCGATTTCGCCAAAATGTAGAATATACCCTACGATTTCTCCCTGATCTCCTTGAACGGGTCGGGCGACGAGACCGTAGAAAAAAGCAGGAAGGGCCTTGGTCTGCATCTCGCCTACAGAAGGATTTGTTCCATCCTTCACCGTATAGGTTTCCCCCTTGAAGGTAAGGGTCATGCCCGGCATTTCCGGAGAGATGATGGAATTGCCTTCGGCATCATATGCCTCGATAGTGAGTTCTACCGGCGCCCAGTCCACGATAATATCCCAAGGAGCGCTTATCTCCTCGCAAGAAACCAGCCCCACAAGGGCCAGCATCACATAAAACAGCTTTTTCATACTACAAAGATGCCTAATCCCGCCTCCGCGTTGCAACATAACATGCGGGAAAAAGTATGTTTTAATACTTATTCTTTTTTAAAGCCTTTTCCCGAATGCGATCGTTATCGTTCATGTAACATATCTCTCTATTGACAACTCGGTTTATTTTTTCCGACAGTTCCTCAAAATGCCATCCGAATACACCATCAGAGTAGTGGTTAGCTAAATCTATCTCGTGGTGTTCATTATTCTTTGTAATAACTACAAGGCATGGGAAACCGGCGCGAGCACCATATCTTACGGCAAGGTAACAGTGCTCGATTTGATACCAATAAAACTGCAACTCATCGTTGATCCAAATACCATTATCATTGAAAACGATGACGGTTTTTCTATACTTTATCGCTTTAACAAGAGAAGTGACCATGCATAACAGACCCAGAATTAAAGCAAACCATGATTTCCTATCACCGGAGATAAGTACAAGAGCCAGTCCCATTATGGTTAGAATAATACTAATCCAAAGTGGAACTAAATTATATTTGAGCCGTACCTCCATATGACAAATTAACTGATTAGGATCTCATCAAGGAGACTTTTAACTGCGCCTTTTGTGTACCAGTCCATCACGGAAGCGTTCAAATCCCGACGAACATAATTGAAATCAGCGCCTGAAGATTTCAGTAACGACAGAATTCTCAACAAGTCGTGGTGTACTTCATCAGAGAATAGATATGACTTATCATTATCGTCCTTGGGGAGAATCTGATCTGCAGACAAGCAAAAACGCCATACTGCGTTATTGCCAATCGAATCAGGTAGATTAACATTTCCTCCTAGCTGAATCATTCGTTCTAGAACACTGTATGCCCTGTCTGTATCTTCCGTCTTTGACATAACTTCATATTCATGAGTAAACGGGTGAAGATTACACCACCGCGATTCCATCACCGCCGCCATAACTGCGTCATGTAAAGCCGGGGTCCTCCAGTTATTAACACAATCCTCGGACTCCATAAAATTTGGATCAGCTCCCATATCGAGAAGATAATCCGCCATGTCGAAGCGTCCTGTCTTTAAAGCTACTTGCAGAGGGGATTGCCCGTCGTCTTTCTTCGGAGGTTGTTTCGCAGTACAACGTACTAAGTCCGGATCATTGCTAATCAATTCCTTAACCAGCTGCAAATCGTTTTGCCTAATAGCGACGAATAATTTTTTCATGTTATTCTAGTGAATTCGAAGTATATCTGCGCCGTGGGCGGCCGCGAGGTTCTCGTAGCGGGCGGAGTCGCCGTGCGTGAAACGCTTGTCGGCGACGCCCACGAGAATAGGGCGGCCGAACACTTTCAGTTCTTCGAGGCGCTCGATAATCTCGATGTTTTGCTGCTCGGTTTTGGCGAAGCCGAGGCCCGGATCGAGTATCCAGTCTTCGATTCCGGCGATCCGGGCCGAGCGCTCGAAGTCGCGGAAATATTCGACCAGCTGCTGAATGATATCGGTCGTGGGGTCGGCGAGGGAGTCCATGGTGCGGGGGTTGCCGCGTTTGTGCATGGCCACGAACGGGAGCCCGAGCCGACCGACCGTCGGAAGCATTTGGGGGTCGTCGTGCCCGGCGCTGATGTCGTTGACTATAAACGAACCGACCATGGCGTAGGCTCGGCGGACAATCTCGGCGCGCGTCGTGTCGATCGAGAGCTGCTTCCCCCGCGGGCGCTCTTTCCACATTTCCAGGAACATCTCCAGCCGCCTCCACTCCTCCTCGAGATCGACATCCGGCGCGCCGGGTCTTGTCGACACGGCACCGATATCAATTATTTCAACATCCTCGCGATTAAGCATCGCATAGTTGTAGCGGCTCGGTGCATAGAACGAGTCCGGCGTGAGGTTGATGACTCCCATCAGTTTCATACCACAAAATTACCAAAAACTCTCGAATTGGATATCTCCCATCTTTTGGTTAATTTTGAGCATGAAACGTATATTCTTTGCGGCATTTGCCCTTCTTATCGGACTGTCTCTGTCCGGGCAGGAGTACTGGCTGCCATCCCAGGAACTGATTGAGAAGGCGCGCCAGGAACCTATCATCAAAAAGCATATCGAGAAATGTTTCGCCAGAAAAGACGTGTTTGGTGGAAACATCACCGAAACATGGACTATCAAGGGCGACGAATTGCGCATAACCCACGTAGTGAAATTACGAGGGCGCGATATGTACGAATCCGGCCAGTATCTATATGTAGAAGGTAACGCATCGTATACCCCAGATGTCTGGGCGGCACAAGCAAAAGATAGCGAAACCGCGTTGATGCTGAATCGAAGCGAGGGCGTCTATTCCGCATATCGGACATTGTGCGACCCCTGGCTTACCTGGCTGTTCTACATAGCGGGATACACGATGGTCGACGATTGGAAATTCAAACTCTATAAAAAGGCCAACGAAGTAATTACAACACGTCCGAAGGACCTTGCCGATACCGCCATCAAGTTTTATCATCTTCCGGATTGGAGCCGTGAGAGCCAGATAGCGCTGCTGGCCAAAAATAAGGCCAGTAGGACTAAGACTTCCTGGGGCTTACAGGCACATATGGCGTCCTCCAGCAAGTATACAGATGTCAAGTCAATGTCGGCAGAGGGCATCGAAGTCTGCGCCGGAGTCCTAGACGCGGCGCAGTATGATCAGATGGCTCTTGATCCCGCAAGCGCGGTGGCCTACATCTACGCCGACAACCCTCTTATCGTCATTGCAGCGCGAACACTGGAGATTCCGCTGCTCATCCGACTTTACGACATAACCCGACTGGGAACTAAAACTTCAATCCTCATTAACCCTGAAAGCTTATGAAACGCCTGATATTCATTTTACTTCTTTTAATCCCGCTGGCAGCAAAGGCTCAGGGACCGGTGAAGGAGCTTCCCGCCGATATCCTGGATTACATAGACCGTGTCCAGGCGCAGACCGAACTGGAGAGCCAGTATTATGTCGATGACATCAAAGACCTTACGGAAAGGATTCAGAACTGGTTCAAAAACGTGAAAAGAGCAAAACCCTCTACTCACACTACAGTATTATACGATGAGAGAAAACCCGAGGAGGGCGTTCTGGTAAAACTGGTCGCCACTTCGTGGTATGATCTTATCGACGGAGTGAATATGCCGACCGGTGAGGATATAATGGCGGAATTCGCTGCCGACGGTCAGCCCCGTGGGATAGCCTTCGCGGCAGCCTGCGCCCTTTGGCGCGCATGCCCGCTGACAATTACTCTTTCGGCGGACCGTTTTGCCGAAAATGGCCTTTACATTTCGCTCCAACTCTCATTCGAAGACCTTTTGCAAATCTGTTCGCAGTTATAAGGGTGAGAATTGTTATCTTTGCATGCTATGCTGATTGTATTGGAAGGACTGGACGGAGCTGGTAAATCGACTCAGGTCCGCAAACTCAAAGAATACCTCGAGAGCAAGGGCGATCTCGAATATATCCATTTCCCGCGCTATGACGCTCCCGTCTACGGAGAGCTTATTTCCGCTTTCCTTCGCGGTGATTTCGGGACTAACGAGACGGTTCATCCGCAGCTCGTGGCCTTGATTTATGCGGAGGACCGCCATGGCGCAGCGCCTGAGATCAAGCAGTCGCTCGCTAAGGGGCGTAACGTCCTTTTCGACCGCTATGTCTATTCCAATATAGCATATCAGTGTGCGAAACTCAACGATCCGGAGAAGATAGAGGCCCTTCGCAAATGGATCATCGACACTGAATTCGGCTATTTCGGTGAGCCGAAGCCCGACCTCAATATCTTCCTCGACGTCCCTCTAAGTTTTGTCGAGAGCAATCTCAAATCCCAGCGAGAGGGTTCCGACCGTGATTATCTCGGCGGCGGAAAAGACATCCACGAATCCAGCATCGCTTTTCAGGCGCGTGTACGCGATATGTATTTGATGCAGGCGCAGAAAGACCCGAACCTCAAGGTGGTCGACTGTTCCGACAAGAATGGCAACATGCTCCCCGAAGACGATATCTTCGCAAAGATCAAGGCTTTAGTAGATGAGCGCATCTGAGTTTTTCCGCAGGCTGGCGGCGATTCTTTTCGGTATAGTGCTGTTTCTGGGCGGCATCCTTAAACTGATGGATCCGGTCGGTTCGCAGCTCGTTATCGAGTCGTATCTCAACTGGACTCACCTGGGATTCCTTCGCGGCATTTCTATGCCCATAGCGTTCTTCTTCAACCTGCTGGAGTGCTTTGTCGGCGCAGCGCTGATTGCGGGGGCATGGACCAGCTGGATACGCTGGGTCTCGCTCGGACTGATGAGCTTCTTTACCATGCTCACACTCCTGATGCTCATCTTCAATCCCTCAATGGACTGCGGATGCTTCGGCGAAATCGTGCATCTGACGCATCTGCAGAGCTTCTTGAAGAACGTGGTGCTGCTACTGCTCTGGGTTGTGGCATTCGTGCCCACGAACCGGGTACGCCGGCAGCATGTCCGCAGGCCGATCCTGGTTGCACTCACGATGGCCATTTTGGTCGCTTTTGCGACCTGGAACTTCCGCCACCTCCCGATGCTGGACCTCACCGACCTGCGCGCTGGGACCGAACTCGAGGAGGGGAGCGTGTCGCTGCTGGGCGCGGACGGCGAGTACCACGACGAGCTGGCGCTGGAGGGCGGTGTGATGCTGATTTCGGTCTACGAGCCGGCCGCGCTCACCCGTCGCGACCGCGAGCGCATTGCCCGCACCATGCTGCTTGCCCATGACTACGGCCTCATGCCCATAGTCGCTGCCGCCATGCCCGCGAAGCCGGAGGACGCCCTCGAAGGCGCGTTCATCGCCGACCGCAAGACGCTCAAGTCGCTCAACCGCTCCAACGGCGGGGCCACCTACATCGCCGACGGGCAGGTCGTCCGCAAGTGGAGCGCCGGTCACATCCGCCGCAGCTCGCTCGAAAGGACGCTCGCCGCGGACACGACCGATGTTATCGGAGGCGGCTACTTCCGTGGTCGCATGGCCGTCGGGGCCATGTCGCTCGCGCTGATTATCCTCCTGTTAATCTAATATTTGCATTTTCCGAAAATATGCTTACCTTTGCACTCCCAACATCGCGGGGTAGAGCAGTCGGTAGCTCGTCGGGCTCATAACCCGGAGGTCGGAGGTTCGAGTCCTCCCCCCGCTACGAAACAAGTGCCAGCCATCCGGCTGGCGTTTTTGTTTCGTAGCGG
>JAFZWV010000032.1 GCA_017617035.1 Bacteroidales bacterium
ACAAGACCCCGCTCGATCCGAAGAGCAACATGAAGGCGGCCCAGTTCGCCCAGCCTCTCTTCGAGTTCAGCGGCGCCTGCGCAGGCTGCGGCGAGACCCCGTACATCAAGAACATCACCCAGCTCTTCGGCGATCGCATGATGATCTCCAACGCTACCGGCTGTTCCTCGATCTACGGCGCCTCCTTCCCCGCCTCGCCTTACTGCACCGATGCCCATGGCCATGGCCCTGCATGGCAGAACTCCCTGTTCGAGGACTTCTGCGAGTTCGGTTACGGCATCAGGCTCGGTTCCGAGCGTCTGCGCGACACAGTAGCGGCCTACATGCAGAAGGGCCTCGAGTGTCCGAAGTGCTCCGCCGAGATGAAGGAGCTCTACCAGAAGTGGCTCGACAACCGCGGAAGCTACGATGTGACCCGCGAGGTCGCCGACAAGCTCGTTCCTCTGATGGAGGCATGCGGCTGCGATGTCAGCAAAGCGCTGCTCGCCCTCAAGGACTACATCCCCGCCCGCAGCCAGTGGATAATCGGCGGCGACGGAGCTTCCTACGATATCGGTTACGGCGGACTTGACCATGTCCTCGCAAGCGGCGAGAACGTCAACATCCTCGTCCTCGATACCGAGGTCTACTCCAACACCGGCGGCCAGTCCTCCAAGGCAACCCCTGCGGGCGCAATCGCCAAGTTCGCGGCCAGCGGTAAGAAGATTCGCAAGAAAGACCTCGGAATGATGGCCATGAGCTATGGCTATGTCTATGTAGCACAGGTCGCCATGGGCGCAAGCCCCGTCCAGTTCATGAAGGTTATCAAGGAGGCCGAGGCCTACGACGGACCGTCGCTGATCATCGCCTACGCCCCTTGTATCAACCATGGTCTTAAAGCCGGCATGGGTCTGAGCCAGAAGGAAGAGAAGCTCGCGGTCGACTGCGGCTACTGGCACCTCTATCACTTCAACCCTGATCTCGAAGAGCAGGGCCAGAACCCCTTCATCCTCGACAGCAAGGAGCCCGACTGGACCAAGTTCCAGGACTTCCTCAAGGGTGAGGTTCGTTTCGCATCCCTCAGTAAGCTCTTCCCCGAGAGGGCCGAGGAACTTCTCCAGAAGACCGAGGAGTACGCAAAGATTCGCTACAATTCCTACAAGAAGCTCGCATCGCAGGATTAATCCTCCTCGAACAGAGCATACTTCCTGATTATCGCGGCAATCTCCGGATCGAGGTTGCCGCGATATTTGTATGTCGGCTCTGCGGCGACCGCTTTCAGGAGATGTTCGACCGCGTCTGTTTCGCGGCCGCGGCGGCTATAGGAGAGCGCGAGGATGTAGTCGACCGGCGCCGACGAAGGCAGGCTCTCCAGTATCTCCGCCGCGGTCGCGTTGTAGTCCAGCGCCATGTACGCCACCGCCGTATTGAAGTCGCGGTAGGCCGACAGCACAGAGAGGGCCTGTTCGTATTCGCGATCCAGCAGAAGGCTCACTCCGCGCATGTAGGTGGAGTCCGGGACAGTGGTCACGAGAGTGTCCTGCTCTATCCCCTTGCGGTGGAGATGGTAATCGAAACGGACATGGCGCAGCGCCGGGTAGTGCTTACACTTGATGTACGGGAAGAACTTCTGGCCGCGCAGTTTCGACTCGCGCACGTCGGGGTCCTTCTCGGCGCAGATGCGCCTGTAGGCCTTTCGTTCCCAGGCGCGCAGCATAGGGTCCGCCTCCACCAGCGAATCGAGCATCTCCCAGTTCTCGGCGATCCCGCGGGCGGTGCAGTCGAGCCCGAAGTACTCGCGGACGGCGTCCGCACGCTGCTGGGCGAGACGGGCATTGCCCGCGTAGGGGCCGTCGGGACTGCAGGAGGAGGTTACGATCAGCGAGTCAAGCTCCAGCTCACGGTCGCACAGGAGTTCGGCCATTCGCTCCCGCAGGCCGGCGACCTTTTGCGCGTTATCCGCGAGAGAAGTGTCCACAGTGCTGCTCCCGCCCGCGAACGCAAGGCTGCAGGAAATGTTCTCGCGGATGGCGCGCGGAATGAGGACGGTGAGGAAACGGGTGGTCGTGTCCGCGAGGGTGCTGACCGAGCTGACGTAGAAGGTGACCGGCTCGCTTCGGGGCAGCTCGCAGATCACGCGGTCCGCGTCGTAGATGGCCCCGTCGACCGTGACCGTTATCTTGCGCAGGCCGGGCCTGGTGTGCATGCGGTGCGAGTAAGTGTAGATGAACGGATGCGTGCCCAGGCATACCGAGTCGAGGCGCGCGTACTCAGGCTCTATCGGCACCTTGATATACCTGCGGCGCAGCGACTCTTTTCGGGAGGCCTTGCGGGCATTGAGCCATTTAAGACCACGGCGGGAGTAGTGGTCCTCGACCTCTTCCCGGCTTAGCTCGGCCGTGCGCTGGAGAAACTTGCCGGCCTGGTCACGGTCCACGAAAAGGGAACTGTCACGCGAGAGGCTTCTGAGGTAGCGGTCATAGCGATCGTAGCCGCGTATCTGGGCACGGCGGAAGTCTTCGCCCGTGATGAGGACGGGCTCAAGGCGGAGCGTGTCCTCCATAACAAACATCAGCGGCTCGAAGCGCAACTGCCAGGCCGGGTCCTGGAGCGAGTCGCTCACCACTATCATGAAATCGAGGTCTATATCGCCGAGGCGCTCGGCCACATTGCGGAATCGGGCTACCAAAACGGCCGCTCGCAGTTGCTCAGAGGCGACCATTTCGCCTGTCTGTTCATCGCGTATGGCTTTCATGATGTGGAGTTCCTGGCCGTTTTCACCTTCTACGGTCAGGTCCTCTACGCTGGTCTGGCGTATACGGTTTACCTTTTCTTCGCTAAGTTCAGGAAGCGAAAGCGCTGCGGTCTGCGAGCCGTTGCGTATTTGTTCAATCTTCTTCTTGGAGGATGCGCATGAACACACTAGTGCCGCGGCAATGACTGCGAAGGCAGCCATGGTCAGTTTTGAAGTTTTCATAGTATTTCATTTTGATTGGATTAGTCTTCTTTAAGTTTTAGGTGAAGGTCTCCGCCCGTACTCCAGATCTGGACTTTCTTCGAACCGTTTAATGTGACTTCCAGCGGCTCATCGGCCTGTTTTTCCGGATCCAGGGCGTCATTTGCGGCGCCGTACCAGTGAAGGATTTCGTCGGCGTAATTTTTCAGGAGTTCGCCTGTCGGAGTGATGGAAAGAGAGTTTCGAGTGCGATCGAAAAGAACGGCGCCTGTCTGGCGCTCGAGCTCGGCTATGTTCTGGCTGACGGCAGACTGGCTCACGCCAAGTCTGCGCGCGGCAGCCGAGAAGCCCCCGAGCTCAGCGACGGTCACAAAAACCCTCAATCTAAAATCTTCCTCCAACACAATGGTACAAATATAAGAATCATTTTTTATATTTGTAGTTCAAACCAAAACCACTTCGAAGTGAAAAAGACTATTCTAATCGCCGTTCTTATCTGCTTGTTTGCAGGTATTGCCAACGCTCAAACTAAAGCTGAGACCGTCAGGACAGACAAAGTCTACGTCTCCCTTGGAGCGGGAACTCAGATCTCATTAAACCTTAGGTTCATCGATGCAGGAGGTCAGTTTGAGTTGGGTTGGTGGTTCTCCCCCATCACAGCTATCGCTGTCAACGCAGGTGGAAACCTTATAGTAGGACGCAACACCGCCGGTGCCGATGAAATCTTCGCCGGCAAGGAATTCGATCTCCAGGCCCGCATTCTCGGACTCCTCGAATTCACCAATCTCTTCCTTGGCGATGAAGAAGGCGCAAGAGCCCGATTCCATGTCGCAGGCTATGCCGGATTGGGTAAAATAGTCAATGAAGTACCTACAGCCGGAAGCAAGTACTACTGGCTTCCCTCAATCGGTGTCGATCTCAGCGACAGGATTTCCCAACACACAAGCATGTTCCTGCGCGCCGGAGTTAACCTCTATCACCCTATTCGCAACCTTACCGTCTATCCTGAAGCAAGCATCGGTCTGAGGTTCGGTCTCGGCAAGGGCCGCACCTACGACAAAGACCCTCATCAGGCCTATAAGGACAATATCGCAGCTCTTGAGCAGGAGCTCGAGAAGGAAAGGAATAAGGTAAAGACAGATACCGTCGTCGTGACCGAGACTAAAGAAGTCGAAGTGGAAAAACTCGTTCGCGACACCGTTCTCGTAAAGGTCAATCAGGTCGACACGCTTACCATCTACGATGTTGTAGAAGTCGGTAACGGCGCTCCCGTCAAGGCAGACACCGTCTTCGTAAAAGATACCATCTTTGTAGATTCCGAGCCTATAGTCAAAACCGATACTATCCTCGTCTACTCCCAGCCTGAGATTCTGGTCAAGACCGTCTATGTAGATAGCGTAGGCGCTCCTGCAGCAGATTCAGTCTATACAGACGCCGTAGCTCAGGTAGATACCGTTTACATCGTTTCTGAGCCCGAGGTTCAGATTCAGGTTCAGACCGATACCGTTTTCGTCGCCTCTGAGCCGGAGTTCCTGATTCAGATTCAGACAGACACTGTTTTCGTTGCTTCCGAGCCCGAGATTCAGATTCAGGTCCAGAAGGACACTATTTTCGTCCCGACCGAGCCCGAAATCATGGTTAGGACCGTCTACGTCAATAAAGAGCCCATCATCCTGAAGGACACCGTTTTCGTAGCTACAGACCCCGAGGTTCAGATCCAGACCGTCTACCGCGATAAGGAGCCTATCATCCTCGTCGATACGGTATTCGTACAGTCCGACCCCGAAATTGAGATCAGGACTGTCTATCGCGACCGCGAAGTCGTTAAGGTTCAGACAGATACTGTTTTCGTAGCATCCGAGCCCGAGGTTCAGATTCAGGTCCAGGTCCAGAAAGACACCGTCTTCGTTCCTTCTGATCCTACAATCCAGACCGACACAGTTTTCGTCGACAGAGAGATTGCCGGAAAGATTGACACTGTTCTGGTCGAAAAAGATCCTATCGTTCAGATAGACACCGTAGTTATCGAGAAGGATCCTATCGTCCAGATTGATACCGTTGTCGTAGAAAAAGATCCTATCGTTCAGATAGACACCGTAGTTATTGAGAAGGACCCTGTCATCCAGATCGATACCGTTCTTGTCGAGAAGGATCCTATCGTTCAAGTTGATACCGTTATCGTCAACGTACCAGTCGAGCCCGAAAGCACCATCATCTATGTCCTGTTCCCGGAGAACGCAGCATGGGTCAACTATGGCGCCCGCAAGCAGCTCGACAAGATTTCGAAGGAAATCAAGGAATACGACGGCGGCGGCAAATATCTGCTCATCGCCCCGGTATCGCCCGACAGCGAAGATCCTGTCAAGGCCTACAACCTCGGCGTAAGGCGTGTTTCCCAGGTAAGGCTCCACCTCATCAGGGAGAACGGCGTCGACAGCCGCAAGCTTCAGGAGAGCGTTATCGTATCCCCTGCCGGCATCGCCGTTGAAGACGGAAACGCTTTCGTGATTGTAGCCCGCGAGGACGATCCCCGCATCAGCGAAATACTCGGACAGTAGCATATTAATCCGATGGCTAAAATCCAGTCGGAAAGCATCCTGTACAACATCCTCCGCTACCCGGTCGACGCTTGTATCAGACGAATGTTCAGAAAAATGAGGACCTCGGGGAAGAAAGATCTTCCCAAGGACGGGGTCCTCATTCTTGCTCCTAATCACTGCAATACTTTGCTGGACGCTCTCGTGGTGCTCCAGTGTTCACACCATCCTACGGCCTTCGGTGCACGCGCCGATATCTTCCGCAATCCAAAGATCGCCGCGCTGCTGAACTGGCTCAGGATGGTCCCCATGGCCCGTTTCCGCGACGGTCTGGCCGAAGTAAGAAATAATTTCTCTGTTTTCGACGAAGCCGCCGAATGCGCTGTAGCCGGAGTTCCCTTCTGCATATTTCCTGAAGGCAAACACACTCCCGGTTATGAAGTTCAGCCCGTCAAGAGCGGAGTATTCCGCATTATGGAGGCGGCCCAGGAAAAAACTGACAAGACAGTATATATAGTTCCCATCGGACTGAGCTATTCAGACTTTTACCGTCCGAAACCGGATATATATATAAGATATGGTAAAGCTATTCCGGCGAATGAGATTCTTGCTCTGCCTCCCAAGGAAAGAAGCGAGAAACTCCATCAGGCGATTCAGGAGCTCGTAATTAAGCCGGAGGCGAAAGAGGATCCGCTTTGGATGATGATACTTAAATGGCTGATCAGTATCATTCTGTCACCGGTAATCATCTCTGCGATTCTTCTCTCTTGCCCTATCTGGATTACCTCTGAAGCAATCGTTCGCTACGGAGTCAAGGACAAAGCATGGTCGAACACAGTCCGCTTCGCCTGCAGACTGATAGGCACTGTCCTTCTGACTATCATTTACGGAGTTCTGGGCTTTATCTTCCTGCCCTGGTGGGGAGCAATAGCGCTAATACTCTTCTTCTGGGTTGCTCCTAACTTCTTCTATCAGTTGTTTAGGTAGCAATCGTTAGTCTATCAGCTACACAGAACCCCCTAAAGCCCGCTATCGCCTGGAGACGCTTCGCGTCAAACGGCGACCCTGGTCCGGGAAAATGCGGTCTTTAGGGGGTTCTATGTTGCCGAAACGACTGCGTGTTGGGGTTATTCACCAGGGGTGATAGCTCCGGTCGGGCATGCGTCTGCGCAAGTTCCGCAGTCGATGCAGATAGCGGGATCGATGCTGTAGACATCTCCCTCTTTGATTGCACCGGTAGGGCACTCGCTCTGGCAGGTTCCGCAAGCGACACAAGTGTCGGCAGAGATTTTGTAAGCCATAATGTTTGTTGTTTAGAATTTCGCTGGTGCAAATGTAACAATTTGTGGTTAACTTTGCAATTATGTCAAAGGCATTGTTAAAAGCTTTTATGGTGTTCGTTGCCGGGGCCTGTCTTTCGGCAGGAGCCTTCGCTCAGAGCAAGTTCGCGGGAATCGTTTCCCTCGATAAGACCGTCCACGACTGGGGTGATGTTACAGTTAAGGACGGCCCGCTGAGCTGCACCTTCACCGTGACCAATATATCTGACGAGCCGGTCCAGATCCGCACTGTCGCAAGTTCTTGCGGCTGTACGGGCGTTACTTGGACTATGGGCGCCATCCAGCCCGGCGAGGCCGGAACCGTCCAGGCTACGTACTCTAACGACGAGGGACCGTATGCCTTCGATAAGACCCTGACCGTCTCGTTCGTGGGCGTGCGCAAGCCGCTGGTGCTTCATCTGCGCGGGGTCGTGCACCCGAAAAAGCTGCCCCTGAAGGAGACTTATACCGTCCAGTTCGGGCAGCTCGGTTTCCGTGAGTCCGAAATCAAGATAGGCAACCTCAGCCAGGGCGAGCAAAAAAGCGCAGAGGTCCGGGTGGCCAACGTCGGGAAGAAGGAGATCACGGTCAGCTTCGACTGCGTCTCCCCTTTCCTTTCGTTTACACCGTCAGAGCTTACGATAGCCGGCAATTCGACCGCTATTCTGGGCGTGACGATTACGGCCGACCGCAGCCTCTGGGGCAACAACGTCTATTATGCAACCCCGGTGGTTAACGGGGTCAGGCAAGAGAGCCGAATCGCCTTCACGGCCGCCACACGCGAGAATTTCGATTCGTGGACCGAGATGCAGCGCATGGCCGCCCCTTCCGCCGACTATGACGGCTCGTTCGCGGCAGACCCGGTCGAGGCCGGAACTCCGATTAAGGCTAAGTTCAAGATTGCCAATACGGGCCGCTCTCCTCTGCAGATTTACAAGATTGATTACAATCGCGACAATATCACGCCAGGCTTGGTTCCGCTCAGCATCAAACCCGGCTCCAAGGCCTTTTTCGAGTTCGAGTTGGATACTGCCGGCATGAAACCCGACAGCGAGAATCTTGGGATAATCACTCTTTATACGAATGATCCCCATCATAGCCTGATTCATCTTTATATTGACGTGATTATTTTGTAACTTAGCGCCGCAAAATCTCTAAAGATGGCAGAAGAGCAGATTAAATACACAGACGAAAACATCCGAACTCTCGAAGGTGTTACCCACATCCGAATGAGGCCCGGTATGTATATCGGCCGCCTTGGAGACGGTCGCAGCCAGGACGACGGTATCTACGTGATGCTCAAGGAAATCATCGACAACTCTATCGACGAGTTCTCGATGGGCTTCGGAAAGCAGATTACCATCGACATCACCGAAGACGGCCACGTCTCAGTGCGCGACTTCGGCCGCGGAATTCCGCTAGGCTCTGTCGTAAAAGCGATGAGCGTTCTGAATACCGGCGGTAAGTTCGACGACAAGGCCTTCAAGAAGTCAGTGGGTCTGAACGGCGTCGGTTCGAAGGCCGTTAACGCCCTTTCGTCTGAATTCCGCGTCTGCTCCTACCGCGACGGCCTGAGCCACTGGGCCAGGTTCGTCAAAGGCCAGCTCGCCGAGGAGGCTGAGGAGCCCACTAAAGAGAAGAACGGAACTTTGATTTCCTTCTATCCCGACTCAGAAATGTTCGGAAACTTCGCCTTCAACATGGACTATGTTGAGACGATGATAAAGAACTACTCCTACCTCAAGAAAGGCCTTACACTGATCCTGAACGGCGTTTCTTATCGTTCGGAGAACGGTCTTCTCGACCTTGTCAACGATAACCTCAGCGAGGAACCGCTCTACCCTCCGATTCACCTCGAAGGCGATGATATCGAAATCGTTCTGAGCCATGGCAACGCCTACGGTGAGAATATCAGTTCATTTGTCAACGGTCAGAACACCCGCGACGGCGGTACACATCTGGCTGCTTATCGCGAGGCTATCGCAAAGACTCTGAAGGAGTTCTTTGGAAAGAACTATGAGCCGGCGGACTGCCGCCAGGGCGTAGTGGGAGCCATTAGCATCCAGATTCAAGAGCCCAAGTTCGAGAGCCAGACTAAGATTAAGCTCGGTTCAACATATCTCTGGGAGAAAAACGGCGATGTTGGCCCTACGATCAGATCCTTTGTGAACGACTTCGTCTCCAAGGCTCTGGACGACTATCTTCGCATCCATAAGGAGATTGTCCCCATCATCGAGGAGAAGATCAAGTCCAACAAGCAGGAGCGCGAAGAGATCGCCGGAATTCAGAAGAAGACCCGCGAGAAGAACAAGAAAGCGAACGTCTACAATAAGAAGCTCCGCGACTGCCGTTATCATTATAACGACAAGATTACGGAGAGGACTCCGCAGGAGATTCAGGATTATATCGACGCTTCATCTATCTTCATCACCGAGGGTGATTCCGCATCCGGAACCATCACCAAGGCCCGTAACGCTAATTGCCAGGCCGTGTTCTCCCTGAGGGGCAAGCCTATCAACTGCTACAAGGAAAGCCGCAAGAAGGTCGCTGAGAATGAGGAATTGAATCTTTTGATTTCCGCACTCGGCGTAGAGGACGACCTCGAGAACCTGCGCTACAACCGCATTGTAGTAGCGACCGATGCCGATGACGACGGTATGCATATCCGCATGCTGGTCCTGACCTTCTTCATGAAGTATTATCCGGACCTTATCCGCCGCGGCCATGTCCATATCCTCCAGACTCCCCTCTTCAGGGTCCGCAACAAGAAGGACAACATCTACTGCTACGACCAGGTCGAGAAGGAGAAGGCTATCGCAAAGCTCAAGACGGGCGTTGAAATCACCCGTTTCAAAGGCCTTGGAGAAATCTCATCCGACGAATTCGCCGATTTCATCGGTGAAGGAATGAGGCTCGATCACGTAAAGCTCGCCGACGAGGAGTCTATCTCCGAGATCATGGAGTTCTACATGGGCGACAATACCATCGAGCGACAGAATTTCGTTCGCGCGAACCTTCGTTCCGAGGAAGAACTCGAGGACGTCGATATTTAATGAACCAGAAGTTCCACAAATTCGTCTTCAACAAGATACTCGGTTGGCGCGGTGCCGAGGGTGAAGGGCTTATCCCGGAGGATAAAGCCATTATCCTTGCAGCGCCCCATACCAGCATCTACGATTTCGTGATCGGATTCTTCTACTACCGCTCGATGGGCGGCAGACTGAAAATCATGATCAAGAAAGAGGCGTTCTTCTGGCCCCTCGGCCCCATCCTCAGGCATCTCGGGGCTTTCCCCATGGACCGCAGTAATCCCCAGGCGATGATGATGAGCATAATCCACGAAATGGAGAAACCGGATACCAAATGCATGCTCACCATCTGTCCTGAGGGCACCCGCAAGGCTGTCCATAAATGGAAAATGGGATACCATAAAATCGGCCGCGAGTGCAATCTCCACGTCTATCTGGCCCACTTAGACTACAAGACCCGCGTCATCGGTTCCGGTTCCAACAACCCCATCACCCTTACCGACGACGCCCGCGCCGACACCGACCGCATCCAGCAGATGTACGAAGATATGCATCTGACAGCTCTGCATCCTGACGGGTATACGACTAAATAAGCGTCAAAGCATTGCCCCCATAGCCGCTATCGCTTGACGACGCTGCGCGCGTCTTGAAGCGACCCTAGTCCGGGCAAATGCGGCTATAGGAGCAATGCCTTGACGCAAATTATTTGTTAAATCAAAAATAATGTCTATATTTGCGTCCCCTTTTGAGGGGATGTATAATAATTAACGTATAATAAAATGATCAAACAGTACGAAACCGTTTTCATTGCAACTCCCGTTTTGTCTGACGCCCAGATGAAGGAAGCGGTTGCCAAGTACACTGACCTCATCAAGAACAATGGGGGCGAAATCGTGTACGAAGAGGATTGGGGACTCAAGCAGCTTGCTTACCCTATCCAGCACAAGACATCAGGATTCTATTACCTGATCGAATTCAAGGCTACACCCGAATTTGTAGCTCTTCTCGAGACCCAGTATCACCGCGACGAGCGCATCATCCGCTACCTCACCGTAGCTCTTGACAAGGACGCTATCGCTTACGCTGAGCACCGTCGTCAGGTCCGCGCCGCCAAGGCAAACGCTCCTCAGGTTGAGGAGGCACCCAAGGCCGAAGAGATCGCAGAAGTAGAAGTTGAACCCGAAATTGCAGAGGAGGCATAATCATGGCAGCTAATGTAGAAAACAGCGGTATCCGCTATCTTAATCCTCCGACCGTAGAGGTTCGCAAGAAGAAGTATTGCCGCTTCAAGAAAGCAGGCATCAAGTATGTTGATTACAAGGACGCAGAGTTCCTCAAGAAGTTCCTCAACGAGCAGGGTAAGATTCTCCCTCGCCGTATCACCGGTACTTCGCTTAAGTTCCAGAGGAAGGTCGCTCAGGCTATCAAGCGTGCGCGCGCCATCGCCCTGCTCCCTTATGTTACTGACCTTCTTAAATAATTGAGAGTATGAAGATTATCCTTAAGAAAGAAGTCGCAGGTCTCGGTGAGGCGCTCGACGTAGTAGAAGTAAAGGCTGGTTACGCTCTCAATTACCTCGTACCCCAGGGCTACGCTATCGTAGGTACCCCTTCCGCTCTCAAGCAGAACGAGGAGACTATCCGTCAGAGGGCACACAAAGAGGCTAAGCTTGTCGCTGACGCCCAGGCTCTCGCAGCAAAGGCCGAGGCAGTCGAGCTCAAGATCGCTGCCAAGGTTGGCGAAGGCGGAAAGCTCTACGGTGGAATCACCGCAGCTCAGGTCGCCGAGGCTCTTGCCAAGGCTGGCATCGAGGTCGAGAAGCGCAATATCGACGTTCCTGAGATCAAGGCTCTTGGCCAGTATGAGGCTAAGGCTAAGTTCTACAAGGGCGTTTTCGCCACCCTCAAGATCGAGGTTGTCGAAGAGTAATTCTAACCTACTCACAATAAAAGAGGCTGGCCCGAAAGGTCAGCCTCTTTTCATTATCTCCATGCACATGCGGCCGTTGTGGTATGGACATTTCCAGAAGCCAGCGCGGTCGTCGTCGAGATTGACGCTGCCATCGGCCCGGCGGCCCCAGTACCATTCTCCGTCGGGGGCGATTATCGCGCGTTTGATGTAGTCCCACTCGGCAAGGCAGCGCTCAAGATCGTCCGGGGCTCCGGCGAGCTGGTAGCGATTCAGATAACCCACTACCGCTTCGGCCTGGACCCACCAGTCGCGGTCTTCCTTACGGTAGCCCGTCGAGGGGTCGTATTCGTAGATCATGCCATCTGGCGTGAGGCCTTCTGTCGCGGCGGCGGCCAGGTCGCGGCTGGCTCCGAGGCATTCCATGTACAGGAGCCTGTCGCCCAAGTCGCCGCTTTCGCTGAGGACCTCGGCGGCCTCGACTAGCAGCCATGAGGTTTCGATGTCATGGCCGAAGGACTGCATCTCGCCATGGAGCTTCCAGTCTTCGTCGAAAAAGAGGCCCAGGTGGCCGTCGGGCTGGATGATCTTGTCGAGGAACAGCTGGATGAGGCCGCGCAGGCGGTCATGGAGCCCCGCATCCTTCCACACCCGGTAGAGCCCTGTATAGGCCTCGAGTATGTGGAGGTGCGTGTTCATGGTCTTGGCGTAGTTCTCGTCCTTTTCGGAGAGGCGCATGTCTTCGATGGCGCCCCACTCGCGCGTGGACGCTTCTATATAACCCCCGCGCGCGGAGTCGTAGCTATGGTCTTCGATGCTTTTGTATAACGAGATGGCCAGAGACAAACTGTCATCTCGAGCGTAGTCGAGAGATCTCTCCGCGCGCTTCGCTTGGTCGAGATGACAAATAGCGCGGTAGTACTCCGCGAGCCCGTAGACCGCGAAGGCGATGGCGTAGAACTGTTTTTTGGTGTCCAGCGGACTTCCGTCTGCGTTCAGGCTCCAATAGGCTCCGCCATGGTCATGGTCTATGAAATGCTCCGCGATGTACTGCTTCGCCCTGGTAGCCGCTTCCAGGTACTCCGGCCGGCCCAGCATCCCGTAGGCCTGCGAGAAAGTCCAGAGAATGCGCGCGTTCAGGATCAGGCCCTTGGGGGCATCTGCATCCAGTTTGCCGCTGCCGTCGATGCGACCGTAGAAACCGCCGCGAGGGTCCTGCATATGGTTTATCCAGAACGGGAGGATGTCCGAAGTCAGTTCATTGGTTACGTCGTGGACCAGTTTATCGATATTCATGATTTCCTTTCAAATCCTAATCAAACACAAATATATAATAATTAATCGTTACTCTCCCCATGCTCTTTTTGGACTACTCCCCCTAAAAGAGGGGGGAGAAGTCCAAAAATATTTTTTAGGTTAAAAAAGTATCATATTTTCGAATATTTTGTATATTTGCCACTGTATAACACAGTAGCTAAATGGCTGAAATTCTAGAAGAAATAACCCATCTGACCCCTAAGGACTGCTACTTCATTGTAGAGCGTCACAAAAGGACCTTCGATTACCCGATCCACCAGCACGCCGAGTGCGAGCTCAACTTTGTTGAGAACGGAAAAGGCGTGAAGAGAATAGTCGGCAGTAGCGTAGAGGAAATAGGCGAATACGATCTTGCGCTGATAAACTCCCCCTCCCTTCCGCATATGTGGGACCAGAACGACGCGCCTCCCAGGCAAATCAGGGAAATCACCATCCACTTTTCTCCCGATCTGCTCGGCGACAGCCTGATGTCGCGCAACCAGTTCGCATCCATCAAAGAGATGCTGGATAGAGCCAAACACGGTCTTGCCTTCCCCACTTCAGCTATCATGAAAGTGTACAGTCTTCTGGATGTCCTGGCCAACGAAAAAAACTCGTTCAACCAGTTTCTGGGCTTCGTCCAGATTCTTTACGAACTGTCACGAAGCAAATATCGCGAACTTGACGTAACCGCTGGAAGCGAACAGTCAAGTCCAGCCGCAGAAGACCCCAGGATAGCTTCCGTCAAGGATTACGTGGCATCCAGGTACAACGAAGACATAACCCTGGAACAGCTCGCAGACATAGCCGGAATGACGCCAACCGCCTTCAGCCGCTTCTTTAAACTTCATACCGGACGCACTGTCAGCAACTACATTATCGAGACCCGTTTAGGCGCGGCGTCCCGTGCGCTGGTCGACACTTCCCAGAGCATCTCGGAGATCTGCTACAACTGCGGATTCAACAATCTGTCGAACTTCAACCGTACATTCAAATCGAAACGGGGCGTAACACCTCGCGACTTCCGGATGAACTACAAGAAGAAAAAAGTGTTGGTCTAAACAAAAAATTTGCAGTATTTGTCAATTTAGTATTTGTTTACCCTTATATATAAAGGTACTTTTGCATATAAAATGCGGAAGTACTTTTTTTAAGCACCCAGGCAGACCACAAACACAAACAATTTTTATACTAACCAAATTTTATTAACCAAAAATCAGGTACAATGAAAAGTAAGTTCTTTACTTGCCTTGCTGCACTCCTCGTGAGTATGTCCCTGATGGCCCAGACCAAGACTATTACTGGTGTCGTCAAGGATGCAGTAGGTCCTGTCATTGAAGCCGCTGTCGTAGAACAGGGAACCTTCAATGGCACGACTACCGATCAGAATGGCCGCTTCGAGCTCGAAGTTAAAGAAGGAGCTACGATAGAGGTCTCTCTGTTCGGGTACAAGACAGTCTCGATCAAGGTTTCAGGAAAAACCTATTTCGAGATTTTATTGGAAGAGGACAGCCTGCTTCTGGATGACGTAGTCGTCGTCGGCTACGGTACGATGAAGAAGAGCGATGTCGCCGGCGCTTCCGTCTCCATGAAGGAAGACGCCATCAAGGGCTCGCTCATCACCAACATCGACCAGTCTCTCCAGGGCCGCGCTGCCGGTGTCACCGCAGTTCAGACTTCCGGTGCCCCTGGCGGATCGTCCTCAATTCGCGTCCGCGGACAGGCGACTATCAACGCCAACGCAGAACCGCTCTACGTCATCGACGGTGTCATCATGCAGGGCGGCGGCTCATCCGGATTCGACTTCGGTGTGGGCGATGCGCTCGGTAATGGTGCCGTTTCCGCAATCTCCCCGCTCTCCACGATCAACCCTTCTGATATCGTGAGCATGGAGATCCTCAAAGACGCATCAGCAACCGCAATCTATGGTGCCCAGGGCGCTAACGGCGTTATTCTCATCACCACCAAGCGCGGTAAGGCCGGCGAAGCGAAGTTCGCATATGACGGTATGTTCGCCATCCAGCGTCAGACCCGTCGTATCGACCTCCTCAACCTACGCGAATTCGCCGAGTACTACAACGACCTCGCTTCGGTATCGATGGTAAGGGCCAACGAATGGTACAGCGATCCTTCCATTCTTGGAAAAGGAACCAACTGGCAGGACGCTATCTTCCGTACTGCTCTCCAGCACCAGCATCAGATCAGCGCCCAGGGCGGTACCGACAAGGTTCAGTATTATGTTTCCGGTTCTTACATGGACCAGGAAGGAACCATCATCGGTTCAGAGTTCTCCCGCTTCAGCGTCAGGACCAACCTCGACGCCCAGCTTAAGGACTGGTGGAAACTCGGCGTAAGCGCCACTTTCTCCGCCACCGACGAAAGCATGAAACTGGCAGACTCCGACGAGGGTATCATCAACTACTCCCTCACTTCCCTGCCTAGTGCTCCTATCTACGACCAGGACGGCAACTACTACAATATCCAGATGGAGAACTACTCCATTATCAACCCTGTCGCCATGGCTATGTTGGAGCAGATCCTCCTCAAGCGCCAGAAACTCGCCGGAAACATCTTCTCCGACATCACCTTCATGAAGGGTCTTGTATGGCACGCCGAGCTGGGTTACGATGTATCCTACTCAAAGGCTATCACCTTCAACCCTGCCGTCAGTTTCGGTTCCTATCAGAGGGCTGCTAACGAGGCGCGCTCCCAGAAGAACAATTCGCTCTACTGGCAGCTCAAGAACTATCTCACCTATTCCAACACCTTCGGAAAGAATAGCGTCACCGCTATGATCGGTCAGGAGTGCTGGGAGAGCACGTGGGATTACATGTCGGTTTACAACAACAAGATGCCTTCCAACGAGGTTATCAACCCCTCACTTGGTGAAGGCACCCCGAAGATCGGTTATGGTTTCGGTTCATCCGCCATGGCATCGTTCTTCACACGTGAGACCTACAACTACGACAACCGCTACATCGGAACCTATACTTTCCGTTACGACGGTTCTTCGAACTTCGGTCCCAACAAACGCTGGGCTCCATTCCACTCCTTCGCCCTTGCATGGAGGTTCACCAATGAGAAGTTCTTCCCGAAGGGCTTCATCAACGACGGTAAACTCCGCCTCGGCTGGGGCCAGACCGGTAATGCATCCATCGGTTCCTACAAGTGGGGCGCCGCCATGCAGATGCTTACTACAGGCCTTGGAAACGGTTATCGTCAGGTCAACATCCCCAACCTCGACGTTATGTGGGAGAAGCAGGAGCAGATCAACATCGGTCTCGACCTCAGTTTCCTCGACAACCGCGTAAGCCTCGTTGCAGAGTGGTATGACCGCGTGTCCAACAACATGCTCATGCCTCTCCAGATGCCCACTTACATGGGAACTCAGGGCAACGCAGCTACTTCTCTTCAGGCTCCTTACGGCAACTACGGCCAGATCGACAACACCGGATATGAGTTAACTCTCAACATCCACCCGATTGAGACCAAGGACTTCCACTGGAGCACCGAAGGACAGATTTCATTCAACCGCAACAAGCTCGTCGCCCTTGCCGGTACGGCTTCCGCCGCCATCGTGGGTTACGGTCAGTGGAACGACGTCGTCTCCGTGTCCAACGTTGGCGATCCTCTGTTCAACTTCTACGGCTATGTAACCGACGGTCTTTATAAGAACATCGACGAAGTCATGGCTGGTCCTATCTCCTGCAAGACCCTCGAGACTGTTGCAACCCAGGATGCAGATGGTGTATGGCACGGTTCAACCAACAAGGCGGACTACAACCAGTACAACACTACCTGGATTGGTGATATCCGCTACAAGGATCTCAATGGCGACGGTCTTATCACCGAAGCCGACCGTACCAACATCGGTTCCCCGATGCCCAAGTTCACCTTCGGTCTTACCAACACCTTCACCTACAAGAATTGGGACCTCACCGTGTTCCTCAACGGATCCTACGGCAACAAGGTACTCAACTACCTGAGCATGAAGACCGGTAACATGAAGAGTGCATGGCAGAACCAGCCCGCATCAGTCCTCAATCGCGCAAAGCTTGTTGTGATTGATCCTGACAAGACATACGACGGAACCAACGGCGTATGGAACTGGTATGAAGATCCGGACAATGTCCAGATTGCCAACCCCGGGACCAAGATCCCTCGCGCAACTACCGGAGACCCCAACGACAACGACCGCCTCAGCGACCGTTATATCGAGGATGGCTCCTACCTGCGCGTCAAGAACATTACCCTCGGCTACACCTTCCCGAAGAATTTCCTCCAGAAGGCAAAGATCGAGAGCGTAAGGGTCCAGGTTAACATCCAGAACCTGTATACTTTCACCAAGTATACCGGTTATGATCCTGAAATCGGTGCCAGTATGGCATCTGTCAACGTGATGGGTCTGGATAACGGCCGTTATCCTTCCCCTACCGCATATTCTCTCGGAGTCAACGTTACATTCTAATCAAGGGAGGATACGAATATGAAACATACATATAAATATATTGCACTTGCTCTGGCAGTCACCCTGACCGCCACTTCATGCGAGGACTTCCTTACACGTCCTGCAGAAGATACTTACAACGAGTCCAATTTCTATCAGGACGCGAACCAGTGCATACAGGGTGTCAACTACCTCTATAATGCTCCCTGGTTCGACGTTATCCGCGGATTTTACAGAATCGGCGAATGCTTCTCAGGAAACTACTATATGGGCGACAGCCCCTATCTGCAGTTCACTCTGAACGGAACAGATGCCGAGCTCTCCGACATGTCCAAGTCGCTGTGGGCAGTAAACGCCAACGCGACCACGGTATACAACCGTCTCAAGAAGGCAGACGTCGATGAGACTACCAAGAAAATGTGCATGGGCGAGGCCCTGACCTGGAAGGCAATGGCCTATTTCTTCCTCGCACGTACTTTTGGTGACGTGCCCATCATCCATGACGTCTCCGCCGAAATCGCAAGCGGTAACTACAACACCATCTACAAAGCTCCCAAGGCCCAGGTCTATGAGTACATCATCATGACCCTCGAAGAGGCGCTCAAGCTCCTTCCCAAGAAGGTCGGCAATATGGATGGACGCATTGATTACTACAGCGCAGAGGCTCTTCTCGCTAAGGTTTACCTCCAGAAGGCCGGTGTTACCGGAACCCTGGTTCAGGCCGACCTCGACGAGGCTGCAAGACTTGCTGAAGATGTCATAAAGAACTCGGGCCGCAAGCTCATGGAGACCTATTCCGATATCTTCCGCATGCAGAACAACAAGAACATCGAAGCACTCATCTCCTGGCATTGGCAATCACCTTACAACCAGTGGACCTGCCAGAACGCATTCCAGTGCGACCTTGCAAACAAGGGAATGGATGAGTTCGCCGACACCTGGGGCCAGTGGAACGGTCCTTCCATCGCTCTTCAGGAGCAGTTTGGAGTAACCGCACTCATGGATCCTACGACTCGTTCCGACGTAGATACCCGCCGCAAAGCGACAATGATGCTCGCAGGCGATAAGTATGACTACTTCTGGACAACTAACGGCGGCTTCGACTATCTGCGTTTCTTCTATGATCCTGATTACGGCCCGAGCGGCAGTCCCAACGCATCTGAAGGAGCCCTAAGGAGCCCGACCGGTGCAGGTTGCGTCAAGTTCCTCTATGGCGATGGTAACGACCACCTTGCAGCTCTCGGAGTTTCCGCAGGCCTTCAGTCCAACGGTCTTGCTACCCATATCCTTCGCCTTGCAGACATCTATCTCGTCTACTGCGAAGCCAAGCTCAACGGCCCCGGCAGCAGTACAACCGATCCCCTTGCGCTTGAGTGCTACAACGCCATCCGCAACAGGGCTATCCCCGGATCGGTCAGTGCCAAGACCTCCATCACCTTCGACGAGGTGTTCAAGGAGCGCAATCTGGAGCTCGCCCTCGAGGGCGACCGCTGGTACGACTATGTCAGAGTTGGTTACTACAATGAAGACTACGTAGTCAACAACATCCAGGCTCAGAAGCGCAACGGCTATATGGAAGGCGCCGGTGGATTCAGCCTTGATACCGTCTATAAGAATTACTATGAGACCGGTAACTGGAATACCGCCGACATCGCTTACAATGAGAATCAGTATCCTATCCCTTCGAAGAACGCTATCCTCGCGATGGTAAAGGCTGTCCCGTTCCCTTCTGAGGACGTGGTCTACAACCCCAATCTCGAGAAAGAGGCTCAGGAGTACGATCTTACCCGCTTTACTTATTAATCCTTAGCACAGCATGAATATGAAAAATATATTTGCAAAATTCGCTCTTTATGCTGCGGCAGTAATGACGCTGGGAGTCCTCGCGGGTTCCTGTGTAGATGAACCGGACAAGTTTGAACTTACATCCGGAAAACCCACGGTCTACTACGTACGTCCTATGAATGTAGAGAAGGCAGATTCCCTGCTTTCCGGAGCCTATATGGGCAACGGTATCTGCATCGTTGGCGACAACCTGCGCAGCGTTTACAAGCTGTTCTTCAACGACCAGGAAGCCGTTCTGAACAACAGCTATATCACTGACAACACTATCCTTGTCAATGTCCCCAACGAGATTCCGGGAGAAGTGTCCGACAACATGTACCTGATCACCCAGGCTGCCGACACCGTTACTTACTCGTTTAAGGTGTTGGTCCCCGGACCGGTAATCAACTCTATGTCCTGCGAATATGCTCCTTACGGAGAAATTGCCACCCTTTACGGCGACTATTTCGTAGACGATCCCAATGTTCCGCTCAAAGTCTTTGTGGGCGAAACGGAAGCGGTTGTCAAGAGCATTTCCAAGGGTGCCATAACCTTCGTAACTCCCAACGTGGACGATCAGCCCATCAAGGTTACAAACATTTATGGCGAGGCAACCTCCGTGTTCCACTATCGCGATGCACGCGGTCTTCTGTTCAATTTCGACACTGATCCTCACCCGTCTTACCACGGCTGGCACACTCCGAACATCCTCGGCCCCGACGATACTTCCCTCGACGGCAAGTATCTGAGCCTTGGCACCGGAGCGCAGACTATGGCTGCAGACGGCGGAACCTGGGACGACAGCAACTTCTGTATGGAGTACTGGCCCGGTGACTGGGACGATCCCGTCACCTACGCAGCCAGCCCTCGTCTGACCGACTTTGCTGACTTCTCTGACTGGCAGAACATGGCCCTCAAGTTCGAGATGTGCATTCCTTCGTCCAACCCCTGGATGGCAGGATCGCTGCAGCTCATCGTCGGCGGTGTCGACAAGATCACCGGCGGTGCGGCAGGCGCAATCGATATCGACGGCAATACCACCGCAGGTGCGAACAACAAGTTCTTCGACGGAGGCGCTCTCCCGCGCGGTCTATATTCACCTTGGGCCACCACAGGATCTTTCGACACAGGCGGAAAGTGGATTACCGTTACCATACCTTACTCCAACTTCATCTATACTGATCAGGGCGGAGAATCTGCAGGCGTTCTTACCGCTGCAGACTTCACATCCCTTACCCTCTTCCTCTTCAGAGGAGGTCTCAAGGGTACGGAGTGCAACCCTATCATTAAGATTGACAATATCCGCGCTGTTCCCAACAAATAATTGATGATGCGTATGAAAAAGATATTTCAATTAGCAACCATTCTGGCCGGCATCTCAATGCTTGTGTTCTCCTGCTCTCCAGAAGAACTCAGCACCGAGCAGTACAAGAATGATGTCGTAGCGCTTCAGGCCTACGGCCCTCAGCCTGTGGTTCGCGGCGGACAGCTCCGCTTCATCGGTTCCAACCTCGACAAGGTCGTGAGTGTCACCATCCCTCAGGACAACGTGATTACTGACATCGAAGTGATTGCTTCCGGCACACACTCCGAGATTCAGGTCACCGTCCCCAAGGAGACCTCCGAGCCCGGCTATCCCGTGCTCACCCTCAAAGACGGAACCACTATCACGGGTAAAACCATACTCAGCTATTCTGAGCCTATCACTATCGATAGCTTTACAGCAGAAGCCCTTCCCGGCGCTACTATAACCATCGAGGGAGATTACCTCAATCTCATCCACGAAGTTATCTTCGCCGAGAAAGTGAAGGTTTCCGAGACTGCGTTCAAGGCCCACACACGTTACAAGATTGAGGTAGCCGTGCCTGAGACTGCTCAGACCGGTAAGCTCAAGCTCGGAACAGTCGATGAGGCTGCTATAGCTGGCAGCGAGAACGAGGCTGATCTCCTCAAGACCCTCAACCTGGTTGAGACTGAGACAGCATTTGTGGTTACCACCGCCAAGGGAACTCTTGCAGCCACTACCATCAAGGCAGGCGCGACCGTTACCATCAACGGTACCAACCTCAAACTCGCCAAGAAGATCGAGCTCGAAGGCGCTACCGTTACAGATTTCACCGCCACCGACACCAAGATCACCTTCCCTCTCCCCGCTACAGCAACAGACGGCGAAGTGAAGATGGTCATGGCCTCGGGAGTAGAAGTCGTAGCAGGCACTATCACTACCGTTGTCCCTACCGTTACCGCTGTCTCCCCGAAGCCCGTCAAGAACGGCGCAGCGCTTACTATCACCGGTACTAATCTCGACCTCGTGACCGGCGTTGCCCTGCCCAAGTCAGCTGCAGAATTCACCGCAACCGCTTCAACAATCACGATTGCTGAGGTTCCGGAGAAGGCGCAGGAAGGCGATATTACTCTGTCTCTGGCCAACGGCAAGACAGTTACTGTCGCCTACACGCTCGTTAAGCCGACCATCACAAGCTTCAGCGCAAATCCTGCATCAGCTGGATCCGCTGTTACCATCAACGGTACAGACCTCGATCTTGCAGCAGCCGTCACCTTCGGCGGCGCAATCAAGGTCGACCTCCCCGGAGATGCTACCGCAACCTCCTTCACCGTAGATGTTCCTACAGCGGCTGAAACCGGCGTGCTGGTCCTCAACCTCAAGAACGGCACTGACGTAGAAACCATCGAGCTTGCCATCGACAAGCCCGCAGGCGCCTACATCGCCGTCATGCCCGAAACCATCTACAAGCCCGGCGACATGTTCATCGTTGAGATCGAGAATCCCGATCACCTCACCGCCGTCAAGGTCGATGATGTACCTGTAAACTACATCCTCAACGGCAAGACGCTCTATATGTCGATTCCCGCCGAGGCAACTGCCGGCAGCCAGCTCACCCTGGTCTCCGACAACGGTTCGGTAACCTACACCCTTAACATCGATCCTGGCACTCAGATCGTCTACGTCATCTGGGAAGGAAACGAGGATATGGGTTCATGGTCCAACCAGCCTTATGTCGGTGAATTCGGCTTCCTGCTGAACCATCCCGAGATTGTTCCAGGCGACGTAATCCGCTTCTCCATCACTGGCTATGCAGACTGGTATCAGATCCAGCTCATAGGCGGTAACTGGGGCGATCCTATCGCCACGGCCGATGCAAACAATGTGGTTAACGGAGTATACGACATGGTCCTCACCCAGGAAATCATCGATAAGCTCAATGCCCTTGAAAACTGGGGCGGTCTGTTCGTCGTCCAGGGTGAAAGCTGTATCCTCACCCAGATTGCAGTCATCCACTACATTCCTCAGGAAACAGTTATCTGGGAAGGCAGTGAGGACATGGGCTCATGGAGCAACCAGCCTTACCTGGCTCCTTGGGGATATCTGGCCGATAACAACATTCAGGCTGGCGCCAAGTGCCGCTTCTATATCACCGGTTATGCAGACTGGTATCAGGTCCAGATTATCGGTGGTAACTGGGGCGATCCTATCACGGTAGCCGATGCCAACAATGTTGTCGACGGCAAGTATGAGTTCGAGCTCACCCAGGAAATCATTGACAAACTGAATGCCCTTGAGAACTGGGGCGGTCTGTTCGTCGTCCAGGGCGAGAGCTGTATCATCACCAAGATTTCGCTTATTTACTTAGTGAAATAATCCTTTGCCGGAAGGGACCTGACCGTCCCTTCCGGTCCCAATAACATGAAGCGTTATATACTAGTCGCAATAATGGCTATATTGACCATTGCCTGCTCACCGGTTGAGGATAATCCCCAACCGGTTCAGGTGGCTCCTACGTATATCACTTTTAGTCAGAACGAGTTCCACTTTCCTGTAGAAGGAGGCAGTGCGCAACTTGAAATCACAGCGCCATCCAGACCCACACTATCCGGAATACCATATTGGATTAAGGTTACTGATGGTGTATATGTCAATTATAAGATTACCTACACTATCACTGTCGAAGCCAACTATACACATTCTCCCAAAGAAGATTATATAAACGTTCAGATCGGGACGCGGTTGGGAGGTTTTGCGGTTTATCAGGAATGCATCGGTGACCCTATAGATTCCAACGCAGATATAGATATTAAGCTAACGAACAAAAACTCCAGTAGAGATGCCAATTGCGTTTACCAATTCCTAAGGTACATCTACGGCCAAAGAATTCTTAGCGGAGTGCAGTCTACAGACACCGCGAACAACAATATAGCGCTTAACCGTGTCTATGAAATAACAGGAAAGCATCCGGCTTTGTCCTGCTATGACTTTATCTTTCTACAGTATTCACCAACCCCTGAGAACTGGAGTTGGAAGATTGACTACAGCAATATCTCAGCCGCGAAGGAACATTGGGACGCCAACGGTCTGGTATCCTATATGTGGCACTGGAATGTTCCAACATCTGAAGCAGCATGGGAAAAGGGCAAAAACGGAGAATTCAACGGCTACGGATTCTACAGCAATGATACTGCTTTCGATATTACGCGTGCTCTTACCGATGGAACATGGGAAAATGAATTCTTACTCGGGGATATCGATAAGGTCGCGGGATATCTCAAACTACTGCAGGCCGAAGGAATCCCCGTCATCTGGCGTCCCCTCCACGAAGCCGCCGGGAATTATAACATCTACGGGACCAACGGCGCTTGGTTCTGGTGGGGCCGTGGTGGGGCCGAGCCATGCAAACGGTTGTGGAAATTGCTGCGGGATAAACTCGAAGGTGAGTACGGTCTTGATAATCTTATATGGGTATGGACTCTGGACGCCACCCAGGGAGCAGAAACTCAGTATTCTGACTGGTATCCCGGCAATGAATATGTAGATATAATAGGAGTTGACATATATGCTGATGACACGGAGGCAAAACAGCGTCAGTACAACGCCGCTGTAGCGCTCAGTGGTGGCCACAAAATGGTAACAATCAGCGAATGCGGTAATATTCCCGATCCTCGAAAGTGCCTGAGTGCCGCCCAATTCTGGAGTTGGTTCCTGGTATGGGATCTGGACAGTTATTCACTAAATACAGACACTTATTGGAAAACCCTGATGGCATCGCCTGCCGTTATTGGCCGCGAAGATATGCCATTTATGAAATAATGAATTAGAATGCGAACTATCTATCATTGGATTCTCGTTGCAGGAGTACTGATCTCCACTATCTGTTGCTGCGGCAAGAACAACGGCAACGACAACGATATTGATACCCCGACCTCTCCGGGCTCAATTACCCTATCTGCCAACACCATCGAAGCGGCAGCTGCAGGCGGATCCTATGAACTCACCATCAAAGCTCCGGCACGTCCCAAATTCGAGCTTCCTACCTGGATTACCAAGAAGGACGGCACTTTTAAGGATTATAAAATCACCTTTACGCTGGTGGTAGCGGCCAATGACAAAGACGAAGCGCGCGAAGCTGATATCACCGTCAGCGCTACGGGCGCAAACGATGTCACCCTCAAGGTAACTCAACCGGCCAAGGAAGTAATCAAGGACCCGGTACTGCCCAATAACAATGCAGTGGCGCGCAATATGGAACTGGGGCTCGGCTGGAATATGGGCAACCATTTCGACGCTTACTCTAACGGCGTTGCCAGCGAAACGGCCTGGGGCGGCAAGCCCGCAACCGAGGCAACTTTTGCCGGAGTCAAGGCGGCCGGCTTTACCAGTGTCCGCATCCCCGTTACCTGGCTGGGCCATATAGGTGATGCTCCCGACTACAAACTCGACGAAACATGGCTCAACCGTGTCTACGAAGTGGTCGGATATGCCGAGAAAGCAGGCCTGTTTGTAATCATCAACACCCACCACGACGAAGACCATGGCGAAGGCCATTGGCAGAATCTCGCGGGAGCAGTTAACAGTGAAGATACAAACACCCAGATTAAACAGGAGATTGCTGCGGTCTGGACTCAGATTGCGAACAAATTCAAGGACAAAGGCGATTTCCTGATGCTCGAATCTTTCAACGAACTTATCTACGGAACAGAATGGCAGACATATTCAAATACCCAGAAGAAGTGCGCTATTATCAATGAGTGGAATCAGGTATTTGTCGACGCCGTACGTGCTACTGGAGGCAACAACTCCACCAGATGGCTTGGCGTTCCCGGATACGCCGCCAGTGCTCTATATCTTGAGTATCTGACCGTGCCCAACGATCCGGCTAATAAGACCATGCTCGCCTTCCACTGCTACGACCCTTACGACTACACTATCGGAGAGAAACAACTTCCCGACTGGGGCCATACAGGAAAGTCCTTCCCGAAGGGAGAGGAGCAGATCCAGACTTTGTTCAACAGCATTTACACCAACTACATCGCCAAGGACATCCCTATCTATATGGGCGAGTTCGGCTGCTCATTCAGATCGAAGAGCGACGCCAAGGCATGGGCCAGTTTCCTGTATTTTCTGGAATACTTTGTCAAATGTGCCCGGGTGTACGGCATATCCAGTTTCCTCTGGGACAATGGCAACAAAGGTGCCGGCCAGGAACACCATGCATACATCGACCATGCAACAGGCCAGTATATAGACTATTCCGAGGAAGCCGTATCTGCAATGATGCGCGCATGGAACTCCACCGATCCCAATTATACCCTTCAGAGCGTATACGATTCCGCACCCGCACTGTAAATGAAACTTCGCGAAGTCATATGTCTTGCCGCGCTGCTGGCTGTCGCCTGCACGCCTGAGACTCCGGACCCCACCCCGGATCCGGTGCCTGAGAATATGACTTTGAGCGCATCTACACTTGAGGCATCACAAAGCGGAGAGACACTATACCTTACAGTGACTTCCCCGGCGCGCCCCAAGGTGGGCGGAGTCCCCGACTGGATCAAATTCACAGACGGAACCTTCAACCATTACAAGATTACCTTCTCCTTCCAGGTGAGCGCAAACAACACTCATGAAACCCGCGAGGCGAAACTCAGAATAACTGCGAATGGCCTGGAGGATCAAATCTTTACCATAAGCCAACCCGGTATTCCCGACTCCCCCTCTCCTGAAGACGGTTGGGAGAGCGCCTCATCCGCCGTGAGGAACATGGGCGCAGGTTGGAATCTGGGAAACACCCTCGATTCCAATAGTGGCGATATCGACAATATGTGGATAGAGGCCTACAGCCAGCGCAGGACATCGGATTACGAAACCGCATGGGGCCAACCAGTGACTACGCGCGCGTTGATCCATATGTTCAAGGATGCCGGATTTGGCGCCATTCGCGTGCCAGTTACATGGTACCCCCATATCGGGACGGTTACCGTCAATGGGAAGCATTGGGACATGTCGACCTGGACCGGCAATGACGTCGATCCTGCATGGATGGCCCGCGTAAAAGAGGTAGTTGACTACGTCATAGACGAAGGGCTGTACTGCATACTGAATGTCCACCACGACACCGGAGCAGCCCCCACAGCCTGGCTGGTTGCAAGCGACGCGGATTTCGAGGCAGCCAAGGACCGTTATGAATCACTTTGGCAGCAGATTGCCAACACCTTCAAGGATTACGGTGAACACCTACTGTTCGAATCATACAACGAGATGCTTGATCCCCTTGACTCATGGTGCTTCGCATCCTTTGCCGCTCCCGGCAGCTATGACGCAGATGTCGCCAGGTCTGCATATTCGGGTATCAACCGTTACGCTGAGCTCTTTACGACCACGGTTCGAGCCACGGGAGGCAACAACGCAAAGCGCAACCTTATAGTCAACACCTATGGAGCCTGCAGCGGCGACGGGACCTGGAACTCCCACCTCATAGATCCCATAAAAGCGATAGAGATACCCGAAGAACCAGGTCACATCGCCGTCCAAATCCACAGTTACTGGGACGCAGAGAAATTTGACACGCAAAAGTCAGACATAGACCGACTGTTCTCGAATATTGGAGAGCATCTCATCGGCCGCCTTGGCGTTCCTGTAATCATAGGAGAATGGGGAGGAGGCACGGGCGAAGACAGCGAGAACAACGTACGCTTCGCAACCTACTTTTCCCAAAAGGCAAAAGAATCCAGCGTAGCCGCTTTCTGGTGGATGGGCCTCTCTGACGGAGCCGACCGCAGTGCACTGGCCTGGACCATGCCCCTGACCAAAGACGGAATACTCAAAGCTTACAAGTAATATGAAGAAACTAACCATACTCGCAGCATTGCTTATGAGCGTAGCCTGCACACATCCGACCGATCAAGTCCTCGCGACCCTGAAGAAAGCAGTCGCAGAAGGCAAGGTCCTTTACGGCCACCAGGACGACCTGCTTTACGGCCACACATGGAACGCGACACTAGAAGACGATCATACAATGGAGCGCTCCGACGTCAAGTTCGTCACCGGTGACTACCCTGCTATCCTAGGCCTTGAACTCGGAGACTTCGAACTCGGAGCTCAGAGAAACCTCGACGGCAACGATATCGACCTTACCCGCGAAGCGGCCGTGAAACACTATCTGCGCGGGGGTATAGTTACAATAAGCTGGCATCCCAACAATCCGGTTACAGGCGGTGATGCATGGGATCTTACCGGCGGAGACGTAGTCGCAAAATTGCTTCCTGGAGGAGATCTCCACGACATGTGGATGGAGCGCATGGGCCGCATCGGCGACTTCCTCGAGAGCATAAAAACCCCGGACGGAAAACCTATACCTATCATCTGGCGCCCCTGGCACGAACACACCGGAAGCTGGTTCTGGTGGGGCTGGGATTTCTGCAGCGCCCAGGAATTCAACGACTTCTGGGTCATGACCTATGACTATATGGTACGCGAGCGCGGCCTTAAGAACCTTCTCTGGGCCATCTCCCCCAACGGAGTCGACTTCTTCGAGGACTGGCCCCAGCGCTATCCCGGCGACAAGTATGTCGACATAGTCGGTCTGGACATGTACTGCCCAACATGGATGCCCCAGGAGACCGCCCTGCCCTACTATATGGAGAATATGCCCCTGCTGCTCGCTTCTCTCGAGCAGTTCGCCAAGGAGCACGGCAAGATACTGGCCCTGACGGAGACCGGCTACGAAGGCCTGACCTGGCCTACGTGGTGGACCGAGGTGCTCGCGCCCTCGATCAAGGGCTTCCCCATCGCATACCTTCTTACATGGCGCAACACCAGCGAGCCCGACCGCAGGGACGTCCACTTCTACGCTCCCTTCCCCGGCGGTCCCACCGAGCAGGACTTCTGCAAATGGATTAACGAAAACAACATCCTTCTTCTGAACGGAATAAAATGAACTGGAAACTGAAACTAAACCTTCTTCGCAAAGAACACGAAGAACTGCTGTCGAAAAAGAACCACACCGTCTATGTGAACGGCGTGTATGAAAGATATGAGAATCCTGTTCTCACTGCCGCCCATGCCCCGCTGGAGTGGCGCTACGACCTCAATCCCGAGACGAACCCCTTCCTGATGGAGCGCATCGGCATCCACGCCGCATTCAATAGCGGAGCGATCAAGTGGGGCGACAAATATGTATTGGTAGTCCGCGTAGAGGCCGACGACCGCAAGTCCTTCTTCGCGGTAGCCGAGAGCCCCAACGGAATCGACAACTTCCGCTTCTGGCCCCGCCCGATAACCATGCCCGAGTACGGAGAGCCAGCGACCAATGTCTACGACATGCGCCTGACGCGCCATGAAGACGGCTGGATCTACGGCCTGTTCTGCGTGGAGCGCAAGGACCATGATCTCGAGGGCGACCTCTCAGCCGCTACGGCCGCGTGCGGGATCGCGCGTACCCATGACCTCGTGAACTGGGAGCGCCTGCCCGACCTGAAGTCCCGCTCGCAGCAGCGCAACGTCTGCCTGCACCCGGAGTTCGTCGACGGCAAGTACGCCCTCTACACCCGCCCGCAGGACGGTTTCATCGATGCAGGTAGCGGCGGCGGAATCGGCTGGGCGCTGGTAGACGACATCACCAACGCCGAGGTCCGCGAGGAGAAGATAATCAGCGCGCGCAAGTACCACACCGTCTACGAAGTCAAGAACGGCGAGGGCCCGGCTCCGATCAAGACGGCGAAGGGTTGGCTCCACCTTGCCCATGGCGTACGCGGCTGCGCGAGCGGCCTTCGCTACGTGCTGTATATGTACATGACCGCCCTGGACGACCCTTCGAAACTGATCGCTCAGCCTTCTGGCTTTTTCATCGCCCCCGAGGGCGACGAACTCGTAGGCGACGTAATGAACGTCGCATTCTCCAGCGGCTGGATAGAGGATCCCGACGGGAAGGTGTTCATCTACTACGCCTCGTCCGATACCCGTATGCATGTAGCCACCTCGACTGTAGACAGGCTGGTGGACTACTGCCTCCATACCGAGCCCGACGGTGGCCGCACCGGCCTGACGGTCGAGCGAATCAACAGACTGATTGACAAGAATAATAAATAAGCATAACTATGGCCAAACTCTCAGAGAAAATTGGATACGCTCTTGGCGATGCCGCTGCCGGCGGTATAACCTGGAAGGTGATGTCCATCGCTTTTCCCTTCTTCTTTACTAACGTCTTCGGTCTTACGGTAGCCGACGCTGCCGCTCTGATGCTGGTAGCCCGTTTGTTCGACGTAATCACTGACCCCATGATGGGCGCCATCGCAGACCGCACCCAGTCGCGCTGGGGCACCTATCGTCCATGGCTCATCTTCGGAGCCATTCCGCTGGGCCTGGTGTTCGCCATGCTGCTCTACACCCCGGATTTCGGGCCTGCCGGCAAGCGCGTCTACGCTTATACGCTCTATCTGCTGATGATGGTGGTGTACACCGCCGTCAACGTGCCTTACGGGTCGCTGCTGGGCGTGATGACCGACGATGACAACGAGAAGAACCAGTTCTCATCGTTCCGTATGGTAGGCGCCTATGCCATGGGCTTTATCATGCTCTTCTCCTTCCCCTATCTTCAGAGGTTGGTAGGCGGCGAGCCCAAGCATCAGTACGCAGTCCTGGGCGTTATTCTCGGAGCTGTTGCGGCCCTTGGAACCCTTGCCTGCGGCCTGCTTACCAGAGAGAGGCTGAAGCCCATACGCGCGGAGAAATTCTCGTTCAAGCCTTTTGCCGACCTGTTCCGCAATAAGCCATGGATTTACCTGACGCTCATCGGAATCTGCACCAACTTCTTCAATGGCTTCCGCTACGCTGTAGCCGCTTACCTGATGGAGTACTGCCTGCATGGCGATGTGACCGTCATGGGCCTGGTGATCAACTATACCGTGTTCATGATGTTCGGTGAGGCCACCTGCATGGTTTTCGGAGGCTTGTGTCCCTGGTTCACCAAGAAGGTCGGTTCGAAGAAGAAGGCCTTTGCCTGGGCAGCCATTATCTGCGCCGTTTCCTCGATCCTTTTCTTCTTCATTCCCATGAACCCGGCTTGGATTTGGGTAATGGTGGCCAATGTAATTATCACCTCCATCGGCATCGGCTTCTATTCCCCGCTGCTTTGGTCGATGTATGCCGATGTGGCCGACTATGCCACCGAAAAGAACGGCACGTCCTCGACCGGCCTGATTTTCTCGTCCGGGACCATGGCCCAGAAGTTCGGCTCCGCCATTTCGGGCGCGCTGGTCGCCATGCTCCTTGGCCTTGCAGGCTTCATCTCCAACACTGACCCTGCCACCGGCGATACCGTTGTGACTATCCTCAACGAGGGCTCGGTCCAGACTATGATATGGTCGCTGTTCTCGCTCTTCCCGGCCGCGATTGCGCTGCTTATACTGCTGCTCCTTAAGCTCTACCCTATTCAGAAATGAGAAAGTTATTGTTTGCATTGATGGTAGTTATGGGCGTTGGCTGCTGCAAGACTCCGGCGGTCGCACCGCTTAAGGTAGAGGGTACTCAGCTCACGGCCGACGGCAAACCCGTCGCCTTCCATGGCATCAGTTTCGGCTGGCACAACATCTGGCCGCGCTTCTACAATAAAGCGGCTGTAAAGCAACTGCATGAAGATACGGGATGTATGATTTTCCGAGCCGCGATTGGCTCCGACGACCATGCCCTGGCCGACAATCCCGGTATTCCTTCCGGATATATTGGAGCCCCCGAATTCGCCCTTGAGAAGCTTTACGCAGTAGTCGACGGAGCGATTAAGAATGGCTGCTATGTGATAGTAGACTGGCATTCGCATACGCTCCATTTAGATGCAGCCAAGGAATTCTTTACCGCCGTCGCAACTCGTTACAAGGGTGTCCCTAATGTGATTTACGAGTTGTTCAACGAGCCTGTGTGCTTCTCTTTCGAAGAGTGGCGTGAGAATCCTTACGAGGATCTGGGCGACCCTGACGCTATGATGGCTTACTGGCTTGAGTTAAAATCATATGCTACCGAGTTGATTAAAGTCATCACGGAGATCGACCCCTCCGAGCCGCTCATCCTCATGGGCTGCCCGAGTTGGGACCAGAGAGTCGACCTGCCTGCCGCATCTCCCATCGAGGGATACTCTAATTTGATGTACACAATGCACTTCTACGCCGCGACCCATAAGCATCTTCGCGATGCGTGCGACCTGGCTCTTGCAGCCGGCATCCCGATTTTCGTGAGCGAATGCGCTGCATGTGAGGCCAGCGGCGACGGTCCCATGGACCTCGAAGAGTGGCAGAAATACAGCGACTGGGCAGACGCTAATGGCATCACCATGATGGCCTGGAGCATCTCCGACAAGGTCGAGACCTGCTCGATGTTCACCAAGGAGGCTTCATCTGAAGGGCCATGGAGCGATGAAGTGATTAAACCGTGGGGACAACTAGTTAAAAAATGGATTAAGGAATAATAATCAGGCATCTGTACCTGGGCCCTATCGCCTGGAAACGCTTCGCGTCAAACGGCGACCCTAGTCCGGGAAAATGGGCCCCGCTACAGATGCCTGATTATCATTAGCATTATTATATAATGAAACAATTCGGTCATTTCGATGACGCTGCAAGGGAGTATGTGATAACATCTCCCGCCACTCCGTGGCCATGGATCAATTATCTGGGCACGGACGGCTTCTTCTCGCTGATTTCGAACACCGCGGGCGGTTATTGCTTCTACCGCGACGCCAAATTCCGCCGCATCACCCGTTACCGCTACAACGATGTCCCGATGGACAGCGTCGGAAGGTACTTCTATGTAAAGGAGGGTTCAGAAGTTTGGAGTCCGGGATGGAAGCCCTGCAAAACTGCGCTCGATTTTTACGAGTGCCGCCACGGCATGGGCTATACCCGCATAACCGGCGAGAAAGACGGACTCAGCGTCAGCGAGCTGTTCTTCGTACCTGTGGGCAAAAACTGCGAAATTCAGCAAGTTACTCTGAAAAATAACAGCTCCGTTAAGCGTTCATTCAAACTGTTCGCCTACACCGAATGGTGTCTGTGGAATGGCCAGACCGACGGTGAGAACTTCCAGAGGAATCTCTCCACCGGTGAAGTTGAGATTGAGCCTGGTGTATTGTATCACAAGACCGAATACAAGGAGCGCAGAAACCATTATGCGTTCTACTATTGCTCCGATCCCAAGGCGTCTTATGATACCGACCGCGAATCGTTCGTAGGCCTGTATAACGGTCTTGATGCCCCCGAAGCGGTTACAGAAGGCAAATGCCGCAAATCTGTCGCCCACGGTTGGAGTCCGATTGCTGCTTTTGAACTGGATATCGTACTGGAACCCGGCGAGACTGCCGAGC
Source organism: Bacteroidales bacterium (assembly GCA_017617035.1). Classification (GTDB taxonomy): domain Bacteria; phylum Bacteroidota; class Bacteroidia; order Bacteroidales; family UBA932; genus Cryptobacteroides. Next base: position 32,936 of record JAFZWV010000032.1, read on the forward strand.
GCACCTTTATGATAGGCTATATCGAGAATCCTGAAGACGAGAAGTTCGATTTGAAGGCTCCCCGTACCGTCTGGAGTCCGACTATCAATAAGAAACGCACCCATGAACTGATTGCCGCATTTGACTCCCCTGCAAAGGTCGCCGATGCGTTTGCAGAACTAGGCCGTTACTGGGACAACATCCTCGGACGTTTCTCCATTCAGTCCGATTCGCCCGAACTCGACCGCATGGTCAATATCTGGAACCAGTACCAGTGCATGATTACCTTCTGCTTCTCGCGAAGCGCCTCGTTCTTCGAGAGCGGCATCGGCCGTGGAATGGGCTTCCGCGACTCCAACCAGGATCTCGTCGGCTTTGTCCATCAGATTCCGGCCCGCGCCCGCGAGCGCATACTCGATATCGCAGCGACCCAGTTCCCCGACGGAGGCTGCTACCACCAGTATCAGCCGCTAACCAAGCGGGGCAACAACGACATAGGCGGCGGTTTCGGCGACGATCCGCTGTGGCTCATTTTCGGCACGGTCGCATACATCAAGGAGACGGGCGATTTCAGTATTCTGGACGAAATGGTCCCGTTCGACAACAAGCCCGGCAGCGAAAAGACTCTGCTCGAGCACCTTCGCATCTCCTTTGACCATGTCGCTTCGAGGCTCGGCCCCCACGGTCTGCCGCTTATCGGCCGCGCCGACTGGAACGACTGCCTCAACCTCAACTGCTTCTCGAGCGACCCGAACGAGTCATTCCAGACCACCGAAAACAACTCCGAAGGCAGCAAGGCAGAATCACTTATGATCGCAGGCCAGTTCGTGTTCTGCGGCCGGCAGTACGCCGAACTGCTCGAACGCCTGGGCCTTTCATCCGAGCATGTTCGTTCGCAGGTCGACGCTATGGTCGCGGCGGTCGAGCAGTTCGGCTGGGACGGCCGTTGGTTCCTTCGCGCCTACGATTTCCATGGCGGTAAGGTCGGCAGCGACGAGTGCGAAGAGGGCAAGATCTTCATCGAGAGTCAGGGATGGTGCACCATGGCCGGCATAGGCGCTGAAAAAGGGATGTGCGCCATGGCCCTGGACAGCGCGAAAGAGATGCTCGACTGCGAATATGGCCTCGTTTTGAATAACCCCGCGTTCACTCGCTATTATATCGAGTACGGCGAGATCTCGACCTACCCGGCCGGCTACAAGGAAAACGCCGGCATCTTCTGCCACAATAACCCGTGGGTCATTATCGGCGAGGTAGTAGCCGGCCGCGCGGAGGATGCGTGGGACCACTACCGGAAGATTTGCCCCGCCTTTGTCGTGGACCAGGAACGCCGTAAGGTCGAGCCGTACGTGTACTGCCAGATGGTAGCCGGCAAGGACGCCGCGCTGCCGGGCGAGGGCAAAAACAGCTGGCTCACCGGCACCGCCGCCTGGAACTGGTACACCGCCACCCAGTGGATACTCGGAATAAAGCCCGAATACGACGGGCTGCGGGTCAAGCCCTGCCTACCCGCGTCGATTCGCGAGGTCCGGGTCCGCAAGGTCTTCCGTGACGCTGTCTACGATATCGTCCTGAAGCGCACCGGCCATGGCCCCGCCGACGGCACCTTCATCCCCTATCAGCCCGGCGAGCACACGGTCACCGTAGAGTTTTAACCCAACGCTCCGCATTTTTGGACTTCTCCCCCCCTTTTTTACGGGGAGAAGTCGAAATTTTTCGTACTTTTATAACAAATTACAACCATAGTAGTGTTATGAAGAGAATAATTGTAATCGCAGCTGCGTTGCTGGCGAGCCTTAGCCTCAACGCACAGAACAATCCCCTTGATGTACAGGAAATCACACTCTCCAACGGTATGCAGGTCTGGCTCAACCAGGACGCCTCGCAGCCGAAGGTCTTCGGCGCTGTAGTCGTGAAGGCCGGCGGCAAGGACAGTCCCGATACCGGCCTTGCCCACTATCTGGAGCATCTCCTCTTCAAGGGAACGACAGAAATGGGAACTGTAGACTATGAGGCCGAGAAGGTTTGGCTTGACTCTATTGCCGTGTGCTATAATCAGTTAGCCGAGACCAAAGACGACAGCCTCAGACTCGCAATCCAGACGGAAATCAACCGCCTCAGCATCAAGGCGGCCGACTACGCCATCCCGAACGAGTTCGACCTCCTGACCGCCCGCTTCGGCGGCACCGGCCTCAATGCTGCGACCTCATACGACTATACCTATTATTTCAACACCTTCTCCCCGCAGTACATTGCTCAGTGGTGCGAACTCAACAGCCACCGCATGATTAACCCGGTCTTCCGCCTCTTCCAGGGCGAGCTTGAGACGGTCTACGAGGAGAAGAACCGTGCAGCCGACAACACCATGGAGGCCCCGCTCATGGAGATGATACGCATCTTCTCCGACGGCAACCCCTACTCGTTCGAGATCATCGGCAGCACCGAGAACCTGAAGAACCCGCGCCTGGGCGAGATGATGGACTTTTTCCATAAGTACTATGTGGGCAATAACATGGGCCTGATTCTGTCCGGCGACATCGACGCCGCGACGATCCAGCCGCTTCTCGAGAGCACGTTCGGCCGTATCCCTGCCGGTGAGCCCGCGGTAAAGGAGCCCGTGGCCATGCCCAATATCCATGGCGCCCGCGACTACAAGATCAAGGCCGAGATCCCGCTCATCAAGATAGCGATCTACGGTTTCAACGGCCCGAAGGACGGCGACCCGGACGCCCGTGCGCTCGACATGGCCACGGCCCTGCTGACCAACAGCTTCTCCTCCGGCCTGCTCGATTCGCTCGCGACTAACCATAAAGTGCTCATGGCCGCGGCCTCGCGTGTCCCGATGTTCGGCGAGATGGGCATAGTCGGCTACATGATCGTCCCGTCCATCCCGTTCGGCTCGCTCTCGAAGGCCGAGAAGCTCTGCCGTGAGCAGGTCGAGAAGATCAAGGCCGGCAAGTTCTCCGACGCAGACCTGGAGGCCCTGAAACTGGATGCCGCCCGCGCCGAGATGAAGCAGCTCGAGACCATAGGCGGGCGTTCCGACCTCATGATCGATGTCATGGCGCAGAACCGTTCGTGGGCCGACTATCTCGCGGAAGTGGAGTCCATTAAGAGCATCACCCGCGAGGACGTTATCCGCGTGGCGAACAAGTACTTCGGGGGCGATTATATCCGCTTCGAAAAGGTCAACGGCACCTACCCGAAGGACAAGGTCGCGGCGCCCAAGTTCGACCCGATCGTCCCCAAGCACGCAGGCCAGAAATCGGAATACGCCAAGCGCCTCGAAGAGATGCCTGTCGGCGACAAGGAGCCACGTCTGCTCGACTTCGAGGGCGACGTCCAGAAGTGCAAGCTCGGCGAGCTGGTTACGCTATACTATAAGCAGAACGAGGTCAACGACCTCTTCAGCCTTAGCATTCAGGTCGACGAAGGCTTCAACGAAGACCCGCTTATCCCCCATGTCGCAGAGTTCCTCAACACCATAGGGACCGATTCTTTGAGCATCCAGCAACTTTCGAAGGCATGGCAAAACCTTGGAACCAGCTTCTCGGTAGGCAGCGATAATCACCGCTTCAACCTGAGCATGACCGGCTTCGACAGCCGTTTCGCCCCATCGGTTAAGTTATTGAGGCACTTCGAAGACCATGCAAAAGCCGATAAGGAGAGCTTCAATGAGATCAAGAAAGGCATTGACCTGGAGAAGAAGACCTTCCTGACAGGAGGTACTTCCAACATCATGCAGGCTACTTCCCAGCGCGTAATCTACGGCGAGAATGCTCCTAAGCTTGTTGCTCTTAATGCCAAGGAACTCGGAAAAGTCGGCGCACAAGGCTTACTTGAAAAGTTCGACGAGCTGCTCGACAAGGAGTGCGCAATATTCTACTGCGGAACTCTGCCTATTGATCAGGTTGCTGAAATTCTCACTGCTGAGTTGGATCTGTCACGTGTGGTCGAATCTACCGATCGTGATTATTTGCCGTACATGGTTTATGACGAGCCCACAGTATTCTTCTATAATCTGCCCGGTTCGCGTCAGGCCCAGATTATGACCTATCAGACGCCTGCCGCTCCCGCCGATGATTTGCAGGCTACTATGCTTGAAGTGCTCGGCGAATATGTCGGAGGAGGAATGTATTCGATTATGTTCCAGGAAGTTCGCGAGTTCCGCGCAATGGCCTATTCCGCCCACGGATACATCAATCGCCCTCTCCCCGTCGAGAAGGATAAGAATGCACTGTTTGTCACTTCGCTCGGCACCCAGGCTGACAAGAGCCTCGCCGCCCTCGAATTGGTTGATTCGCTGCTGAATTCTATGCCTTTGAAGGAGTCAACATTCACCGCCTCGGTTCAGTCTATTGTTTCCGAGGCCAACAACAGCTATCCGACCTTCCGTGGAGTGGCTTCTTCAATACATAATCTTGGAATCAAGGGTTATACCGAAGATCCTAACAAGGCTATCCTGGACAACCTTTCTGCGGTTTCGCTGGAGAGCATGAAGGCTTACTATGACGAAGTAGTCAAAACTTCCAACAAGTGTCTGATTATCGTTGGCGACAAAGCCAAACTCCCCATGGACAAGATCGCCGAGTTCGGCAAGATCGTCGAGCTCACCCAGAAGGATGTCTACAAATAGTCCCATTTTTGGACTTCTCCCCCCTCTTTTACGGGGAGAAGTCCAAAAAAATTATAGATGCATATACTTTCGTAAGGCTAGACCATCAATCTGGTAACGATTCATAAGTACATTTGCCATCTTGACTTTTTCATCCCGGCTGGCCTCATATATCTTTCGCGGAGACCAGCCCTTTTCTTTTAGTATCTTTCCTATCCTTACATATTCTTGGTCGGAGAATCGATAATACTCCTCTTTAATATCGTGTTCGGCACCGACGACAGAATCAAACGCTGAGACCATTGTTTCAAAATCTCCATAAAACTCAATAGCCTTGTCGAAATCGACATATAAATACGTAGAAATAGTATAATCTATTAGTTGTTCTATTTCCACGTGATTCAGCCCAATGGTAATACTATACCAATCGGAATACTTTAGATATTTCTTTTGCTTACGCCTTCTTGCGACAAATCGCATGGCGTAAGTGAGTTGTTGAGAGGCTTTCTCAAGAGTAATCGGTTCTGAAAAAGGAAATCCATTTCTGTAATATGGAAGGAAAGTCCACCTTTCATCAACAGCATGCTTACAGAGCCCTTTTTCAACGTGGTTATTAGCGACATAAGCAAGGTTTTCCCTGATTTTCTTCTCACTGGTTTTGGCCGCGCTTCCAAAAGTATCGTGGAATAAAGAGCCCTTCCTCCCGTAATGGCAATTATGCAATCTTGCATATACAGATGTCGCATCCTGCATAAATTTCGACATCTTACTCTTCATATTTGCAATGAGAGAATGATGCAGATGGGTGAACATAATGGCTGACATAAGGATAGTAATCCCATAGCGTTCAGCCATCACGCACACTACTGAGCAGAACACTATTCTGTCGACAACGTTGTAGAACACGACGCCACCATCAATGGATTTCTGATAAATGTGCTGCACGGCACGAGCCGTAAAAGGACGAAGCTTGTGATTCATAGTAAAAGAACTATTATAGGTTAATAACTGAAGCTAAAATACAAAAAATTTGGACTTCTCCCCGTAAAAGAGGGGGGAGAAGTCCAAAAATCGAGGAAAAAAGGCTACTCCGCTGTGGCGGCTTCGAGCTTTTTCATCATCGCGAACATGAAGATCGCGGAGACGACGCAGACGCCGAGGAAGACAGTCCAGACGACCCAGAGAGGAATCGATCCCCAGAGGTGTCCGCCAACCTGAACGAGGAAGTTGCCGAGGGCGGTCGCGACGAACCACATACCCATCATCATACCCTTGTATTTGGGAGGAGCGACCTTCGAGACGAAGGAAATTCCCATCGGGCTCAACAGAAGCTCGCCGAAAGTCAAAACCAGGTAAACGGTTATAAGCCAGTAAGGAGAAACCAGGGTCTCAGGCATACCGGCTTCGCGGGCTGCGGCCTGGACATCGGGGGTATTCAGACCAATAGAAGCGAATACCATAAGTCCGAAGGCGATAGCGGCGACAAGCATACCGTAAGCGATCTTGCGGGGAGCGGAAGGCTCCTTGCCTTTAGATGCGAGGGCGCCGAAGATAGCCATCGACACAGGGGTAAGGGCTACCACATAGAACGGGTTGAAGTGCTGGAAGATAGGGGCGCTGATCTCAACAGAACCAGTAAGGCGCTCATACTGCCATACAAGATATGCGCATGCCAGAGCGACTACCGCGACACCAATCCATTTACCGCGTTTCGAAGCCTCCTTATCGAAGATGGAGAACAGCGCATAGACGATAATGATCACAGCAACCAGATTCCATACGTTGAAAGGCATGGAAGCGAGGCCGGAAGCACTGCGCTCGGTAAACTCGTTTGCAAAGTAAGTGAGGGTAAGACCATTCTGATGGAAGCTCATCCAGAAGAAGATAACCACGGCGAACACCAGGAAGAGGGCCACCATGCGCTTCTTCGTCTGCTCAGGAGTAAGAGTGTCAACCACCTGGGCCTTCTCTCCCTTGGCGTGGCCACCTTCAACATGCTTGAACCAGCTGCGGAAAGCGTAGTAAATACCGATAGAAACAATCAGGGAGACGCAAGCGACCGCGAACGAGAAATGGTATGCGGCATTTCCGTCGAAGCCGAGGGTTATAGCCCACTCGCGAATCTTGATAGCAGCCGTAGGAGCAAAGAGAGCGCCAAGGTTGATAGCCATATAGAACAGCGAGAAGCCGGAATCGCGCTTTGCCGCATAGAGAGGATCGTTGTAGAGATCTCCCACCATCACCTGCAGGTTACCCTTGAACAGACCCGTTCCGAAGCCGATCAGAAGAAGAGCGGCAAGCATGGCCACAAGAGCCACATTACCGCTTCCAAGGGGAACAGACAGCAACAGATAACCGGCGAACATAACGAAGATACCGGTTGTAACCATCTTTCCGAATCCGAACTTATCTGCCAGAATACCTCCGATGAGCGGGAAGAAATAAACCAGCATAAGGAACGTGCTGTAAATGAAGCCGGCAGTTCCGGCCTCGAGGCCGAAGTTCGCGCGCAAAAACAGCGCGAAGACGGCGATCATAGTGTAGTAGCCGAAGCGCTCGCCGGTGTTGGCGAGAGCCAGGGCAAACAAACCTTTCGGTTGATTCTTAAACATATCTAACTATTATTTGAATTGTCTACGAGTAGGCAAATTTACTAATAAATTGTTAAATTTGGGAGATGAAGCGTTTTCTCATAAAGGCTTTCCTGCGCCTGTTCTCATGGCTGCCTCTAAGCGTGCATCGTTTCAATGCACACATTCTGGGGTGGTTAGCTCGATGCGTTGTGCGCTACCGAGTAAAGGTCGTCAGAGAAAACATAGACAAAGCCTTCCCGGAGAAATCGCCCAAGGAGCGCAGAAAAATCTTCAAGGACTTCTACCTGCATTTCGCTCAGATTATCACCGAAACCATTTGGTTCAGCGGCTGCACTCCTAAGCGCATACGCCGCTCCGGAATAGCAAAGGTCAACAATCCGGAATTCCTCGAAGAACTCCAAGCAAAGTCCGACGGTACCATCGTCCTGTCTGCCCACTGCGGCAACTGGGAAATTCTCGGTGGATTCCCCTACTTCGACTACGGAGGGCACCAGCCTTGCTTCAATGCCCAGAACACGGCCAACGTTTATAAAAGGCTCACGGATCCTGTCTGGGACGACATCCTCAGAGAATCTCGAACCAGACCGCTTGGTCCGGATTACTCCAATTATGTGGAGACCAGAGCGATTCTTCGCCACATCATAGAGCATCGCAAGGACAAATTATTCTGGCTCATCAATACCGACCAGTGGCCCTATGGCAGTGCAAAAGCCTACACTATCGTCGACTTCATGCACCGCAAAACCCGCTCGATGACGGCCGCGGCAGCCATCGCCCGCAAACTGAACATGTCGATCTGCTACCTCTCAATCGTAAGAGGTCCCAAAGGCAAGAACTACATTCTGGAATTCAAGCCTATAGCCGAAAACGCATCGACTCTCACCGAACAGCAAATCATCGAAACATACTACAAATACATAGAAGAAGACATCTACGCCGACCCTGGAAACTACCTGTGGTCTCACCGCAGATGGAAAATAAGACCCGACACGCAATGAGAAAGACCATCATCGCCGCCGTAATCCTGCTCGCCGCAATCCCCGCGAAAGCGCAGGAAATAACCTATGCACTGCCTAAGACCTCGATCAACATCGAAGTAGGCTACACTCAGGAAATCATCCATGCCGGCAAGTACGCCAAATACGCAAAAGAACTGCTCGGCATAGAAGTAACCCAGAGTGATACCGTAGTTACCACTATAACTCAGTTCAGGATTAAGCCCAGGGTCGAAGCCGACCAGTCGAAACGCTTCACTCTGAACCTGACTTCCAACGCTCTCCCTTCCCTGCTTGCCCTCACTGATCAAGGTCTGATTGCCGGCAAGGAAGCAGAAGAGTCGAAAGCGACACATCAAGGCAGAAGCGTCAACTACAGAAAGCCCGAGCCCAAACCTGAGGCTCCAAAGCCTCTTGAGCCCACCTACGAACAGCAGATAGTACCCGGACTTGACTCCCTCGGCAACACGATATACGACACAATCATAGTAGAAATTCCCCCTGTAGATCCTCTTCTGCAGGAAGCGACAGACGCTGCCGAAGACATTAAAGAACTGCGCGAACAGCGCTACAAGATCATTACAGGCGATACTGACGCCTCATACTCAGGCGAGGCCCTCGGAGCCGCGCTTCAGGAGCTCAACAGGCTCGAGGCCGAGCTGCTCCCCCTCTTCGAAGGCACTTCCGAGACAATAAAGAACAAGGCATGGTTCGACATAATCCCCGACCGCGAAGGGTCCTTCGCGGCCTTTGCCCTGGATCCCGAACGCGGCCCCGTACGCGCTACTAAATCAAGCACCGACATCTTTGAGATCATCATCGAAGCCGAGCCTGTAGCCGTACCCGACGTACAGGCCGACAACTCACGTGGAAAGAAGAATTCTCACCAGAACCTGGTATACAGAATCCCGGCTGTCTGCACCGTAACCCTCAAAGACGGCGTTCAGGAAATCACAAGCATGCGCATGCCTATCTACCAGCTCGGCCAGGAAGCCACCTATCCCGTATACGAATAAAAACCAAAAGATATGACTATCAAAGACCTGACTCCATCAATAGTATGGAACAACTTCTACGGAATTACCCGTATTCCCCGTCCCTCAAAGCATGAGGAAAAGATACGCGCCTATCTCCTTAAGTGGGCTGAAGATCACAACGTAGAGGCCTTCACCGACGACACCGGAAACGTCATAATGCGCGTTCCCGCCACCCCCGGATTCGAGAATCGCAAGGGCGTCATCCTTCAGGGCCATATGGACATGGTCCCTCAGAAGAACTCCGACATCAAGCACGACTTCCTTACAGACCCTATCGAGACGCGCGTCGACGGCGACTGGCTCAAGACCTTCGGCACTACCCTCGGCGCCGACAACGGCCTCGGCCTTGCACTCGCCCTCTCGGTAGCGGAATCCAAGGACGTCAAGCACGGCCCCATCGAGATTCTGGCGACCTACGACGAGGAGACCGGCATGACCGGCGCTGCCCTGCTCAAACCGGGCATCCTCAAAGGCGACATCCTCATCAACCTCGACTCCGAAACCGAAGGCGAGCTCTACGTGGGCTGCGCGGGCGGCGTGGACGGAACCTCCGAAGGAAGCTACAAGCCTGTTAAGGCGCCTGCCGGCTACAAGGCCGTCGACTTCGCCGTAAAGGGCTGTCAGGGCGGACACTCGGGCATGGACATCGTCCTCTACAGGGCCAACGCCAACAAAGTCGCTGCGCGCATCTTGCTCGAAGCGCTCAAGTCCGAAGACCTGCTTCTCGCAAGCCTCGAGGGTGGCACCCTCCGCAACGCAATCCCGCGCGAGTGCTTCGGAACACTGCTCGTTAAGGACTTTGCAAGCGCCAAGGCCGCAATCGAGCGCATAGCTGCCGTTCTCAAGAGCGAGTACGCCGAAACTGATCCGGACATGACGATAGTCTTCGAGCCTGCCGCAGCCCCCGTCGAGGAGTGTGCCAGCGCGGCCGATACTGCCCGCATAATCAACGCGATAGTCGCATGCCCCGACGGCGTGGAGCGCATGAGCGCGTCCGTGCCCGGCCTGTGCGAGACCTCTACCAATATGGCCATGGTCAAGGTCGCCGGCGGCGAGTTCTTCGTTAAGAGCCTGCTTCGCAGCTCGGTCGATACCGCCAAGATGGCCCTGGCCGATAAACTGGCCGCGGTCTTCGAGCTCGCAGGCGCAAAAACCAGCTTCGAGGGCGCCTACTCCGGATGGAAACCCAATCCGAAGTCGGCAATCCTCAAGGTCATGAAGGAAGTCTACGAGCGCAAGTTCGGGCAGGAGCCCAAGGTCATGGCTATTCACGCCGGCCTCGAATGCGGTATCCTCTCGGGAGCATACCCCCACTGGGACATGGTCTCCTGCGGACCTACCATCCTCAGCCCCCACTCCCCCGACGAGCGCTGCTTTATCCCTTCGGTTGCAAAGATGTGGGACTACCTGCAGGAAGTCCTGATTAACATACCCGAATGAAGCCCGAAGTTCGCCAGCAACTCATAGACTGGGCCGAGACCTACAACGACCCCGTCTATTTCCAGGAGGATCCCATCGCATTCCCGCGTGAGTTTCTCCAGCGCGGCGCCGCACTCCAGGATATCGAGATTGCGGCGATCTTCGCCGCACACCTGGCCTGGGGGCGCCGCGCCATGATCGTGCGCGACTGCACCCGCCTCTTCGACGAAATGGAATGGCGCCCTTACAACTACATAATGGCCCACTCCTACCGCGACGACAACACGAGCCTGCATCGCACCATCAAATGGTCCGAAATCGCCCACATCTGTAATAGATTATATCATTTCTATTCGGCCAGGGCGACCAGTACCCCCCGAACCGTCTCGCTTGCGCTCGACCCCACCGTTCACTCCGTTCACGGTTCCCCCTCTTATGGTGCCGAGGGTAGCACAGGTTCTGGGGGCACTGGTCGCCCTGTGCGCTCGTTAGAGTTACTAAGCGCAGAGGAAATAAGAGTTACCATTTTCAGGCAGAAGGAGGACAAGAGGGCGGCGAACAAGAAGATCAACATGATGCGCAGATGGATGGTCAGAAACGACGGAAAGGTCGATCTGGGACTGTGGACGCATACCAGTGCGGCGGATCTCATCATTCCGCTGGATGTGCATGTGTATACTCAGGCGGCAGCGCTGGGACTAACAGACAGAAAACAGAAAGATATAGTGACGGCGCGTCAGATAACGGATGCGTTCAGGGAGATTTGGCCCGACGATCCAGTAAAGGGCGATTTCGCGCTGTTTGGATACGGAGTAACGAGAAAAGATGCCTAGACTATACATATTGTCGGGTTGCAACGGTTCCGGTAAGACCACGGCGTCGTATACGCTGCTTCCGGAAATGCTCGAATGCCGCGAATTCGTCAATTCCGACGAGTTCGCAAAGAGCCTTTCGCCCTTTGACCCGTCGTCTGCGTCGGTATCGGCCAGCCGCTATATGCTCCTGAAAATCAGGTATTTGCTAAGCAAAAGAGCAGACTTCAGTATTGAGACTACCCTCGCTACCCGTTCGCTTCTGAACATCATTAAAGAAGCAAAGAGCTTGGGCTATACTGTTACTCTTTTATACTTCTGGCTGAAGACTCCCGAACTCGCAATCAAAAGAGTTCAGGCGCGAGTCGAGGCAGGCGGCCACAACATCCCTGAAGACACAGTTCGCAGGCGCTATGTAATGGGTCTGAGATACTTTTTCGAGACCTATGCGCCCGTTAGCGACCGCTGGGTATTGGCCGACAACTCCAAGACCCCGTTCACGGTAGTGGCCGAGGGCAACAAACAAGAAACTTTCATCAGAGATGAGGAGCGATACAAGACCATTAGAAACGTTTGCTATCCGGAAGACGGATCTGGAGAAGCTGACCAGTGAGGCCCTGCGCAGCGGCGGCTCTTACTGTGATCTCTTCTTCGAGAGCACCATGGTCTCGAACCTGATGCTTCGCGACGGCGAAGTAAGTTCGGGCGGTCTAACGGTCGACTATGGCTGCGGCGTCCGCGTCCTCGAGGGCGAGAAAACCGGCTACGCCTACTCCGAATCCACCGACATGCGCTCGCTCCTCGAGGCCGCCCGCGCCGCCGGAGCAATAGCGGGAAAAGATTCCTTCGCTTCGCTCGGAATGACAAAGAAAGGGCTCGAAATGACAAATAAATTGTCATCTCGACCAAGCAATCGGGGCCCCCGCCAATTGCAAATTGGTGGGGTGAAGCAAGCGAGTGGAGAGATCCCAAACTTCTACCCTATGCAGCGCGACTGGCGCACCTGCAACCCGGCAGATTTTGTAGAGGGACTGCATAAGCTCGAGAGCCTGATACGCGCGAAAGACAGCCGTGTCGCCAAGGTAATCGCCCTTCTGGGCTACTCGGTCAGCGAAATCCTGATGTACAACTCGCTGGACGAACTTACCTCCGACCTCAGGCCCATGGCAAGTCTCAGCGTGCAGGTCGTCTACCAGAGCAAGGGCTCGGTCCAGACCAAGAGCGCCTCACGCAGTTTCCGTATGGGAGTCGAGTTCTTTACCGACGAGCTCATCAACGAAGTCGCGACCGAGGCGACGGCTGGCATCGACGCCATGTTCGAAGCCCGGCGTCCCGCCGGAGGCCAGATGAGCGTCGTGATGGGCGCCGGCGCCTCCGGAATACTTCTCCACGAAGCCATGGGCCATGCTTTCGAAGCCGACTTCAACCGCAAGGGCCAGTCGATATTCGCCGGCAAAATAGGCCAGCAGATATGCCGTAAGGGCATCAACATAGTCGACGACGGCACTCTCCCCTTCTTCCGCGGCAGTTGCAACTTTGACGACGAGGGCGTGCCCGGCCAAAAGACCTACATGGTCACGGACGGAGTCCTGACCTCCTATCTCCATGACCGCATCAGCGCGAACTACTATGGCGTCGCCCCTACGGGCAACGGCCGCCGCGAATCGTTCCGCTACAACCCCATCCCGCGCATGCGCTCGACCTACATGGAAAACGGCGCAGACGGGACTGTCGAAGACCTCATCAAGATGGCAGGCAACGGCATCTATGTCGACGAATTCGCCAACGGCGAGGTCAAGATAGGCGAAGGCGACTTCACCTTCTACGTGAAGAGCGGCTTCCTTATCGAAGACGGCCGCCTGACCATGCCCGTAAAGGACATCAACATAATAGGAAACGGTCCCCAGGCGCTCTCCGACATAGTCGCGGTAGCAGGCGACCTGAAGGTGGACCCGGGCCGATGGACCTGCGGCAAGGGGCAGAGCGCCCCGGTGAGCTGCGGCATCCCCTCAGTCCTCATCAATAATCTAACGGTAGGAGGCGGACAATGATAGAGAACTACGAACTGGAGCTCGCGCGCCTCGCCATGGACATAGCCGCGCAGGAGGGCGCCCAAAAATGCAGGGTCTGCCTCTCGAAAAGCGTTTCCGATATTTTCTCCACGCTCGACGGCGAAATCGACAAGGTCTCGCACTGCATGGACCGTGGGCTTTCGCTCACCCTGTTTGTCGACGGCCGCTTCGGCACCTTCTCGACCAACCAGCTCGACGAAGCGAGCCTGCGCGACTTCGTAAGGAAGGCCGTGAACATGACCAGGATCCTGGCCACCGACCAGCTTCGCGACCTGCCCGACCCTGCGCGCTGCTGCACCAAGGCCGGAAGCGGCGACGAACTCGGCCTCTACGACCCCGCGTACGCGAAGGTTAGCGCGGATCAGCGTAGCGCCATGGCCCTTCAGGCTGCGGTAACAGGCCGAATCCCCGACACGCCAGCCTACAAGCTCATCTCCGAAGAGGGCGAGTACAGCGACTCGGAATTCGACGCAGTCACGCTCGATTCGGGCGGCCTTTTCTGCCGCCACAAAGAGACTTCGTTCGAATACGGAGTCGAGGTCACGGTCGAGGCCCCCGACGGCTCAAAGTACAGCGGCTTCTGGTGGGAGTCCTCCCCCAGGCTCGACGGACTGCGCACCGACGAAGTGGGCCGAAAAGCAGTAGCTCGCGCGGCTGCGCAAATCGGTTCTCAGCCCTTCCCCGGCGGGAAATACACCATGGTCGTAGACACCGACGTCGCCTCCAGGTTGGTTACGCCTGTCCTCAACGCGCTCGGCGGCTATTCCCTGCAGCAGGGCAACTCCTTTATGAACGGAACTCTAGGCCAGCAGGTCTTCGGCGAATCTGTAACCATCATCGACGACTGCCACATCGCGGGCCAGTCTGGCTCGCGCCTCTTCGACTCGGAGGGAGTCGCTACCGCCCCTGGGCCCGTCATCGAAAATGGCGTCGTAAAAGAGTACTTCATCAACACATATATCTCCCGCAAGATGGAGATCGCCCCTACGATCGAAGATTGCACCCGCGCCCACCTTCTGCCTTTCGGCGGAGTTTCGGACCGTGAGGCGATTTTGAGGAAATGCGGCGAGGGAATCCTCGTCACCGGTTTCAACGGCGGAAACTGCAACTCTGCGACTGGAGATTTCTCTTACGGTATTGAAGGTTTCCGCTTCGAAAACGGTAAGATTGTGAGCCCGGTAAGCGGCATGCTCATCACGGGCAATTTCCGCGAGCTATGGAAGAACCTCATAGCCGCCGGCGATGATGCCAGACCATGCATGGCCAAACTTATTCCCACATTAGCATTCACAAATGTAGATTTCAACGGATAATGAAAGTAGAAAAGAACAGAGTAGTAGCTCTAAGCTACACCCTCGTAGTAGACGGCGCGGTCGCCGACAAGGCCACCGCCGAAAAACCCCTCGAGTACATCCACGGCACCGGTATGCTGCTTCCCCGCTTCGAAGAGGAAGTCGCCGGCAAAGAGCCCGGAGAGGATTATAAATTCACCCTTTCGCCTGAAGAAGGCTACGGAGTTTACAATCCTGCTTATGTATTCGACATTCCCATCAGCGCGTTCATGGACAACGGCGAAGTGCGCCGCGACCTGCTCGTCGTAGGCCGCACCATCCCCATGCTCAACCAGCAGGGACAGGTAGTCCAGGGCACTGTGGCCGCGGTCAAGGAAGATTCAGTCTCGATGGACTTCAACCATCCTATGGCCGGCAAGACCCTCAACTTCAGCGGTACGGTAGTATCAGTAAGAGAAGCCACCGATAAGGAACTTACCGATGGCCTCCACGGAGAGTATCGTCCTGATTAAGCTTCTTCAGGCAGTTTTTTGCCCCTGAAGATACTCGCAAGAGTAAGTCCGGAGATAATATGCCAGATTCCCCACCATGCGGTGACGAAGAGCATACCTCCGTACATAATTCCGGTTGCGGGATTATCCCAGATCTCAGGCTTGAAAATAGCCGGATTGAGAAGAAGGGTAAGTCCGAGACCGGAATTCTGTATACCCACTTCGATAGTAATTGACCTTCTGTCTTTCTTCGGGAGCTTCATAAGAGTAGCTCCTCCGAAGCCTGTACCGAATGCGCAAGCGTTGTGGATAAGTACAAGGAAGAAAATGAACACTATGTACTTAATGAAGAGCTGCCAGTTCGGGATGAACATTCCGAGCACCATCACTATGAACACCACTATCGAGAAGATGGAGAAGGGTTTCTGGATCTTTTCGGAGGCCTTGGGCCAGAAGTGAGTAAAAAGCATACCCAGGATAATGGGAACGCCCAGGATAAGGAACACAGTCACGAAGATATCCTTGAACGGGATTACCAGCTGAGGGATAGTCAGTTCACCGACTTTTCCTGCATACTTGAGGTAAAGATTGCCCCAGAACCAGAAGTTGAAGGGAGTAATGACTGGTGCGGCAATAGTCGCGACCGCGGTCATACTCACCGACAGCTCGATATTACCTTTTGCGAAGGTGCTCATGAAGTTGGAGATGTTTCCACCAGGGCAACTTGCTACCAGGAGCATACCCAGACACACCATAGGGGTAAGGATGGGGTTGAAGATCATAATCAGAAGGAAGGTCACAAGCGGAAGTCCTATCCATTGGAGAATGACTCCCGTGAGGATGGATTTGGGCTTTACGAATACTTCCTTGAGGGTAGAGCCCTTAATGTTAAGGGCGATACCAAACATGATAAGGCCGAGCACGATACTCATTACGAGACCGGTGCCGCTGCCAAGGTTCAGGTTTACCGCATCCAGAGATGCGAATTGTTCACGAATTCCCATAGTACACTTTAGATTTATTTAAACATTTTGTCTACCGCTTTGATTGCGTTCGGAAGAGCGAAGACCACTACCCTGTCGCCATCCTTGATAACCGTGTTACCTACTGCGATAAGGGCTTCCTGATCGCGGAGCACACCTCCGACGACGGCGCCTTCCGGGAAATCTATGTCCTTGAGCGGAGCGCGAGTGATAGCGCTGTCCTTAGAGGCTGTATATTCGAGCACCTCGGCTTTTGTACCGCTCATGTAGCGTATGAACTTCGCCTTGTCGCTCAGGGTCATCTTGAAGAT
The DNA here is from genome assembly GCA_017617035.1 of Bacteroidales bacterium. Lineage (GTDB taxonomy): Bacteria > Bacteroidota > Bacteroidia > Bacteroidales > UBA932 > Cryptobacteroides. The sequence goes on from JAFZWV010000032.1 coordinate 49,536, forward strand.
GAGGCTGGCCGAAGAGAGTTTCTTATTGACGACCATGTCGATACCCATCTCTTCCGCAAGGCTTACATATTCGATATTCTCTACTTCCGCGATTGTACGCGGCACACCGAACTTCTTTGCGGCTACGCAAGCGAGGATATTGGCTTCGTCGTTGCCTGTCACTGCCACGAAAGCGTCGTAACTAGTGATGCCTTCCTCGACAAGGAAATCGGGATTACGTCCGTCACCGTTCACCACCAGGATGCTGTCGTCGAGAATTTCATCAACTTCCACGCAGCGGTCGTGTCTAACCTCGATCACCTTGATATCCGGAATATCGCCCAGCAGCGATGCAGCGGTCATCGTACCGACGGTTCCGCCTCCGATTATCATCGCCTTCTTTACATCTATATCGCTGACTCCCAGATAGTTGGTCAGCTTCTTAAGGCCGGCTTTACGTATCATGATATAGACTACGTCGCCGAACTTGAATTTCGTGTCGAACTTCGGAATTATGGTCTTTTCGTCGCGGGTGATTGCGATTACTCGGAACTGAGAGGCGTCCTCTACCGAGAACTCCTGTACGAAGTCAATTAGTTTGGTATCCAGAATAGGGCTCTCTTCACCCATCCTGAAAACTGCCAGCTGGAGCTTGCCGCCCACAAAATCGAGGGTGTCGGAGTTAAGACCCCTCTTGATATGGCTGACTATAACGTCGGAGGCAATCTTCTCCGGGCAGAAGGTCATGTCAATACCGCTCTCGCGTATCATTCGCTTGGGCTCGGGTCCCAAAAGGTCGTTGTGGATACGAGCGACGACTTTCTTCGCACCGAGTTTTTTGGCGAACATACAGGCCACCAGGTTCACTTCCTGGTTAACGTGGGGGAAGACGGCTATAAACAGGTCGCAGTTTTCAACTCCCGCCCTTTTCATGGCGGGAATGGAACTGGGCTCACCCTCAACCACACCTACATCGGCGGTGGCGGAGATTGCATCGAGCCTGTGTTCGTCGCTGTCGATTACAGTGACTTCGTTTCCTTCCCTAGAGAGCAATTTGGCGAGGTGGGATCCAACCTCACCTGCTCCGTCAATGACTACTTTCATATCTTGTTTCTCAAATAATCAAACACCTTGCTGCCCTTGAACACATAGGCCGGAATTATGCGGACTTCGGTCAACTTGACCTCTGCGTTAGGCGTAGTCGGGACTATCTTTCTTCGCTTGGCTTCTTTGCGCGCACGCGACACGGCCTTCACATAATTCCACTTTCCCTGGAGCAAATATACTACCTGAGTCGCGAAATCTATCAAGCCTCTTGTGAATATGCGCCACTTCGCCCTGCATGGACCGACAGTCGCCGGGAGGTTTTTGCGCAGCATCCATGTCGAATTGCGGTAATTCAGCATGAGCTTCAGGGGCGAGGCGGGCGCGAGGGTGCCGCCTCCGATGTGCCAGACGGTTGCCGCAGGCACCGTCCATATCTCGTAGCCGGCCAGCTGCGCCCGCCAGCAGAAATCTATTTCTTCCATATGGGCGAAGAACTCGGCATCCAGGCCTCCCAGTTCGCGCCATACCGACGCCCTGGTCAGGAGGCACGCTCCCGTGATCCAGAACACCTTGGCGGGCTCGTCGTACTGGCCATGGTCCATCTCCACCTTCTGGAGCACGCGGCCGCGGCAGTACGGGAAGCCGAAGCGGTCGAGCCATCCGCCTGCAGCGCCGGCATACTCAAAGCGGTCGGTACGCGAGTACCCGCCGCCCTGCGCAGGATCGAGCGCATGGAGCTTCGGGCCGCACACGGCGCACCGCGGATGGCTCTCCATCCACTGCACCAGCGGTTCGAGCCAGCCCTCACCCACTTCTATATCGGAATTGAGCAGCAGATAATACTCCGCATCGTCAATTTGAGAGAGAGCTCTGTCGTAGCCCTCTGCGAAGCCATAATTGCGCCCGAGCGGTATAAGTCCCACTTCGGGATGATTGTCCGCAAGCCAGCCAAGCGAACCGTCTTCGGAACCGCTGTCGGCCACGTACAGTTTGTCGTCGGGACTGAGCGAGCCCAGAATACCCGGGACGAAACGCCTCAGGTAATCCAGATTGTTCCAGTTCAGTACGACGACAGCTACTCTCATATTTTACGGCTTTGCGAATCCGACCATGGTCATAACTGCGCGCTCGACGCCGCTCGACGAAGGTCTGTTGAGTACAGTAAGGTCCTGGCCGGCGCAGATTACAGAAGATCCACCGCCGTCGAGATTCATCGCATCGACACAGCCGACACCTGTCATAAGTCTCGCCAGGTCAGTCAGGACAACACCTTCACTCACTCCGGAGTTACGTCCGTCGACAACCATCAGAACCACTTTTCCGTCTGCTGTGCGACCTATAGCCGTACGGGGCTGACGGGTAGTTTTGTGGTAGATATCGCTCGGGAACAACTCGAAATTGGAAAGGTAAACGTCCTCTTCCATAAGATAGTTGATCACAGTCCTGCCGTCTTTGACCAAAACGGGACCGCCACCCAGAGCTGAATAATAATGCGGATCGATAGCCGCAGCCGGGACGGTAGATGAAGGCATAACGACAGGCCATCCATCTATCTGAGGAATAGGCGTGTCATAGAAGAACGGACCGCCGTTGGTAGTACCGCCGAAGCGCCAGCAGACGGAAGATTCGCCGGTCGCCGTAGCGCCAAAAACTCCGCGGGAGATGTAATAATCCTTCTTGCGCGACAGAAGACTCTGATTCTCAGCCTTTTTCTCTCCCTGATCAAGCAGGTAGCTAACCGATGCTCCGCCGCCAAAATAACCTCCATTGGTAAATACATAAGGAGTAGTCACGTTAGCCTTGGCGTACACGCTGGTCTTGGCATTGGACGGAGGACAGAGTGTCCTGAGTACCACATTGCCAGTAGAGAGATCGGCAATGGCATACCAGATATTGGTCGGACGTCCTGTTACATTGGTACTGGCCTTATAAACCTTTATCTCCGAAGGGACATCCGAAGGAGTGATGTCTGTATAACTCACGTTGTAAGGTGTGGGCTCGGCATCCGGAGTAATGACACGGACTGCGGAATAACCTGTTTTACCTGTTGCAGGCTTGGCGTAAGCCTTGACATGCACAGGGCCAGTCGGGTTAATGATAATGCCCAGACCGATTCCTCTGGTGCCAAGTTTAGTCATATATGCCTGGGATTCTCCGTCTTCCAGGGTCGGGTCGCTGGAAGTATAACTCCAGACTATACCGTTGTCGACCTTGCTCCCAAGATCGTCGGTAACGGTATAACGAACCACTATCATATTGCACGCCGTCTCCACCTTGGAGATGCTAATTTCCGGGATTGGATCAGGAACGCCATCGACGACGAAATCCACACTCGCATAGTCGCTATAGTTATTTCCCTTATAGGAGCAAAGGCGATAGCTGTAGTTACCGTTCTCGGTAAAATCAGAGTCTTTGTAACTAAGAGTACCTGCGGCCACGTTTGAAAGCAAGCGATACTTTCCGTTAGTACCGGCCTTCTCGATTTCCACCCCGTCGTAGTCGGTAGACTGGTTCTCCCAGGTAAGGGTAGCCTCAATACCATCGACCGCCACCGACAGATTGGTCGGGGCGACTAAGGCAGGCTTGACGGGCTCGGGTTCCGGTTCCGGCTGGGGAACAGGCTGAGGATCTTTACATCCTGCGAACATCATCGCCACCAGGGCGAGGGCTGCAAATAAGTTCTTTTTCATCATAGCGGGTTTACGGCTTTGTTGGGATAAAGCTCACGGAACAGGTCCGCACGCTCTTTGATTCCGTCGAACCAGAACTGCGATTCTCCGCAGACCATCAGACGACGGTTAATTGATATCTCACTGCGTATATCCTCCTCGGAAAGAATCTTACTTCCGTTTTTGAGGATCATAACAGGATTGAGTTTCGACTTGTCTACATAGCGTAGAGCAAGAGTCGCGGTAGTTTCATAACTGGTGGGGACATAACACTGCACCGAAATCAAATCGGCGTGGCCTTCAGAAACCCATGTGGGCCAGTCCTGCATGAGGTTGTTGTAGCACCACGGATAGGGATTGGGGCTGAAGCATACTGCGCAAGAGGGTTTGATGCCCTTTACGAGGTCCCATATATCGCCTGCGAAGGAGTTGAGGATATCGGTCCTGAACTTCAACCAGGCATTGCTGGAATAATTGAGGGAAGGGTCATTTCCCGTCGCAGCCTTGTAGGCTGCTTTGGTCTTTTCGTCGTAGCCGGAATTGATGGGCATGGCCGGCATGCGGTCGTCGCCCTGAATTCCGTCCACATCAGGATACTTTGTCAGCACTTCGCGAATAAGCGCGAGCATGAAGTCCCGGACATCGGGATCATAGGCGTTGAGATAGTAGTCGTTGCCGTTGTAATTAGCATATCCGCCCTGGTTGTCGATACCCAGCCAGTCCGGATGGTTTGCGAGCAGAGGATCGTCGAAGTCGACCCCGCCAACTTTGTGCATGAAACCGTACTCGAACCAAAGCACGACCTTGATGTCGCGTTTGTGGGCTTCGGCGATAATGTCCTTGAGGGCATCGCCGCTGCCGCCGGTATAGCCGGCGTACATATTACCCTGAGCGGGCGAAGTGTAGGTAGTCTGTTGTACCAGAACATCGCTGTTCCAGCAGGTCTTCGTCGCAGCCCAACTGCATACGAAGAGTGTATTGAAATTGAGCTCCGCCATCAGGTCCAGAGACGAGCATACGTTCGCATAGGTGATGAAGGAGTTTGTGTGGTCGGGCGAAGGGAGGAAAAGCCCCCGGACGCCTACCTGATCGGCCATGGACGAGGTAACGGAGAACTGAGCCGCCGCACCATCTTCCGTTCGCGAGAGGAAGATCTTGGCCTTCTTTTTAAGGTTGAACTCGCTTCCGCTCACCGGATCGGCTGTAATGCCGTCCGGGAGCGTGAATTCGAGTTTTATTGCGCTGAGGTCCGCGCCGAAGGGGAAGAGGATGTTTGCCTCCCCTTCCCCAAGGGTAATCTCGGCGTCGGGCCAGTCTGGCGTTGTGAGGGTGAGAATCTTCAGCTCCGGCAGAACGGTGGTTGTCGTATCATTCGGTCCGACGGGCGTCGGGCTCGGGGGTACCGAAGGACGGCATGCGCCCATCAGCACTGTCAGAAACAATATGATTCCCATTTTATGCACTATTTCTCAAGTTTGAAGCAGGAAACACCTGCGCCTTCAGACATTGCAACGATGTAAGTCTCACCGCCTACCTCACGGACAGTGCAGTCACACAGTGAGTTACCGCTCTTATAGCCGCTGATCGGGAACTCGTTCGGATCGGAAAGACCGTAGGTAAAGACGTTCTTTCCGTCGATAGCCTTGATAGCCGCTGTCAGATTCTCACCATTGAGGGCTATAATGCGAAGGCTGCAGTCACACAGGTCTCCGGTCAGGCGGGCGAATGCCATGTACTTCTGGTCGCTGAAGGTGAAGAAGTTGAATCCTTCGTCGGTAGCGGAGAAGATGTTGGAATCGAAATCATCACCGGCGGTAACTGTAGCTCCGCTTACGGTGTAGATTTTCGGACGGGCACCGGCTACGGAGATAACGAACTCGCTGTCGCTGTACTTGTAAATCTGACCATAAGAACCAGCCGTATAGTCGGAGAGAGGAATTACGGTAGGTGTCGCGCTGACAGTGCCGTTGGTGATAGTGAAGACATATACCTTACGAGGGGTAGCGTTGGATGTGACGAAGCTGATCTGTCCATTCTTCCAGGTTCCGGATACTTCCATCTTGTCGCCAAGACGGTGGCCGTCGGAATTGGTGTACTCGAGAGCCACTGAAGGTTTTGCGTCTTTGTTGTCCCACTTGTAAACCTTAAGGGCGGCTGTACCGGCCTGGAGGTTACACTGGAGGATCTTGTAGCCACCATCTCCGTCGGGAATCGTACGGATGCAGGAAAGCTGGTGAGTACCGACGCTTACACCCTCAATATTCAGGCGTCCGACCAGCGAACCGTCCGCAAGACTGAGGACATAGGCAGGATAAGCGGCCCCCTGATGCTGGGCAAGATAGACATATTTGTCATCCATTGCGCAGGAACGAAGCCAGTATTTACCGGAGAACGGGATGTCTGTAACGACAGTCTGGAACCAGTCGTCTTCCACGGTCTTAGGCTGTGCGTAGTGTGCCCAGACGCGCTCCGCCTTACGGATACCGGAAGTGATTACGATTACTTTGTGGGTCTTTGACGCCTCGCCGAGGCTCACGGTGAAAGTAACGCCGTTGAGAACGTCCGTGAAGTCGAGCTCGTCCCCGGAAGCGATCTCATTTCCGCCGACGGTAACGATCGCATCTTCGGGATCCACGGTGAATTCAACCGGGAGGTGCGACAGCGACGCAGCGCTTGCCATACGGACTTCGCCGCCCATGGCATCGAGTCCGCCCACCGTAAGGGTAAGGAACTTCGGATCCGCTGCGCCGACCTCAACACTTATGACGTACTCGGCCGCCTTCTGCTCACCATACTTGAAGGTGACAGTCTGGGTCGCGCCGTCGGCATAGTTGAAGGTCTTCTGATACTCTGTCGTGAAGCCTTCGGGAAGGTTGAGGAAATTGACGGTAAGGGCCTTGGTGTTCTCCTTATCGCCATACTCAAGCATAAGCTTGATAGTCTTGGCCGCATTGTCGATAACCGGCATGCATTCGCCGTCGATGCCGGAGACATCGATATTGGCCGCGGAAAGCGTAAGGGCCGGAATTTTGTTATCGGGTCCATCAGGATTGTCCGGATTGTCGGGCCCGCAAGAGGCAAGGGCAAACACTGTGAGTGCCGATGCCATCAAAGCAAATAACTTTTTCATCGTTTAAAATAAAATTGGTAGTTTTTAGTGTCTTTTCCATTTGCCGCCTTGACTGTAAAGTAGACGGTTACATTGTCTAGCGAACGCAGTCCGCCGATGCCATGTCCGAGGGAATTCCACATCGCGTCGGTTTCCACAATGCTGGCCGTCGCCGGGATGGAAGCCTCAAGCCTGCAGCGCGAGACATCGGTCAGCTCGGCCGGGAATTTAAATTGTCCGGCGCCGGATTCGGCGTCGTACATTCCCCCGAGAGCGTTGAGCGGATCTTTGGTGGCTTTATTGCCGTCTGCGTCGTAGACGTAGACCTTAAGGGCGCTGAGCGTACACGCAGAATCTCCTTCGGGGAATTCAGGTTCCACGCAGGAGCTCAGCATAAACGCTGCAATCGCCGCAAACAGTATGAATCGTTTCATCACCAGTCGCTGTTTTGTTTAGCCAGAGTGTTGTTGGAAATCTCGCTCTGCGGGATGGGGAAACGGTCAAACCTCTCGGGGTAAATCCTGGCGCCCATTTCGCAGGAGGCCAGTTCTGCCGTGAAGGTCGTTCCGCTCTTTTTCCAGAGCACTCCGTTGTATTTCTTGCCGTCGAGCACTTCCCTGGCCCGGCCGGTACGCCTGAGGTCCCAGAAACGGTGGCCTTCGAAGCAGAACTCGACAGCTCGTTCGTGGAGTATCACGTCGAGCGCCGTGTCCCAGGAGTTGATGGGCTGAGTTATCACATCGTCGCGGCCGAAACGGGCCTTACGAAGGGTATTGACGTCATTGAAAGCTCCTGTCCAGTCGTCTTCTGAAGCAAGGCACTCGGCGCGTATGAGCAGGACCTCGGCCAGACGGCACTCGATCCATGGCGTCCATGATCCGTCGCGAACGTAGTCGAAGTTGTCTTCCTGCAGGTTCTTGCGGATATAGTAGCCCGTAACGCTATTGCCAGGTTCCTTTGAGGCGCCGTAAGGGAAATATTTCATATCTACACCGTTCTCGTAAAGCTCCATGGCCCTTCCCTTCCACTCAGCACCGTTCCAGAGGACGGCCTTCGCAAGACGTGGATCGCGCGAGGCGACATTGTCGTTGGTTATAAAACGACGGGCGACATTGGTAATATCGAACGGCGAACCGTCTGCGTTGTCGAACATGTCCACGAATTCCTGGGTGGGGCCCGCCCTGCCTCCGCCGTAGCTGCCGCTCTCGCACACATCGCCCGGCGAGGCGTAGCGGGCGTCGTAGAGGTGGACGAGATTCACCTTCTGGAAATCGTATTTTAGGATAGTTTCGTTGTCTGCGAGGTCATAGCCGCCGTTGTCGATGATGTCCGTACAGAGGTCCTTCGCAATCGAGTATCGTCCCGCATAGAGCATGGCCCTGGCAGTAATGGCTTCAGCCGCATATTTGTCGATGCGGCCCTGGGCCTGGGCTGGCTCGGGCAGATGCAGGCATGCGTAGTTAAGGTCGTCATAGACCTGATCCCATGAGGTGGAGACATCAGCGCGGGCACGGTTCTTCCCCGCTGCGGTCATGTCCTTTATGTCGGTATACAGGATCGCTCCGAGATCGTCCTTGGCCGAAGCGTGATTACGCATAATAAGGTGATAGCAATAACCCCTGAAGAACAGGGCCTCGGCGCGATACCTCTCCTTTTCTTCCGCCGGGAGCGGAGAATCGTTCTCCAGCGCGGAAAGGAATTCGTTGATACGGCGTATCCAGCCATAGCATGTAGTCCAGCTGTCAAAATAGTTTTGGGAGACGCTCTGCTGGCCTTCGATAGTCATTATAAGGTTACAATCACCGGTACCGGCGACAATACTGCTATATTTAAGGATATCGGTAAGGCCGTCGGACATATTGGAGTTGGTTCCTCCGAGGGCGTATGAGCCGAACTGTCCGAAATTGCGGATTATAGGATAGAAGCTGTTGAGATAGAGCTCCGTATTGGCCGCGGTGCTTACGCCGTACGACTGGTCGTACTGGTTGGTGGGCTGGAGATCTACGCTGCTGCAGGCTGCGAGTATCGCAGTCGCCATGGTAAGTGTAAGTAGTTTCTGTCTCATAGCCCTAGAATGTTATATCCAAGCCCGCGCTGATAACCCTCTGCTGCGGGTAATAACCGTTTTGTACGCTCGGGACCTCCGGGTCGAGTCCAAGTTTGGAAAGCTTAGACAGGGTAAAGAGGTTGGAGCCGCTTACATAAGCCCTCATTCTGGAGAGGTGCATTGCGTTTACTATCCTAGAGGGGAAAGTAAATCCCAGCTGAACGTTCTTCAGACGAAGATACGAAGCATCCCTCTTCCAGAAATCACTCGCGATTGCGTTGTTCGAGCTGGTCTGGGTACTCAGTCTGGGATACTCTGCATCGGTATGGTCCGGACGCCAGCTTCCCTCGACCAGATACTTCGGAGGATTGCTTCCCCACTTGAAGGCCTGAGTGAAATATGTACCGTCGGAATAGCCCAGAGCGGAATAGTTACCGCAGAGCATGACATCGGTAAGCACCGCGCCCTGCAGAGTTACATTGAGGTCGAACTGACGCCAGCCGGCACTCAGGTTAAGACCGAACATCACCTTCGGGAGCTGAGGGCCTGCTATCCACGTCCTGTCTTCGAGAGTAATCTTGCCGTCGCCGTTAAGATCCTTATACTTGATATCGCCTACGCGGACGGCATCGCTGGTCTTAGGGGAATTCAGCAAATCCTCTTCGTCTCGGTACAGGCCGTCGGAAACATAGCCGAGGACGCTGCCCAGCGAGGTTCCAAGCTTGCTCTGCCAGACAGGGATGTTCTCACTGTCATTGGTGCTGATGTAGCGGTTGGTCGCGTAGGAGGCGTTAGCCGATATATCGTATACGAACTCTCCCACCCTGTTGTGATGGCTCAGGACTACTTCTGCACCCTTTACATCCACAACTCCACCGTTAATAATCGACGGGTAATTGCCACCGATGGACGGCGGCATCTCGCCCGACTGGGTCTGGAGAATGCCGGTCGTGACTTTATAGAAGACATCGGTCTGGAGGCCAAGCAGGCCGTTCCAGAGCGAGAGGTCACTTCCTATGTTCCAGGTAGTAGTGGTTTCCCATGTAATCTCCCTGTTAGGCACGGACGTAGTCGAGAGGCCCTGGACGGCCCTGCCGTTTATCACGGCCTGGGCATTGGTCGAGAGGGCGACGCCCTGGACATAGAGGAAGTCGGATATCTGGTCGTTGCCGAGCTTACCCCATGACGCCCTGAGCTTTAGATTATCCAGCCATGTTCTCGAGTCTTCGAGGAAAGGCTCCTCCGAGATGCGCCAGCCCGCTGAGATTGCGGGGAAAACGCCCATTCTATGGCCTTTGGCGAACTTGGCCGACCAGTCTTCGCGAAGCGAGGCCTGGAACAGATAACGCCCGCCGTAGGAGTAATTGACTCGAGCCAGGAGGCCCTGACGGCCTGTATTGGAATGGTTGCCCTTAGCCGAGTTGGGCGTCACCTCGGTGCTGAAGTCGAGGTCAGGAATCTCGGTGATGGCGAAATCCTGCTTGGTGACGGTAAAATAGCGGTAGTTAGTTCCGCTCTGCTCCCAGACCAGGTCGGCCCCGATTTCATGGTCACCGAAACTACCGGTATAGTTGACCTGGGCCTGGCCGGTGTAGCGCGAGTAAAGGGCGTGCTCCTCCTGCAGGGTGTTGACGCCGGTGCTGAGGTGGGGCGAGTTGCCGGCCGTGAGGTTGACGTAGCCCGTCACCGGGTCTGCCGTTCCGTATTGGGGAGTCACCTGCGCGCACGGGAGCATCAGGCGCTTATTAAGGGTGTTGCGGAAGTCGTAGCTGAGCATTGCCCTGGCGGTGAGGCCCTTGAGCCATGGAGCCCTGTACTCGAGCGAGAGCGCGGTCTGGACATAGCTGCGGTCCTTCTGCTGGAAGCCGGATTCGTCGCGCGCGATGAGCGGGTTCTGGTAGCCTATGTAGGTCCCGTCGGGCATGCGCGGGTTGATGGTAGGCTTCGCGGAGATCGTGTAGAACACCACGTTTTTGTAGCCGTACTCAGCGCCGCCGCCGTCAACCGAGGCCGTAGGGTCGCTGCTGCCCGCCGAGACGCCGCTCTGGTGGCGCTGCTCGATACGGCCGGAGACGTCGAGCTTGAGGGTAAGGTCCTTAGTAAGCGAGACGTCGATGTTGGTGCGGAGGTTGTAGCGCTTGAACCAGACGCCGTCGATAAGGCCGTCCTGAAGGAGGGTGCTGCCCGCAAGGAAGTAGCGCGCAGCGTCGTTTCCGCCGGAGACTGTAAGGTTGTGGCTCTGGCCGACTGCGTAGTCTTTGAATATGAGCTTGACCCAGTCGGTGTTGCCGAACACGCCCTGGGGGTCGGCGAGCTCGCCGTTAATGTACTTGATCTGAGTGTCGGTATAATTGGGTGCCAGGCCGTCCAGGCCAGTAGCCATGTTGTGCCAGTAGGCATATTCGGGGCCGTTGAGCAGCTGGACCATGTCCGTATTGCTGGAGAAGGAAACGCTGCCGTTGTAGGTAAGGGTAGGCTTAGCGACGTCTCCCCTCTTGGTAGTCACGAGAATGACGCCGTTCGCGCCCTTGACTCCATAGACAGCGGCCGAGGCGGCATCTTTAAGGATGGTGATGCTGGCGATTTCGCTCGGGTCGAGGTTGGAGAACTCGCGCTCGACGCCGTCGACAAGGACCAGAGGCGTCGAGTTGCCGGTAGTTGAGATACCACGGATGTAGATTGCCGCGTCGTTTTCGCCGGGAAGACCGGTAGTCTGGCGGGATACGAGGCCAGGGAGCTTACCGCCGAGCATGCCCGTAAGGTTGTCGACAGGAGCGCTCTTGAGTGTTTTCTGGTTGACGGACGCCACACTTCCAGTGAGATCGCCCTTCTTCTGGACTCCATAGCCCACGACTACGGCTTCATCGAGATTTAGAGCGGCTTCGTGGAGCACGACTTCGTAGTAGGAACGGCCTATCGCCCGGTACGCGTTTTCATAGCCGAAACAGGAGAATTCCAGCTCTCCCTTGGCGTGCTGCGCGGGGATGTCGAGGTCGAACTTTCCGTCCAGCCCCGTCACCGCTCCTATTGTTGTTCCCTTGATTACGACTCCCGCTCCCGGAATCGGGAGTTTGTCTTCATCCAGAACCACACCTCTGACGGTATTCTGGGCGCGCAGTCCTGTCGCTGCTATTAACGCGAAACCAACCGCCAGCACCCATTTCAGCCTTCTCATCCTTATATTATTAATTATGCACTCAAATTTAACAATAAATCGGATAATAATCAAAGGACGGGTTCGAATCCCTCTCGAAACGCGAAACGCGCCTGCAAAGCAGACGCGTTGATGCGGTGAGAGAGGGATTCGAACCCCCGGTACGTTGCCGTACACCTGTTTTCGAGGCAGGCTCCTTCAACCACTCGGACATCTCACCCCGGGTTTTGGGACTGCAAATATATAAAAACTATTCGAATTACAAACGCGTCTCGATGTACTTCACGTCGAAACCGTCGCGTGTGACGTTAATGACGTTGTATCCCGAGCGGTCGCGGTCGAAAGCGAAGCCGACCGGGCCAGCGGCGTAGAAGCGGATGCCCTCGTATTCAGTACTGTAATCGATGTGAGTGTGGCCAGCGAATACGGCGTCCACTCCGTGTTCTTTAAAGAGTTCTATGTATTCCTTGCGCTTAGGGATGGAGAAATTGAAGTAGTCTTCAGGTTCATCGATAGTCTGGCGAATAATCGGGCAGTGAAGGAATACGAAAGTGTATTTTGCTTTCCTGGACTTCGAGAGCTCTTTGCGTAACCACTCCAACTGCTCTGCTTCCAACTCCTCTTCCCCATTCTTGATGCAGTTCGAGTCGATTCCTATAAACGCGCAGCCGTTTTTGCGAAGGGAGAACCTGGTCGGTCCATGCAATGCAGCCCAGCGTTCGCGGCTCTGAGGCTCGTTCGTTCTGATATCGTGGTTGCCGGGCAGCTCAAAGACGGGCGCCTCAATAAGCGCACGGTCGGCGAAGTAGATAGAATCCTGCTTGTCCGAATAGGCCCAGTTAACCAGATCGCCGGTAATCACCACCAGCGCAGGATCAAGGGCGTTGACCTCCGCTACGGCGGCCTTGAACATAGTATCGGTCCTTTCCTCACTCAGCTCGAAGCCGATCTGAGGGTCGGTCATCTGAACGAAAGTGAAGGGACGAAAGGGACAGCACGCGGAGGCTAAAAACAGCAAGCCGAAAAGAATTTTTTTCATAAAAATATTTTTTAAGCACCTAAAATTAGCAATTATTCACCGAATAATCGGTATCTTGTACTCACTTATGAAACGAATAATCCTCCCTCTTATCGCCCTAGTGGTCGTATGCTGCACCCAGACTCCGGAGCAGCGTGCCCGCGACCTGGTCGCCCAGATGACCATCGAACAGAAAACCGCCCTCATGGCGCATCAGTCCCTGCCCATCGACGAACTCGGAATCCCCGCCTACAACTGGTGGAACGAAGCCCTCCACGGCGTGGCCCGAAACGGCAAGGCTACCGTGTTCCCGATGCCTATAGCCATGGCCGCTTCGTTCGACGAAGCGCTTGTAAATGAGGTATTTACGGCCGTCAGCGACGAGGCGCGCATCAAGAACCGCCAGGCCCTGCAGGAAGGCGAAGCCGGATGGTACCAGGGAGTGACGTTCTGGACCCCGAACATCAATATTTTCCGCGACCCGCGCTGGGGCCGGGGAATGGAAACCTACGGCGAGGACCCGTATCTCACGGGCCAGCTCGGAATGGCGGTCGTACGCGGTCTCCAGGGCCCGGCCGACGCGCGGGTCCAGAAAGCCCATGCGTGCGCGAAACACTTCGCAGTACACTCAGGCCCGGAGTGGAATCGCCATGAATATGACGCCGTCGTGAGCGAGCGCGACCTGCGCGAAACCTACCTCCCTGCGTTCAAGGACCTCGTGACTAAGGCCGGCGTTCGCGAGGTGATGATCGCGTACAACCGTTTCCGCGGCGAGCCTTGCGGCGCGAGCGACTACCTCGTGAACACGATCCTGCGCGGCGAGTGGGGCTACAAGGGCCTCGTCGTCTCGGACTGCTGGGCCGTGAACGATTTCTACAGGCCTGGTGCCCATGGCTATAGCCCTGACGCTGCTCATGCCGTCGCGGCCGCTATCCACAACGGCACGGACCTCGAGTGCGGCGATTCTTATGTCCATATCCCCGAGGCCGTGGCTCAGGGTCTGCTGCCCGAAGAGGAGGTCGACCGCAGTCTCGTTCGCCTGCTGGCAGCGCGAATCCGTCTGGGTGAGCTGGACGGAGATATTTCTGATTGGGCCGGCTTGGCAGATACGCTGGTCGAAGGTTCCGAGCATCGCGCTTTGAGTCTGAAGATGGCGAGGGAGACCATGGTTCTGCTGCAGAACCGCGATAACATTCTGCCTTTGGCATCAGGCGCGCGCGTGGCCCTCGTCGGCCCGAACGCCGATGACAGGGAGATGATGTGGGGTAACTACAACCCGATTCCTTCGCAGACCGTGACGCTGGCCGATGCCCTGCGCGAGCGCGAGCCGGGTATCCCTGTGATTGCCGGTTGCGGGCTGACTTCCGACGCGATGCCTGTGCGTAAGTTGTTGGCTGCTCTCAAGGATGTTGATATCGTTATTTTTGCTGGCGGTATTTCCCCTCGACTAGAGGGCGAAGAAATGCCTGTCGAAGTGCCTGGATTCAGGGGCGGCGATAGGACTGATATTGAACTTCCTATGGTTCAGAGACAGTTGCTGGCTGCTTTGCACGATGCCGGGAAGAAGATTATTCTTGTGAACTTCTCAGGGTCCGCGATGGGGTTGGTGCCCGAGACGCAGAGCTGCGACGCAATCCTTCAGGCATGGTACCCCGGCGAGGAGGGCGGCACCGCCATCGCGGACGTGCTCTTCGGCGTGGTTTCCCCTTCCGGAAAATTACCTCTTACTTTCTATAAGTCTGTCGACCAGCTTCCCGATTTCGAAGACTATAACATGAAAGGCCGCACATATCGTTATTTCGAGGGCGAGCCTCTGTTCCCCTTCGGATATGGTCTGAGTTATACTACTTTCTCGTACGGAGAGGCCCGCGTACGCGGCCACAAACTTATCGTCCCGATTACCAATACCGGTTCGGTTGACGCTACTGAGACTGTTCAGTTATATGTCCGTCGCCCTGACGACACCGACGGCCCGCTGAAGACTCTTCGCGGATTCCAGCGTGTATTTGTCCCCGCCGGACAAACTGTCGAAGCATGCTTTGAGTTAGGTCCCGACACTTTCCTCTCCTGGGATCCCGCCGCCGGCGACATGCGCCCGGCTCGCGGCGCCTGGGAACTCCTGTATGGTGGTTCCTCCGCGGATCTTAACGCGATTTCGTATAATTATTAGCACTCTCTGCCATTTCGCGGGATACGACCTTGCAGGGGGAATAAAAATTGCCTACAGGACCGGGAATTCGGAGATTCTGAGTTTGGTACAGCCGTAAGGGACGAGCGAAATAGTCTCTTCGGTGTCGGGGATGTAGTTTGGCCAGTCGCCTACGTCGGGCGCGCCGCCGGGTGTCCAGGGCAGCGGGCCGGCGTCGCCGCCGTAAAGCTGCCAGGACGGGATGCGAGCGCCCTGCACTCGCAGATGAATCGGCGCATCAGCCAAAGTCCAGGGCCACTTTGCCCCTATCTTCGAGGAATCCACGCATACCTCAACTGTAGAAAGATCTCCCAATACCTGATAGCGCATCAGCCCATAGTTCCAAGGCTGCGTCGAGAACACTTCCCAGTAGCAGTCGCCGAACTCCTCGCGCATCGCCCCGCTCATCGGAACGCGACGCCATTTTTCTCCGAGTCCAAGCGCATACACCAGCGGTCCGCGCTCGACTGCCACTGAATTCTCATACCAGCGCGACACGCTGACTTCCATACCAAGTTCCAGACGAACAACATCTCCGTCACGCCACTCACGTTCGATACGAGCCAATTCCCAGCAGTCCTGGACCGCGTCGCCGTTTACCGTAAGGCTCGCTGAGCTGGCCCATCCGGGGATGCGCAGCTCGAGCGGGAAACGGCCCGGGCGGTCCATGCTCAACACAAACTCAATCGTGCCCTCGAACGGGTAAGCCGTACGTTCTTCTATGGTCACCGCTGCGCCCCCGAGGACCGCGCTGACCGTGCATGGAGAATAGACAAGCGCCGCCAAGCCGCCGTCGCGGGTCGCGTACCAGAGGTTCTGCGTGAACTTCGGCCAGCCCTGGTGCTGGTTCGTCAGGCAGCAGGGGTAGGCCGTCAGGAAGCCGAAGACCTGGCCGGTGCCCTTCTGAGCCACGTCGAAGTTATGCGGCCCGAAACTCACCTGCGCCTGGTTGGGCTTCTGGAAGTATTGGTGGAGCTTGAAGTCGCTGCTGACCTGGGCAGGGAGGGCGTTGAAGGCCACGCGTTCGAGCTCGTCGGCGAACCCGTTGTAGCCCAGGATTTTGAGCATCTGCTCGTAGGAGTACATCAGCTCGACCGCACTGCAGAGTTCGGAGCCCTGGCGGGGATCGTTGCCATGGAGGGCTTCGTCGCCGCCGAACATGCCATTCGGGAATCCATTGAACTCGCGAAGGTCGTTGAGGCCCTTGAAGGTCGCCTCAATCAGCTTGTCGTCCTGCTTGTACTGCCAGTAGACGAGGGGCTCCTTGAGGCCCTGAGCCAGGTTGACGCAATGGATGCCGGCCTTGGTGCGGAGCATCTCGCCCTTCAGGAACTCGCCCGTGAAATCGAAGCTCTGCTCATGGAGGAGGTCGGCCAGCTTGAGCAGCCATGGCTCCTTGACCTTATTGTAGTACCACAGCACCACGTCCAGGTTGTCCCCGGCGCGGTACTTCGCCCAGAAGGTGTAGGTATCCAGCGGCTTTTCGGGCAGGGTCTCGAGTTGGTAGCGAAAGAACTTGCCGAAGAAGGTCAGCACTCTGGGATCCTGAGTAGCGTTGTAGTACTGCTGCAGGACCTTGAGCATGACGATGCGCGGCCACCAGTCGAAGGGCATGCCGCGTTGCAGGCCCTCAACATATGGGTAACCCTTGTCGGGGCCAAAGAAGCCGTTCTCTTTCTGGCTATTTAGCGCCCACTCGACCCATTGCTGAGCCTTTGCTTTCAATGCGTCGTCATCGAGTATATAGGCGAGCGGCAGGAGGCCGTCAATCCAGTAAGGCCCACGCTCCCAGCGGTCGCCTTCGCCGCCTAGCCAGCCGTTGTCCTGGCCGACTACCTGCGGGTAGGTTTCGTCGAGATTCGCGGTAATCCCGTCACGCTGCCTTTCTAGCGCCTCTCGCAGCCAGCCTGCAGGCTTGATTGCTCCGAGCGGGAGCTCTTCGTATTGTCTTTCGAGCTCGGGGGCTTTATTGCAGGCCACAAACAGAAGAAGGATCAAAACGGGATATATGGCTTTTTTCATATTACCGTGAAGTATGAATAATGTAATAAATTGTAGCTATTAGTTCTCCCATGGGCTCGAAAAGTTCTTCTTTGGCTGCAGTAGAGCCGTTAATCATTATGCTTACGGTAGCTGTCGGATAAGGAGACCAAATACTGGTACACATACTACTCATATGATAACCCGAATAGCAGAACACGCCACTCATCGAGCCGCTCTTAATATGGAAATATCCACCGAGCTCAGATCTCATTTGGGGTAGCGTATGGCCAGAATAAGGGATAATGTATGCGAGGTCGGAATAAGCCGAACTTGACTGCATTTTGCAAAGGAACTGCGTTAGGAACGCCGGCGAAACCATATTTCTGCGGGAAAGGCCGCTGCCATCGACTATTCGCGCTTCTGAAGGATCAAGTCCGAGCTCTTTTAAAACGTCGTTAAGAACTGCTGTTGCCGTGTTGTAATCTGCCTTTCCCGTCGCTTCTTCCGCCATCGCGCGGAAGATGGCCTCGGCGTAGAAATTATCGCTCTCGTACAGTGTCTCGCAGGCGATGCTCATCAAAGTCGGCGATTCTACCTCTCCAAGAATAGTTAGTGTCTGGGCGGGTTCACCGAACAATTCGACACGCCCGTCCGGTCCTATATAGCCCACAGGGCCGCCAGCCTCAAAGCCCTTGCCTACCAGGTAGTTACGAAAAGCTCTGGCGCAAGTTTGTTCCCCTGTTTTGTTGGAAATCATGTGTTCCTTGAGACCGTCGACATCTATTGCGTTTTTGTTGAAACACAGGGCCGACGAGCCGGCGCCGTAATACATCGAGAGATCGCCGACTGCCCAGTCTGGACTCTCGATGGGGCCCTCCCAGGCGCGGCCGTCGCCAATTACCTGACCTTCGATATTGGTAATACCGGCTTCTTTAAGGAGGTGGTACCATTTAAAGAAAACGCTGTCGACCGGGAATGCGGCAGAGTCATTAGCTCCAATGGTCGGATCTCCTCCACCTATTATATAAAGATCTCCGTAAAGGACGCCGTCACGGATAGTCCCGCTGTAGCCTATTTTAGTCTTGAATGTATACTCCGGGCCCAATCTGTGCAACGCGGCGCCTGTAGTGATTAGCTTCAAGTTCGAAGCGGGGACCATCCGCTTGTTGGCATTGTAGCCATATATCTCTTTCCCTTCCATGTCGCGGATAGAGATGCCGATGGTGGCACCGGCAAGAATATCTTTATGCTTGTCCAAGATTATCTGGACACACTCGTCCGGCGGAATCGGTCGTTTTATTATCTGAACCCCGCACCCGACAAACGCAACCAGCGCTGCGACAAGAAGGACGATTTTTCTCATACCTGCTTTTTACCGCTGAAGACCGGCCACCAGCTGTCGTCGCCGTAGTCCTGGCCGATGCCGGCAAGGAAGGCCATATCTTCATCACTGATGGTGAAATCCAACTGGACGTTGGACTTGATATGATCGGGATTGCTTGATTTAGGGAGAGTTACGGCGCCGAGCTGAAGGGTGTACTTGATGCAGAGCTGCGGGATCGTAACCCCATAGCGGGCGGCAACCTCCGCGAGCTGTCCGTTATTCAAAGCCTGACCATGAGCAATCGGCGAGTAAGCCTCGACCAGTATCCCTTCGTTAGCGCAAAAGTCCAGCAGGTCTCTCGGGGTCTCGCCGGCATGGAGCAGAATCTGGTTGACCATGGGCTTAATGCGGCAGTCTTCCAGTATGTTCTGCAGGTCGTCGACCAGAAAGTTCGACACACCAATCGCGCGGACTTTTCCGGCCTCATAGGCATCCTCCAGGGCCTTCCAGACCTGTTTATTCTCCTTGAAATAGCGCTTCGCTCCACGGAACTCTGCCCATGGCTGCGGGCAGTGGATGATAATGAGATCCGCATACTCCAGCCCCAGTTTACGGAGGGATTCGTCTATCGAAGCGGCGGCAGATTCGTAAGTCTTGTTCTCCGCAGCGACTTTCGTCGTTAAGAAATATTGATCGCGCTTCAGGCCGCTTTCGCGCAGGCCCTCGCCGACGCCGCGCTCATTCTCATAAGCCTGAGCGGTATCGATGTGATGATAACCAAGCGCAAGGGCGGCTTTCACAGCGCCCGCTGCCTGGTCATCAGGAATAAGCCAGGTGCCGAGTCCCACCTTAGGAATCCGCACTCCATTACTGAGGGTGTAGGTTTCTTCGAGTATCATAATCTATTTCCTGTACTCGCGGTCGCCGAGGAGCTCGCGAGCGGCGAGGGGGTTGTTGGTCGTGATCTGGTCGATGCCGTTTTGGAAGAGGGTTTGCATCTTCTCGGGCTTGTCGACTGTCCAGACATTGGCCTTGAGACCCTTGGCATGCAAGTTGGCGATGAGGGCGGGCTCGACTGTGTAGATCATAGCATTGTAGTCGGCGCCCGTGTAGCCCTTGTTCTTCAGTCCATTGCTAGTCAGATCACCAGTAAGGTACTGAATCTCAAACTGAGGATGCTCAGCGATAACTCTTTCGCATGCAACCTTGCTGAAACTGATAAATACTATGCGAGAAGGATCGTAGAGGCCGTGGGCCTTCACGATTTCCATAGATTTATCTACCAGTTCAATAGTAGCCTCATCAGTGCGCTGTTTCTTGAACTCAAGCACAAGGACTGTCTTATCTGAAAGTGCACCCTGAGCGAGGTAGTCGTCCAGAGTAGGAAGTTTCTCTCCGTTGGGAAGAGGATATTTAGCGAGTTCCTCATAAGTATAGTCGGCGATGACCATCTTCTCCGGGCCGTACTCCTTGTCATGGTTTGAAACGACGACGCCGTCCTTGGTAAGCTGAACATCGAATTCGCTTCCCCAGAAGCCGGCGTCTTGCGCAGCCTTAAGCGAAGCGACGCTATTCTGAGCGTAGCCGGCTTGCTCGCAATTCCAGAAACCGCGATGTGCAACGATAGCGACCTGAGCAGGTGCATGACTGGCGAGATTGGCTGTTCCGCAAGAGCAAAGGGCGGCAACAGCAGCGATAAGAGTAATTATTCTTTTCATAATGTCAAAGATAAGCATTAAATTTGTTTTCACGATTAGTACGAATTCAAACAACCAAACCATATGATCAAAGTAAACGTAGGAGGCTGCAACTCCTTTGTCAAAGATGCAGATTTTCAGCAGTATGTAAATAAGGCCCTCGCGGCATACGACGTGCTCCAGAGCGAGAAAGGAGCCGGCAACGACTTCCTCGGATGGAAGACTCTCCCGGTCGACACCCCCGAGCAGCTCATCAAAGACTGCGAGGCCGTACGCGACAGCTGGAAAGCTAAGGGCGTAAACCTCGTTATCGTCATCGGTATCGGAGGCTCGTACCTCGGAGCGAAGTGCGCGATCGAGGCCCTCTCCCACTGCTTCGTGGAGCCCGCAACTAAGGTCGTCTTCGCCGGAAACAACCTCAGCGAGGAATATCTGGCCGAGCTTCTGGATCTCGCCAAGACCCGCAACACCGCGGTCGTCGTGATCTCGAAATCGGGAACTACTACCGAGCCCGCCGTGGCTTTCCGCATCTTCAAGGAGTTCGTCGAGCAGACCTACGGCAAGAAGGAAGCGGCCGAGAGGATAGTCGCCATCACCGACGCCGTCAAGGGCGCGCTCAAGACCCTGAGCACTCAGGAGGGCTACAAGACTTTCGTGGTCCCGGACAATGTAGGCGGACGCTTCAGCGTGCTGACCCCCGTGGGCCTTCTGCCCATAGTCCTGGCCGGTTTCGACATCCGCGCGCTACTTAAGGGCGCTGCCGACGAGCGCGAAGAGCTGCTCAAGAAGGGGGCCGACAATGCCGCAGTGCAGTACGCCGCCATGCGCAATCTCCTGCACCTCGAACTCGGCAAGGCCGTCGAGATTCTGGTGACCTACAACCCTAAGCTCACCTACATCGCCGAATGGTGGAAGCAGCTCTACGGCGAGTCCGAGGGCAAGGACGGCAAGGGCATCTACCCCGCCAGCGTCACGAACACGGCCGACCTGCACTCCATGGGCCAGTTCATCCAGGAAGGCAGCAGGGTCATGTTCGAGACCGTGATCAGCGTCGAGAAGGCAAACCGCTCAGTGGTGATCGGCACGGACCCTCAGAACCTCGACCAGCTCAACTTCCTCGCAGGCCAGCATGTCGAGCACTGTAACGCCATGGCCCAGCTCGGCGTCAAGGTCGCCCATATCGACGGCGGAGTGCCGCAGCTCGAGGTCGGCATCGAGAAGATCGACGAATACAACCTCGGCGCGCTGTTCTACTTCTTCGAGTTCGCATGCGGTGTAAGCGCATACCTGCTCGGAGTCAACCCGTTCAACCAGCCCGGCGTGGAGGCCTACAAGAAGAATATGTTCGCCCTCCTTCGCAAGCCCGGCTACGAAGCGCAGACCGAAGAGATACTTAAGCGCATCTAAGGTGTGTACGCCCTTGCAGACTGCAACAACTTTTTCGTCTCGTGCGAAAGGGCTTTCCAGCCGCAGTTGGAAGGCAGGCCTGTTGTAGTCCTGAGCAACAACGACGGATGCGTAGTCGCCCGCTCGAACGAGTCGAAGGCGATGGGAATAAAGATGGGCACGCCCTTCTTTCAGCTCAAATCCCTGGTGGAGAGCGGAAAGCTGGTGGCGTGCTCATCAAATTATACTTTGTATGGCGATTTGTCGAATCGCGTGATGAGGATATTGTCGGGAACTCTGCCCGGATATCAGAAATATTCTATCGACGAGGCGTTTTTCACGCTTGATGGAATTGCTCCCGAACGGTATAAGGCCGTGTGCGGCGAGCTGGTTAGGCGTGTGCGGCGCTCGACAGGAATACCCGTCAGCATAGGAATCGCGCCGACTAAGACTTTGGGCAAAGTAGCCAATCATTTCGCAAAGAAATATCCTGGATATCGAGGGGTATGTATTATCGATTCGGATGAGAAGCGGCTTAAGGCATTGTCGCTTACGCCTATTGACGATGTGTGGGGAATAGGTTGGCGGGGCGCGCCTAAGCTCATGGCGGCCGGAGTGCACACCGCGCTCGATTTCGTCGAGCGGCCCGAGGCGTGGGTCCGCGGCCGGATGGGGATCACGGGAGTGCGTACCTGGCTCGAGCTGCAAGGCACTCCGGCCATCGCCGATGAGCTCCCCGCGCCCCGCAAGAGTATCTGCACCTCACGCTCATTTGCCGAGATGATCACCGACAAGGCCGAACTTCGGCTGCGCGTCTCCGATTTCGCGGGAATCTGCGCCCAGAAACTGCGCAGCGAGCGTTCGGCCGCCGTCATAGTCGGCGTCTTCGCACATACCAGTCCTTTCCGCAAAGATCTTCCGCAATACTATCCATATCAATCTACACGCTTAGATAAACCCGCCAATTCCACTCAAACCATTGTTCAAACGGCTTTGCGTGTTTTGGATTCTATATACCGCGACGGTTATTCATACAAGCGCGCGGGAGTAGTAATTGAAGAAGTCGTCGATGCCAGCGCAATTCAGGGTTTGCTTTTCGAGACCGAAGATCAGATAGAATTGCAGCGCCGCCAAGACGAAATCAGCGCAATCATGGACCGCGTCAACAAACCCGGAAACAATCTGCTGCGCCTCGCCACCCAACGTCCCGGCCACTACGCCGACGGCATCCGCCGCGACCACTGCTCTCCCCTCTTCACCACCGACTGGAACGACCTGCTAGAAGTATCTTAGCCCCCCTGTCCAAGGTGTGCCATGCTTTTGTTCAAGGTGTGATTTTAACACGCACACCTTGAACAAATGGCCGTGACACATTATGCTACCGAAACTTCAGGATCGCGCTGCGCCGGGCCTTGTGTATGGGCCCCGCTTGCGCGATTGTGGCTTTGGGGTAGGATTAAAGAAAAGTATTTTGGGATTAGGGCCCCGGCGACCCCGAAGCCGGGGCCCTTGTTA
Source organism: Bacteroidales bacterium (assembly GCA_017617035.1). GTDB lineage: Bacteria > Bacteroidota > Bacteroidia > Bacteroidales > UBA932 > Cryptobacteroides. The sequence continues at coordinate 72,652 of JAFZWV010000032.1, forward strand.
ACCCGGCCGCTCGCGAGCGTAACTCGCGGCCTCGTCCGCAGAGCCCGCCGGACAAGCCGGCGGCTCGCGCGGTATGTCAGTTGAATATATCTACCCCCCTGGCAGGGCTCGTCCCGCGAAGGGTAGGACATCCTTTACGTAGTGACGCTTCACTCGCGGCGTCAGGAAAAGTTTCGGTCTGAGTTTTACGAAGGGAAGGAGTAAGTCGCCGGCGATCTTACGACTGAACGAGGAAAACTCTGACCCCGCGGACACTCCCGCCCGCGACCCACTAATCGCGAGGAGTAACCGCACTCCCCTCGCGCGGTCTCTCTCTCAAAAGTCGAATATTTGCGGAAGGTGTGTTTTTGTGTGTGACACCTTCCTCAAGTATTCTTCATCACAATGTACTCTGAAGCCATATAACTGCGGAAGGTGTGCCTTGTAAAAACACACCTTCCGCAAAATATCTAGGCCGTCCGCTTATTTAGTTTTATGGATTACATACACCACGACCCCCCAGATGGAGAAATCGTTGCCTTCCTGGATGTGGATGGGTTTGTATTTGGGATTGGCAGGAAGGAGCCAGATGTCGCGGCGGCCCAGAATGTTGTATGAAGCAGGGGCCTTGCGAACTTCGCGCACCACGGGACGAGAACCAGCGGGGCCTGAGGCGCCGGGGTCGTGGAAAGAAACGAACTTCAGCGCAAACTCGCCGTCGACAAAACAGACGCACATATCGCCTTCAGACGGTTCAAGAGACTTGTCAATAACCAGAACATCGCCCTCGCAGATTCCGGCATCGATCATCGAATCTCCGACAACACGACCGTAAAAAGTCGACTCCGGGTGCTTCACCAGTTCCTTATTCAGGTCGATGACGCCCGTCATATAATCCTGCGCTGGCGAAGGAAAACCTGCATGGATTCCCTCCAGAGCCATCTGAATCATTCCGTCTTTTTCTTCCATATCACTTAAAAAGCCGTGGAGGCTAACTCTCTAAATATCAACTATTTCCTTCAATTAGGTCTGTCAAAAACAGCACACCTCTTTTCATCATCTCCCTGTAACACAGCAACTTATCCTCCACGCCACATCCCGTAGCACTCAACTCTCTATCAATCAACATTTTGCTAAAAGACGCCTCCGAAAAACGTGGAGCCGTGTTTCAGCAAGTTGCTGTAAAACAGCGACTTGAGCGCCACGAAGAAAATCATTTCGAGGCGGTCATGGAGAGCCAGCGGCCGATGCACAGGACGCGGGAGCGGAGTGCTTCATAGTCCAAAGTCTCGGGCGTATCAGTTTCGTGGTTTGTGTTCATTGTGATACCTGAAGTAAACACGATAGCGGGAATTCCGGCTTTCATGAACACAGTCTGCTCACCTATCTTATTATAAAAGAGGTTCGTAAAACTCTCGCTCTTATAGTAATCAAACGAAATGTCAACCTTTCCAATAGCGGCACACTTACGCATAGACGACGCCCATGGTTTTCCGCCAAGTGCCATCAGCGAACGGGGATTACTCTTACGAACGGGAGCCAGAGTGCTGCCCAGAATATCCAGCGACACCATAAAGCGAACTAACAGGCCGGCGGCGCGGATCTCCGAGAGCATGTGGCGGGCGCCGGCGTAGTCGCGGCTGCGGGCGTCGAACGCGACGAAGATAATCCCGTCGTAGCAATCGCGCCGGACCGCGTTCGCAACGCCGATCAGCGCCGCGACTCCGGATGCGTTGGAGTCCGCGCCGGGATAAACCTTCCCGGATATAACTCCAAGTCCATCGTAGTACGCCCCGACAACTATCCACTTCCCCGAACGACTAGGCAGATATCCAACGACATTTCGCCCACGACCCGAGCCAACACTAAATTCGTGGTACCAATTCTCCTCAAACGGCATCAAACCGGCCGCCTCGAACATGTCTCTAATCCACTGCGAAGCATAACGAGCCCCATCGGTTCCGGTACCGCGTCCCTCGAAAATAGGATCGCACATAATCTCCACACTCTCCTGCAAGGCAGATGCAGAAAGAGGCGAAGACGGACCAGAAGGCAGATAATCAAACGGAGACAGCACCCGCGAAAGAAGCGAGTCTACCTCATCGTCGGGAAAAGCCGCAGTCGCAGAACCCACAAAAGAAGGCGCGCAGACCAAAGCCAGCGCGAAAACAATTTTTTTCAGAATTACCTTCAATTTGGGCACGAATAATGTTATATTTGTTGGATAGCAAAAATAAGCAAAATTTGTGACACGAACGGGCAAATACCTTAGAAAAGCGGCAGCGATTATCGCGGCCGCAATCCTAAGCCTACCCTTAAGCGCCCAATGGAACACGGAAGTCCTTGAACTTCGCGGCCGTATCGCCCTCCAGGACGGAAAGTACGCCCAGGCTATCGAGCAGTTCAACATCCTTGCTCATCTCGATACAACCGCTTATTGGACCTATTTCTACCGCGGAATCGCAAAATACAATCTCGGCGACATACGCGGCGCCCGCAAGGATTTCGACCGATCGGTCCGCATCAATCCCCTATTCACAAACGGTTATCACTACCGCGCAATTACCAAGAGCAATACTGGCGAATACGACGAAGCCCTCGAAGACCTCCAGCGCGCTATCGACCTGCGCCCCGGCTTCACGGGCTTATACTTCAGCCGTGGCGTCACCTATTTCCTGGCGCAGCACTTCGACGACGCCGTGAAGGACTTCGACCGCTACATACGCCAGAACAGCAATGACCCGTCGGCCTACCTCAACCGCGGAGCGAGCTACCTCTTCCTCGGCGACACCCTCAAGGCCCTGGCCGACTACAACAAAGCGATCAGGCTCGACCGCTATGAGCCCGAGGGCTACATACGTCGCGCGCGCCTCTACGCCTCCCAGGAGCGCTACGAAGACGCGATAACCGACATGAACCAGGCCATCAGCCTTGACCAGGACAACACCCTCGCCTACTTCAACCGCGCGATCATGCTCTACGAGACGAAGGACTACATCGGGGCCATGGCCGATCTCAATACCGTCCTCAGCTATGAGCCCGGAAACGCCCTGACCCTCTACAACCGCAGCCTCATCAGGATGCAGGTCGGCGATTTCGAAGGGGCGCTCGACGACATGGACAGGGTCATCAACATCAACCCGCGCAACGTCCTCGCGTACTTCAACCGCGCCGCCTGCTTCATCGAGCTAGGCCGTTGGAAGAGCGCGCTGGCCGACTATGACCGCGCAATCGAGCTCTACCCCGACTTCGCCAAGGCCTACCAGAACCGCTCCTACGTCGAGAACCAACTGGGCATGAAAAAGCAGTCCAAGGCCGATTACCAGACTGCCCAGAAGAAGATAGCCGAGTACCGCAGCGGCAAGCAAACCGGTGAGTTCGCCGACACGTCGAAGCGCTTCAACTCCCTGCTCGCCTTGGACGCCGACTTCGCGAAGAAGGACTTCAACGACGAACTCCTCCAGCACCGCGACATCGACATCAGGCTGAGGCCTCTTTACCGCTTCACGGCCGCAGACAAGCGCCAGGACGGCGAGGTCGCCTTCTCCAACCGCTACGAACATGCCGAAACGGACCGTTTCACCAAGGCCCAGATTATCCCGGTAACGGCCTCGGCCGCATATGGCGATGCTAAGATCAGCAGCCTCGCCGGCTATGACCCTGCCCGCAAGGACGTCACCTTCGCCCGCGCGATCAGAAACATAAAAGACAAACAATACAACGCTGCCCTCGCGGACTACAATACCCTCATCGACAACAGCGAGGGCGCAGAAAAAGCCTTCTACCTCGTCAACCGTGCGGTCCTGCGCGCCGAGATGATAGACTTCATAGCCAGCATCAGCAGCAGCGTTCAGACCCTGACCATGGACAATGAAGGCGCCACCAAAACTCGCGTCAGCGACCGCACCAACACCGGCTACGACTACTCAGAGGCCCTCGTCGACATGATGGAAGCCGCGGAACTCGTGCCCGACGAAGCGTATATCAACTTCAATCTCGGAAACCTCCACTGCCTGCAGTCCTCGCCCGTGCAGGCCATCTCATACTACGACAAGGCTATCGAAGAGTACCCGGCGATGGGCGACGCATACTACAACCGCGGACTAGTCCTTATCTTCCTCAAAGACAAGGAGAAAGGCTGCATAGACCTGTCCAGGGCTGGAGAATTGGGCGTAAAAGACGCCTACAGCGTGATAGGCAAATACTGCAAGGAAGATGACTGATATTAGATTCAAGAGTTTCTCTTCCGGAAGTTGCGGTAACTGCTACTATCTCGGAGTCGCGCAGGACGGCGTGCCTGTAGCCGGCGTCTTGATTGACGCCGGAGTCAGCATACGCCGCGTAAGGCGCGAACTCCAGGCCGAAGGCCTCACCCTCGACGACTTTTCCGCGATCCTGGTCACTCATGACCACATGGACCATATCCGCTCGCTCGCTTCGTACGCGAAGCATCTCGGCCGCCCCATCTGGGCCAGCGAGACGCTCCACAAAGCGCTCGCGAGCCACTTCTTGACGCACGAATACGTCCCCGGCTGCAAAAGAATCCTCCGCAAAGGCGAGTGGAACGAAGTCGTTCCCGGCTATATAAGCGTCCGCTATTTCATAGTCCCCCACGACGCGACCGAAACCGTAGGCTTCGCGATTAAACTCCCCGGCCATAATTATGTCCATATCACCGACTGTGGCCGAATGACCGATGAGGCGCTCGACTTCTGCAGCAAGGCCGACACCGTTGTGCTTGAATCCAACTACGATATCGAGATGCTCGAAAACGGCCCGTACCCCAAGGATCTTCAGGACCGCATCCGCAGCGGCAACGGCCACCTCAGCAACGTCGACTGCGCCGAAGCAATCAAGCAAATATCGCACAAAGGCCTCAGGAACCTTTTCCTGTGTCATCTCAGCGAAAACAACAATACCCCTGAACTTGCATACAAGTCGGCGAGAAACGCCGTCAAACTGTGCGAGAACAAACCGGTGAGACTGGAGGCTCTCCCCCGCCAGACTCCCTCCCAAATGATAATACTGTAGAATGAAACAATTCTGGAAAGTCATAAAACGTTATGTAGGCCCCTACACCGGCTATCTCGGCGGCTCAGTGCTGCTGAATATCCTCTCGGCGGTCTTCAACGTATTCTCGTTCTCCCTGCTCATACCTATTCTGAAGATTCTCTTCGACACCTCGGGTAAGATATATGAACTCATTCCCTGGGAAGAGGTCAATGATTTTGCAGGCTTTACGAACAACATCTACTACTATGTAGGCGATTGGATGGCCACCTACGGGACCAGCAAGGTTCTGCTCGTCCTCTGCCTCTGCTTCTGCGCCATCACCCTTATCAAGACCAGCTGCTATTTCGGCTCGTCTGCGGTGATGATACCGATACGCACCGGCATAGTCAAGGACATGCGCATGCAGATTTACCGCAAAATCCTCTCGCTGCCTATAGGTTTCTTCTCGCAGGAGCGCAAGGGCGACATCATAGCCCGTATGAGCGGCGATGTCCAGGAAGTCGAGACCTCGATAACCAGTACGCTGGACATGCTGATCAAGAACCCGATTCTAATCATCATCTACCTCGCCGTGCTCTTTACGATGTCGTGGAAACTGACGGTCTTTACACTGATCTTCGCACCAGTTATGTTGCTGATTATGACCGCGATAGGTCGTAAACTCAAGGCGCGCAGCCTCGAAGCCCAGCGCTTCTGGTCCGACACCATGTCGCAGGTCGAAGAGACACTCGGCGGCCTGCGCATAATCAAGGCGTTCCTGGCCGAAGGCAAGATGACCGACCGCTTCAACACCGTCACCGGCAACATGAAGCGCAAGAACACCCATGTCGGCATACGCCAGGCCAGCGCCCACCCTGTAAGCGAGCTGCTCGGCAGCGTCCTCATCGCGATAGTCCTCTGGTTCGGCGGCACCCTCATCCTGGGCGACCATGCCAGCATCGACGCCCCGGCCTTCATCTCCTACATGACCATCCTCTACTCGATCATCCAGCCGGTCAAGGACCTCTCCAAAGCGGCCTACGCTATCCCCAAGGGCATGGCGTCCATGGAGCGCATCGACAAGATCCTCACGGCCGAGAGCCCGATCAAGGAACCCGCGAACCCCAAGCCGCTCACCAGCTTCGAGCACGCCATCAGCTTCAAGCACGTCGGCTTCTCCTACGACGGGAAGCGCCAGATCCTGTGCGACGTCAACCTCGAGATTGAGAAGGGTAAGACCATAGCCATAGTGGGCGCGTCCGGAGCCGGTAAATCGACCATGGTCGACCTCATCCCCCGCTTCTGGGACGTCACCGAAGGCGCAATCGAGATCGACGGCACCGACATCCGCGAGTACAGCACCCACGACCTGCGTGCCCTGATGGGCAACGTCAACCAGGAACCGATCCTGTTCAACGACACCATCTTCAACAACATAGCCTTCGGAGTCGAGGGTGCTACCCGCGAGCAGGTCGAAGCCGCGGCCAGGATAGCCAATGCCCATGACTTCATCATGGAGAAACCTAACGGCTACGACGAGAACATAGGCGACCGTGGAGCGAAACTCTCCGGCGGCCAGCGCCAGCGCATCTCGATCGCCCGCGCCATTCTCAAGAACCCGCCCATCCTCATTCTCGACGAGGCTACTGCATCGCTTGACACCGAGTCAGAGAAGATAGTCCAGGAGGCCCTCGACCGCCTCATGAGCAACCGCACAACAATCGCCATCGCCCACCGTCTCTCGACCGTAAAAAACGCCGATGAGATCATAGTCATGGACGAAGGCCGTATAGTCGAGCGCGGACGCCACGAAGAGCTTATCGCCCTCGGTGGTATCTACGCAAAACTCCACGACATGCAAGCGCTGTAATGAAAGTACCCAGGAAACTGTTTTGGAGAATATTGCTCGTCGTGTATCTCGCGGCGGTCGCCTACGTCTGCTTTGCAGGCCAGGGCAGCCTCCCCAAGTTCACCGACTGGCCCTTCTCCATCCCGGCCGACAAGTGCGTTCACTTCGTGCTGTTTTTGCCCTGGCCGATACTGGCTTGCCTGTCTTTTATAGAGATTTCTCCACGCGCTACGCTTGGTCGAAATGACAGAAGTGTTGTCATTTCGAGCCCCTCATCTGTCATTTCGAGCCCCTCATCTGTCATTTCGAGCCCCTCATCTGTCATTTCGAGCGAAGTCGAGAAATCTCCGAGGTCAATTGTTATCCTGCTGATAATAACGCTGATCGGTATGGCCCTGGCGGGCACGACAGAGTGGATACAGGGACTTCTCCCGTATCGTTCGAAGGATGTGTGGGATTTTATTGCAGACTGTCTGGGTCTGCTGGCCGGGGCTCTTCTTTTTGCGGTTGTTTATCTTTTTTTGCGAAGATCAAGAACTCGTTGATCGCAAAATTCAGAATACCCGAGAAACACAAAGCGATAAGGTTACAGATGAACGCAGGCCACTTGAATGCGAGGGCTATTGCGTTCAGCAGCAGCATCTTCACGAAAAACGCCGAAATACACGAAAGGTTGTACTTCCAGAAATGGCTAAAGAACGCCCCCTTCGTCTTATGGGCTATGCGGTCTCTCCAAACGTAGAAGAAAGCTGTGATATAGTTCACGATAACCGCGCACTCGAAGGATATCATCGGGGAGATGACGTACTTTTCGACGTGGTTGCCGTCTAGCAGATATGTAGAAAGGACCCAGAGGACGAGCGTGTCGGCGGCCGTGCCCAGTAGTGTGGTCACGATATACTTGCCCATTTGCTTGGCCAGACGCGCTTTCTTTCCCATTTTATTCCTTCTTGCGCTTGGGAAGAGGATCCGCCTTCGCGAAAGCAATGCCGTCCTTGATCAGGGTTACCAGATAGATGATCGTGAGGATCACGAACACTCCCGCGATGAAATAGTCGAACATACCCCAGACCACAGGCTTCCCGAGGAAAGTAGTAATCTTGGCGTAATTGTGAACCGACGGGAAGAAATGATAGATCATCGTGAGGAGGATCACAATCAGACGGAATTCGGTCGGTCCCATCTTGCCGAAGGTGAGGATGTGTTCGCCCTTCAGGTCGATATTGATGTAGGTGTAGATGCTCAGAAGCAGGTAGACCGCGAGGACGAGCATGGTCAGCGAGAAGTGGACCATATTCGAAAGGCCTGCGCCCACACACACTATCGTAAGGGTTATTCCGTCGATATTATGATCAAGATAAAAGCCATAAACAGGGCGCTGCTGCTTGCGGACGCGGGCGAGGGTGCCGTCCATGCTGTCTCCGAACCAGTTCATTATGATTCCAAGATAAGCGAGGCAGAGCCAGCCGAGATTGTAGTTCGAAAGTGCGTATCCGAGAGCCGCGATAATTGCTCCGAGAAGACCCACCCAGGTGAGCATGTCGGATGATACCCATTCGGGCATCTTGTTAGCCATCGACACCAGAGCCTTCTTCTCAAGTCCGTTGAGCACTGATGTTTGGATGCGGACAGACTGTTTTTCTCCTTCCATTGTTTTAGTTTTAAGTACAGTCCGCAAATTTACCCCTTTTCACGGAGTTTTCCAAACAAGGCGGCTAGCGCACGCGGCGCTGCTGCCGCACTGCGCGGTGGGCGCACTTCTGCGCCAGCCGCAGCTGTTTGGCATTCAAACTCTCGGGGCAATACTTGTTTCCGACTACGGATTTACCGTAGAGGGTTTCGAACCATGTCGCCGCAGCGATGTAACGCCCGGCTTTACGGTCGAGGTGGAAGCCGTCGCGGGTAAGATCGTCGCCGAAGGCATCGAGGGCCGTGCTGCGGGCTAACTGGATCGCCCGGCCAGACGGGACCACGATCGAAATTCCGACCGCCTTGACCGCTTCGCCGGAGGCGGAAAGAATGCTCGCGAACATCTTCTTCTGATTACGGTCGTACCAGGGGAAATGCTGGTGATTTGAGGTCCTGGAATATGCCCATGTCTGGTGGAAGATTATAGTGGCCTGCGGCGCGTTCGCCCTGACCCACTCGCAAAGCTCGCCGAGGCGGGCGTAACTGTCGGGCAGGCCGCTGTAGCCGCTGGCCTGCTGAACCGAAACATAGTCCCACGCTTCGTCTTTGATGGCGTCGCTGAGTTTATAATTGTAGACCTCCTGTGTTTTACCGCCTACGATTTTGCGGTAACGGTAGGCCGCCTTATCTCCGGCTATGCACTCGAGATGCTTGTCAATGGTGCATCCGCCTATGTACATATTGCCTATGACAATGTCCTTCCCCGCTGCTGCAGCTATCTCATAGAGGTTCTGCTCTATGGCGTCTTCGGAAAAACTGTTGCCGATTGCAAGGACTTTCAGGGGCTCCTGGGCTGATGCGCTCAGAGTTATCAGAGCAAGCGAAATAAGGAAGAATAATCTTTTCATAGCGTAAAGTTACTATATTTGTGGAAACATTATCTGAATTATGAGAAAACTTATACTTACTTTCGCGCTTCTTCTGAGTGCCATTTTCAGCCTCTGTGCCCAGCAGGTATGCTTTTGGACCAATGAGTACAAAACTCTCCCTATCCGCGTTTATGTCGACGAGCAATATGTCGGAGATGTCACCGAGAGTTTCAAATCCGCTCCCGAATTCGGAGCCGAGGGTACGCTCAGCATCGCACTGACTCCTGGCAATCACACGATTGCCGCCGTCAATGCCCAGGGTTTTGAATACGACGGCTGGCCGAGCACCTTCAGACCGGCCGAGGACAAAATCAGTTTCGTGAAGATACGCAAGGACAGATTCCCTCGCTATTGCACTCTGCCATATGTGATTTATGATCCTTACTGGTATGATTTGACATACGGTCCGTACTATCATTATCGTCACCCCTCTCGTTCAGGTTCCGGAGGTTCATTTGACTACGGCGATGGCGAGCTCAACACCCAATATACAGCAGGACTCATCGTCACCGCCGCCAGCCTCTTCGTTACCGGAATGGTCGGTTCCATTATCAACTGGAACTACCCTGACTATCGTTTCCCGTATTTCTCTACCGGAGCTAAATTGGAATACCTTCCCGGCGTTAACGCCCTTCGCAGCGTCGCTAAGATCAAAGGTCGTATAGGCAACTATGGAGGAATGAGTTTCATCGCCGAAGGAGGCGAAGCCCTCTACTTCGGCCGCGGCTGGGAGCCTACCTTCGCAGCCGGCTTCGGATGGGCCTACGGCGCCTTCGAGGTAGATTTCCGCTACCAGCTCCCCTACCTCACCCAGGCACAGTTCGCCAGTCTCGACTTCTCCTACGACTGGTTCCTTAACAAACATCTGGCTATAGACTTCAACCTCGGCCTGGCCCTCAGCGGCTACCAGGGCTGGGGTAACCAGAAGTGGAACGGCGTTGAAGTCCCTATCGGAGTGGGTATACAGTACGTTTTCTAAAAACTTTAAAAAAATATTTGGAAAATTCGACTAGATAAGATACCTTTGCAATCCCATTTAGGGCGGAGGACTCGTTAGCTCAGTTGGTAGAGCACAACACTTTTAATGTTGGGGTCTCGGGTTCGAGCCCCGAACGGGTCACAAAAATTGAAATCATGCACCCTTAGCTCAGCTGGTAGAGCAATTGACTCTTAATCAATGGGTCCAGGGTTCGAGCCCCTGAGGGTGTACGAAAAAGGATGGCGAAATCGCCATCCTTTTTTTGTTTCTCCGCTTTCCCGCCCCGTAAAGTGGGTTTAATGGACATTTTCGGTTGGTGAGACCTGGTATAACCCTTTGATTTATAGAGAATTATATCTAAATAGATGAAACGCATTTCATCTATTTAGTGATATGGCAAAAATAAGACGTCGTAAAAGGTGTCCCAAATGTGG
>JAFZWV010000033.1 GCA_017617035.1 Bacteroidales bacterium
AAAAAAAAGCTTAATGCTTTTTTTTTATCTCTCCGGTGCTTTATCAGCCCGCGGCTCTCGGGCGATATCGCTTGGAGACGCTGCGCGTCTGACAACGACCCTAGTCCGGGAAAATGCGCCCGAGAGCAGCGGGCTGATATTATTATCGCCAAAGCTACCAGTTCATTGCGACCCTAGTCCGGGAAAATGAGCCTTAGAGCAGCGGGCTGATAATTTTTGCTAAATTTGTATTGTTATGGCATTAGAAATAGAACGTAAGTTTTTGGTAGCGGGGGAGTATAAGCCCTTCGCTACGGAGAGCGTACATATTTCGCAGGGGTATTTGAATTCTGCGTCCGGTAGGACTGTAAGAGTGCGTGTCCGCGGGGACAAAGGCTACTTGACCGTAAAAGGTCCGTCGAAAGATGGAGGATTGTCGCGTTTCGAGTGGGAGATGGAGATTCCGCTGGCTGATGCGAAGGCGATGTTGGAGCTCTGCGAGACGGGTGTGATTGACAAAACTCGTTGGCTAATCCCTGCCGGCGATGGTGTCCATACCTGGGAGGTCGATGAGTTTCATGGTGCGAACGAAGGCCTTGTAGTCGCTGAAATTGAACTTACCTCCGAATCAGACTCCTTTGAGCGCCCTTCCTGGCTCGGCCCCGAAGTCACCGGCGACCGCCGTTACTATAATTCTCAACTCACTCTGCATCCTTTCTCCGAGTGGGCATAAAGCCAGTGGTGTTTTCCACCACAAAACTATCCTGCAAGAGGGCTAACTTTGAAGAAAATTGAAGTTAGTTATGAAATTATTCAAAGTGCTCTCGCTGGCGGTGGTTCTAATTACTGCTGCGGCATGTTCCGAGGGAGGGAAACTCGCCCCGGATAAGAAATACGGTTTTAAATATCCCACTAACTGTGTAGGAGATAAGGCTGTCTGGTGGGAGATGCACGAAAACCGCATCTGCGAAGAACCGGTAATCTCTACCCAACAGGATGGTGATTATTACTACTCCATTTCGTACCAGGTTAAATTGGATCTGCGTAATTGCGGATACCTCGCCATCAACGACTATTTCAATCAGTTATTCGCTGCCGGTTATGAGTATTGGGAATACACTCCTCAAAAATTGGAAGACTTTTTTGATGAGAGCTTACATTTCATCAACTGTGATTTGCTGCAACAAGCCGAACCTTATGAGACCTGGGGAGTAACGGCATACAAGACGGGTTGGGATATTTCCTTGTCAGGAAGCAGACGCGATGTCTACAACGATGATAATCCCTCCCTTATCATCATCTACAAATACTCCCACACCAACCCCGACGCATTGTAATAGCGTATTAATCTAGGATTTGCCCGGCGGCGTTTTTAGTGTCGACCTTCTCGATAATACGCTCCAGAATACCGTTCTCGTCGAAGATGAAGGTGCGGCGAAGAGTGCCGAGAGTGGTCTTCCCGTACATCTTTTTCTCGCCCCAGGCCCCGAAGTCCTGAAGCATCTTTGTTGAAGTGTCAGCCAGCAGCCTGAACGGCAATTCATATTTAGCGCGAAATCCGGTATGCGATTTCGCGCTATCTTTACTGACACCTACCACATTGTATCCAGCAGCCGTCAGTGCCGCATAATTATCCCTGAACGAACATGCCTCGGCCGTGCATCCCGACGTGTTGTCTTTAGGATAGAAATAGATGATGGTCTTTCGACCATTTCCGATGAAATCTTCAGATTTCACCGTCTGCCCGTCCTGGTCCACAACCTCGAACGCCGGCATTTTATCTCCGATTTTCAGCATATCTTTGAGTGTCTCCTACACAAAAATAATCATATCTTTGCATATATGTTAGACCTGGATCTTAAGAAATCGATAAACAGTCCGGAGACGATGCTGGCCGCGGTCAAGAATGATGGCATTATTCCTTTCTTCAAAGCGGGCGTTCCTGGATGGTCGATTGAAGAACAGACAGCTCCTGGCTATTGGTTCTGGGAGGATGAAGCTGATACTCTCGGCCCATGGGATTGGAAGGTTGATGTGGTCCAGAATGGAGACATTGCCTACGGCAAGTTCCTGGGCGGAAAGGCCGCCTTCGCGACAGTAGAGTTCTACCGGGAATTGATGAACTGGCGTCGATCTTTATCGAAATATCGCGTCGCTCTTGGCCCTTCAGAAAAGTCTGCTGAAAAGATTGCCCTGAACCGCAAACAAACAACGGGTGAAAAGGTGATGTGTGTTCTTTCTCCAATTGTTCTCGAAGCGATTAAAGATAATGGTGCAATGGGGATGAAAGAATTGCGCACAATCTGTATCGATAAAGTGGGGAAGCGCATCCCTGGAACCCAGGTCGAAATCAAAAAGAACGTGATGGACAGCGTCATGGCGTTCCTCCAAATGGGAACATGGTCTGTCATCGGTGATATTGAACGTGTCTATCGTGGACCGAATTTGACTTACAACGGTTGGCAGAGAACGTCGAATACGACGCCGGACGCGCTGTTCGGGATTTCTCCGCGCGCTACGCTTGGTCGAAATGACAATTCAACTGATGTCATTTCGAGCGGAGCCGAAGGCGAAGTCAAGAAATCTACACGAATGCCATTCTGGCAATCCATCATCGAGCCCGACGAGCCGGAACAAAGCATCAAACGCACCCCCGAAGAGTCTCGCGAGTATCTCATTCAGCATATTCAGACCCTCTATCCTGGCGCGGAAAGGAAAATCCTCGAAAAGATCATTTAAGCGCGTAAAGTGTAACTCCCTGATTACTACGCAAATAGAAATAATCGCCTGCCCAAATCTGGGCAGGCGATTTTCAGTAACTGTCTAACAGTCAGGCACTTCCACTGTACACGGTTAGAGGTGCGAAGCACCGACTGGCAGGGGGTCTGGGGGGTACGCCCCGCAGGGATTTAGATGAAAATATACTTACATATAAACAATGCCGCTAATACCCACAGGGTGATGGAAATATCCTTGAACTTGCCGGCGACAGCGTGGCAGAGAACGTAGGAGATTACACCGAGGAGGATACCGTCGGAGATCGAGTATGCAAGAGGCATCATGATGATGGTGATGAATGCAGGGATAGCCTTGCAGTAGTCCTCCCAGTGGATGGTCTTGACGGAAGGCATCATCATCACACCAACGATGATAAGAGCGGGTGCGGTAGCTGCGCCGGGGATGGCGAGGAAGATCGGGCTCAGGAAGAGTGCGAGGCCGAACAACACAGCTACCGAGAAGGCTGTGAGGCCGGTACGGCCGCCTTCGCCTACGCCGGATGCGCTCTCAACATAGGTGGTGGTGGTAGAAGTACCGAAGCATGCGCCGCAGATGGTTGCGATGGAATCGGAAAGGAACATCTTCTCGACACCGGGGATATCGTCGTTACCCTTGTTGATAAGGCCGGCGCCCTGGTGTACACCGATGATGGTGCCCATGGTGTCGAACATATCGATGAAGAGGAAGGTGAACACGATCGCGAGCATATCCCAGCTGAGGATCTGGCTCCACTCGAACTTGCAGAAGATAGGGTTCAGGCTGTCGGGCAGCGAGACTACCTTCGAAGGAAGGGTAGTGATGGCGGCTCCAGTAACAGGATCCTTAATCAGCAGGCCGAGGGCAGCGGTGATGAGGATGCCCCAGAGGATGCCTCCGCGGACTTTTGCCATCACGAGACCCGCGGTGATTACAAGACCGATGAGGCCGAGGAGGGCCTTGCCATGGGTGATGTCGCCGAGGCTTACGAGGGTGGCGCCATTGTCGACGATGATGCCGGCGTTCTGCATGCCGATGAAGGCGATGAACAGACCGATACCTGCGCCGATAGCTTTCTTAAGAGTGCCAGGCATGGCGTTGATGAGCCATGTACGTACCTTGGTGACCGTGAGGATGAGGAAGATGATACCTTCGATCAAAACGGCCGTGAGGGCGAACTGCCAGCTCTTACCCATTCCGAGGCAGACGGTGAACACAAAGAAGGCGTTAAGACCCATTCCAGGGGCAAGGGCGAAAGGCTTCTTCGCGTAGAGAGCCATCACGAGGGTACCGACGATAGCCGCGAGGGCGGTAGCGGTGAAGACAGAACCAGAAGGCATGCCCGGGAGGGCGCTGAAGATGCCGGGGTTGACGGCCAGGATGTAGGCCATCGTAAGGAAGGTGGTCAGACCCGCGAGGATCTCGGTGCGAACGCTGTGCTTCGAGGAGTCGAAGCCGAAGAGTTTCTCAAAGAAAGGTTTCATAGTTTATCTCAGTTTAGAAGATCCACTTGGTACCGATGCAGGGGAGGACGTTGAATCCGACCATTCCCGCGAAGTTGAGAGAAAGCTCGACCTCGCCGCCGACATGGAGGTTGTCAACACCGAAGAGGTGACCTACGTTGTACCAGATCTGAGGCTCGGAAAGGATGCTGAGCTTAGTGTCTTTGTCGTTGATGAAATCGCCGTCAGTGTCGAACGAGCAGTCGTTGCCCCAGATATCGATGAAGCCGCTGAAGCGAAGTCCCTCGATTCCGAAGATGTCCTGCATGCCCCACACGCCGGTGAACTTGACGGGAACGGAAGCCGAGCCGCGGGCGATGTGATAGTCGTACATTACGGCTACGTTGTAGATGTTCTTGAAGTCGTCGGAGTGCATGAAGTAGTTAACACCAACGCAGGCCACACCTGCGCCCCAGGTCGCTCCGTCATACTCTACGTGGAGGCTGAGGTCTGCAAGGTTGCTGTCCTTCCAGAAGTTCAGGTTGCGCTCGATCTCGAAATAGCTGCCGTTGAAAGCGGAAGAAGCCGGGACGCCGGCGGCAGCGGCGCTGGTACCTGCACGGTCCGCAGAGTTGGCATAGTAGTGATCGATGAAGAAGAAGGTGTCTCCCCAGTTGTCGGCGTAGAAGCCTTCAAAAGTGGTGGTAGCGTAACCACGGCCGAGGTCGTAGAACATCTGGAGGTTGGTCTGTGCAGAAGCGTTAACGTTTACTGCGAGTGCTGCGAAAGACGCAGCGGCGAAAAAGAGGAACTTTTTCATAAGAAAAAATGGGTTTTGTGCCTCCCGGGCGTAGCCGGAAGGCGGGTTATAAATAAAGGGTTGTAAAGGTACTATTTGCGTAACGAGGGGTTGATCTCGAAATTGACGGCCTTGTCGCCATCGGGATTCGAACCAAACTCGTAGTCTTTTCCGGGCAGGACGGCATTCAAAAGGATACCCACAAGAGCGCCGACTGCAAGGCCGGAGAGCTTGGTGAATCCTAGGTCGAGGCAACCGGCCTGACTGTAGGAGATGCCGATCGAGAGGACCAAAATGAGGGCCATCACGATAACGTTGCGGCTCTTCTTGAAGTCGACTTTGTTCTCGACGACATTGCGCACACCGACTGCCGAGATCATACCGTAGAGCACCAGCGAAACGCCTCCGATAGTGGCGGCGGGCATGGCTGCGATAACTGCGGCGAACTTCGGGCAGAACGCGAGGATGATTGCGAACACGGCCGCGATGCGGATCACGCGCGGGTCGAAGACTCGGGTGATGTTCAGCACGCCGGTGTTCTCACCGTAGGTGGTGTTGGCCGGGGCGCCGAAGAGCGAAGCGAGGATGGTGGCAAGGCCGTCGCCCATGAGCGTGCGGTGCAGGCCGGGATCCTCAAGGTAGTTGATGCCGGTGGTCGAAGAGATGGCGCACATGTCGCCGATGTGCTCGACCATGGTCGCGAGCGAGATGGGGAGGATGGCGATGATTGCGGCCACCACGAGGCCCCAGTTCGGGTTCTTGAACACGGCGAAGGCGGTGTCCTGCATCTGGAACGGGAGGCCGAGCCAGGCCGCCTCACGCACGCCGTTCCAATTGACGAGGCCGAAACATGCGGCTACCAGGTACGAGCCGAGCACGCCCAGCAGGATGGGGACGATCTTGACCATGTTCTTGCCCCAGATGTTGGCGACTATGATGATCACGATCGCGAGCAGGGCGATCCACCAGTTCTGGTTGCAGTTGTTGATGGCAGAGCCGGACAGAATCAGTCCGATGGCGATGATGATGGGACCGGTCACGATGGGCGGGAAGTACTTCATCACGCGCTTGGGGCCGAAGAGCTTGAACAGGCCGGCGAGAATGAAGTACATGAGGCCGGCTGTGGCAACTCCGATACAGGCATAGGGCAGCGACTGCGCAAGCGAGAGGCCTTGCTCGGCACCCATCTGGGTCACGGCCGCATAGCCACCGAGGAAGGCGAAGCTCGATCCGAGGAAGGCCGGTACCTTGAACTTCGTAAGTGCATGGAAGAGGAGAGTGCCGACTCCCGCGAAGAGGAGCGTTGCGGAGATAGAAAGCCCTGTGATGACGGGCACGAGAACGGTAGCACCGAACATAGCGAAGAGGTGCTGGGCCCCGAGGACCGCCATCCTGCCCTTGCCTAGAGCGCGGGCATCGTAAACTGGTTCGTTTGTCTGAACTTTTGCCATAATATTTTTGAAGGTTAGATTATTCCCATTCTATTGTTGCAGTCGGTTTCGGTGTGAGGTCCCACAGGACGCGGTTCACGCCGGGGACTTCGGAGGTGATGCGCGCAACTATGTGTTGGAGCAGCGCGAAAGGCAGCTCGGGCACGGTCGCGGTTACAGCGTCGCGGGTGTTGACGGCGCGTATGATGACCGGCCAGTCGTAGGTGCGCTTACCGTCTTTGATGCCGGTTGATTTGTAGTCCGGAACGATAGTGAAGTACTGCCAAACCTTGTCGGCAAGACCGTTGGCTGCGAATTCTTCACGGAGGATGGCGTCGGCCTCGCGCAAGGCTTCCAGGCGGTCGCGGGTTATCGCGCCGGTGCAGCGCACGCCCAGGCCGGGGCCTGGGAAGGGCTGCCTGTAGACCATCGAGTCGGGCAGGCCGAGCGCCGTGCCGACGATACGGACTTCGTCTTTATAGAGAAGCTTGACAGGCTCCACGAGCTCGAAATTGAGCTCCGGCGGCAGGCCGCCTACATTGTGGTGGGCCTTGATGCCGTCTTTGCTCTCGAGTATGTCGGGGTAGATTGTGCCCTGGCCGAGGAATTTTATGCCATCGAGTTTAGCGGCTTCTTCAGCGAAGACGTCGATGAATTCCTTGCCGATTATATGGCGTTTCTGCTCGGGGTCGGAGACTCCGGCGAGTTTATCGAGGAAGCGGTCCACGGCGTCGACATAGATGAGCTCCGCGCCGAGCTGGTCGCGGAAGACCTTGATTACCTGTTCCGATTCGCCTTTGCGAAGAAGACCATGGTTGACATGGACGCAGACGAGGTTTTTGCCGATGGCTTTGATAAGCAGGGCAGCGGTGACGGAGGAATCGACTCCGCCGGAGAGGGCTAGGAGTACCTTGCTGTCGCCGATCTGTTCCTTCAAAGCTGCTATCTGTTCGTCGATAAACTGTTTTGCGAGGGCTTCCGTCGTTATCCTCTGCATAGATTCAGGTCTCACGTCTGTCTGCATACTACTTGTAATTAGGCGCTTCCTTGGTAATACTTATGTCATGCGGATGGCTTTCGGCCATGCCGCTTGCGGTAATGCGGGTGAACTTTGCGTTTTTGAGGGCTTCGAGGTCGGGCGCGCCGCAGTAGCCCATGCCGGCGCGGATGCCGCCGCAGAGCTGGTAGATGACGTCCGCGACGGGGCCCTTACAGGCTACGCGCCCGACAACTCCTTCCGGAACCAGCTTCTTCGAGCCTTCCTGGAAGTATCTGTCGGATGAGCCTGCGGCCATGGCGTCGAGCGAGCCCATTCCGCGATAGGTCTTGTAGCCGTCGACGACCTCGCCAGGGGCTTCGTCGGTGCCAGCCAGCATCGAGCCGCACATCACGCAGTCGGCGCCGGCCGCGAGAGCCTTCACGGCGTCGCCCGAGTAGCGGAGACCTCCGTCTCCGATCACGGCGACACCCGTGCCGCGTGCGGCCTGCGCGCATTCGTAGATGGCCGACAGCTGCGGCACTCCTACTCCTGCGACTATGCGGGTGGTGCAGATGGAGCCGGGGCCTATGCCAACTTTGATGGCGTCGGCGCCGTTTTCGATCAGACAGCGGGCGGCCTCGGCGGTGGCGATATTGCCGACTACTACATCTATATTATTAAAGGTCTGCTTAATCTTGCGAAGCAGTTCGATTATGTTCTTGCTGTGGCCATGGGCAGAGTCTAGCACCACGGCATCGGCTCCGGCGGCGCGTAGAGCCTCGACGCGCTCGAGCGAGTTCGCGCTGACGCCGACTCCCGCGGCTACGCGCAAACCCTCGCGCTTGACATCGGCGACCTGCGCCGCCTGCGCGTCTATCGACATATTTTTATGAATAACGCCGATGCCTCCTTCTCTTGCGAGAGCTTTGGCCATCGGCGCTTCAGTTACTGTATCCATCGCGGCGGACACAATCGGTATGTCGAGCGAGATGTTTCTGGAAAACCGGGATTTTAAGGATACCTGCCCTGGAATTACCTCTGAGAAGGCAGGCACAAGAAGGACATCATCGAAAGTGAGACCTTCCAGGATGATTTTATCTTCTGCGAAAGACATACTAATTCTAACCATTTACAAAGATAGTCCGCAGACGCTAAATCACAAAAAATATTTTCGAAAAAATTCAACATTTTCTCCACAATCCGTAAATTCCCACTTCGTGGCTATTTACGGCTGCGCCTCGGAAAAGCAAATCCCATTTGCTTTTCTCTCGACTTGCACGTAAATTTGTAGAGTATGCAAGATTTTACTACTCTGATGAAGAGGAGGATACGCAGAATCCTTCTCATCTGCAATAACTACGACAGCTACTCGCTGGAGGAAGACGGCCACATCGAGTCGCTCATCGCGGCCGATTATCTGGAACTCAACCTGAGTAATCCTCCAGCTATAGTCCGTGTGGAAACTACGGTCCAGGCGCTTGCGCTGCTGGAAGCGGGGGAGAAGTTCGACCTCGCCATCACAATGTACAATGTGGGTGAACTGGACGTGTTCACTTTCTCCCACAAAGCGAAGGAGTGCAATCCCGGAATGCCTGTCGTGTTGCTCTGCGGCTACGCGAAGGAAATCTTCCGCAAAATCTCGGAGGCTGATACATCTTGCATCGACCATGTCTTCTGCTGGAACAACTCTACCGACGTTATAATCGCCATAATCAAACTGATTGAGGACGATATGAACGCCGACCACGACATCCTGAGCTATGGCGTTCAGGCTATCCTTCTGGTCGAAGACTCCGTCCGCTACTATTCGACCTATCTGCCTGCACTATATAATATAGTACTGCATCAGAACAGCTCGGCCGTTCGCGACGCGCTTAACGAGCAGCAGCAGATGGCCCGTAAGCGCGCCCGCCCGAAGGTCTTGATGGCCACCAACTACGACGACGCTATTGCCCTATACGACAAGTACAAGAATAACCTTCTGGGAGTTATCTCCGACGTTGGTTTCGTTATCCATAAGGGCGATATTTCGAAGAACGAGAAGCTGGATGCCGGTGTGGATCTCTGCAAATATATCAGGAAAGACAACCCCAAGATGCCCTTCCTGATGCAGTCCTCGCAGGAGAGCATACGCAAAGTCGCTGAGTCTCTAAAGGTTGGTTTCATTCAGAAGTCTTCTAAGACTCTGACCTATGAACTCGAAGAGTATATAGGAAAGCACTTCGGCTTCGGTGACTTTGTCGTCACCGACCCGGAGACCGGAGCCGAAGTGGCTCGCGCCCATGACCTCGCCGAATTCGAGCAGGTTATGAAGACCGTTCCGGCCGAGTATTTCCACATGTTCTCCGCCAGCAACTACCTCTCCAAGTGGCTCTTTGCCCGTGGTCTGTTCTCCATCGGACAGGTCGTGCGTGGCTTCACCGTCGAGGGCTTTGCTTCCATTGAAGAAAACCGTAAGAAGGTCGTAGACCTGGTCCACGACTTCCGTATCGCCCAGGGCCTCGGTGTCGTGGCGAAGTTCAATCCCGAAACCTACAACGATACTATCTGGTTCGCCAGCCTCGGCGAAGGCTCGCTGGGCGGAAAGGCCCGCGGCCTCGCCTTCCTGAACCATATACTTGAGAAATACAATCTCTACAACGAGTTCGAAGGCGTAAGGCTCCTCGTCCCGAAGACTCTCGTAGTTATGACCGACTACTTCGAGAAGTTCATCATCGACAACGGTCTTCAGTATGTCATCAACTCCGACCTGTCCGACGAGGAAATCCTCTCCGAATTTGTAGCCGCCATGCTGCCCGCGGACCTGATTCGTGCGCTGAAGATATTCATCCACAACAGCTCCAGGCCGCTCGCCATACGCTCCAGCTCAAAGCTGGAAGACTCTTATTATCAGCCGTTTGCGGGAGTCTACTCGACTTACATGATCCCGCATACGGAGAATGAAGACCAGCAGCTCAGGCTTCTTACCAAAGCCATCAAGAGCGTCTATGCCTCCGTCTACTTTGCGTCCAGCCGTCGCTACATTACCGCTGCGGCAAACGTGATCTCGGAGGAGAAGATGGCTATAGTAGTCCAGGAAATATGCGGCACCGAGCAGGACGGTTATTATTTCCCGACCATCTCGGGCGTAGCGCGTTCGGTCAACTTCTACCCGGTCGGAAGCGAAAAGTCGGAAGACGGCATCGCGAAGATTGCCTATGGCCTCGGAAAGGCTGTAGTCGACGGTGAGCAGGTCCTTCGTTTCTCGCCCCGCCAGCCGAAGAAGGTGCTCCAGATCTCGACCCCCGAAAACACGGTCTCAGACACGCAGAAGTCCATTTTCGCGCTGAGCCTGCAGCCCGACCGCTTCAAGACTTCGGTCGACGACGCCGTGAACCTGGCCCGTATCCCGCTGGTCGACTGCCCGAAGTTCGCTTCGTTCGCGAAGGTGGGCTCGACATGGGACCGGGAGAACATGCGCATAGTCGATTCGACCTTCCCCGAAGGCCCGAAGTTCATCACTTTCGCGTCAGTACTGAAATATGGCATGTTCCCGCTCGCGAAGATTATCACCCGCCTGCTTGATATTGCCCGCGAGGAGATGAAGTGCGACGTGGAGATAGAGTTCGCCGCCAATCTCGAGGCCTCGCCGGCCGTGTTCAACGTGCTGCAGATCAGGCCCATATCCACGGATAGCCGCTATTCGGAGGTAGACTGGGCGGCCGTGGACGATTCGAAGGCATGGCTGAAGTCCGCCAACGCCCTTGGCACCGGCTGGATCGGTGGGGTAGAGGATGTCGTCTACCTGAAGCGCGAGGCGTTCGACGTGATGCGCACGCGCGAAATCGCGGCCGAGATTACCTCGCTTAACGCGCAGATGCAGGATGCCCGCCGTGGCTACGTGCTCGTCGGCTTCGGCCGCTGGGGGACTTCGATCGATTCGCTGGGCGTGCCCGTGAAGTGGAGCGACATCTCCGAAGCGCGCGTGCTGGTCGAGTGCTGCCTCGAAAAGTTCAGGGTCGACCCGAGCCAGGGGACGCACTTCTTCCAGAACCTGACGTCGTTCAACGTGGGCTATGTCAACGTCGACCCGTTCGGCAGGCCCGCGACCGACATGCTCGATTTCGAGCTGCTCGATTCACTGCCCGCGGTGGGGGAAACGGCGTTCCTGCGCCATGTCCGTCTGCCGGAGGCGCTGCAGATTTGTGTAGACGGTAGGGAGAACCGGGCGTTTATTTCCCTCTGATCTGAAGATTGAAACCTTCTTCTACGAGCGGGGCTGTCAGTTTTGTCAGCTCCGCTTGCGTATAGGGCTGGAGGCCTTCGGCCGGGGTGGGGCGGTCGATGGTGTAGACCATGACCTCGCGGGGGTGCAGGCGGCGGACGATGTCCATCCACTTGTTTAGGGCTTCGGGCGCGCCGCTGTCGAAGTTTGGCGCTTTTAGGAACATGGTCTGGAGGATGAAGTTGCCCTCGAACTTCTCGAGCGCCTCGATTACGCGCTGGACGCTGTAGCCCGTGGCAGGGTGGTTGATTATCGCTGCAAGTTCGTCAGTGGGGGCGTCGATTTTCATGATGGGGTTGTCGACGCGCTTTAGGGCCGCAAGGACCTCTGGTATGTGTACGCGGGTGGCGTTGCTCAGGACGCTGACCTTTGCGCCTGGGCAGAAGGCGTCGCGCAGCTTTAGGGTGTCGTCGATGATGCGCGGGAATTCGGGATTGAGGGTCGGTTCGCCGTCGCCGCTGAAGGTTATGCTGTCTATTTGTGTTCCGTCGAGCAGGAGTTGCGTCAGTTTGTCTTCAAGCTTGCCGCGCACTTCGGCGGCGGTGGGAAGGCGCTTGTCGTCCAGGCCGTCTTTATTCCAACCACATTCGCAGTAGATGCAGTCGAAGTTGCAGAACTTGCCTTTGGTGGGCAGGAGATTGATTCCGAGGGAATTTCCGAGGCGGCGGCTCTTGATGGGCCCGAATACAGTTTCTTCGCGTAACATATCCCAAAATTACGATTTTTCCTTTAAATTTGCGGCGTACTAAAGCAGTTAGTTATGAAACCTACTATAGTTGAGGTAGCTACTAAAAAGCAACTTAAGAAGTTTGTCCACTGGCAGAATGAATTCTACAAAGACTGCCCTTACTATACCCCCGCAATCGAAGCCGACGAAGTGACCAGCCTCACTCCCGAAGGCAATGCGGCGTTTGAATTCTGTACCGCGAAAAACTGGCTGGCATATGACCAGAACGGGAAGATAGTCGGCCGTGTGACCGGAATTATCAATCCTAAGGCCAACGAGCATTGGGGAAAGAAGCAGGTGCGCTTCGGCTGGATAGACTATATCAACGACGTAGATGTAGCGAAGGCGCTGATAGATACTGTCGCCCAGTGGGGTAAGTCCCAGGGGATGGACAGCATAGTCGGCCCGTTGGGCTTCTCTGATATGGACAAGGAAGGAATGCTGGTCGAGGGATTTGACCGCTTCGCCCCGTTCACGACTATCTACAACTATGATTACTACGCTCCGCTTCTCGAGCAGATCGGCTTCGAGAAGGACGCGGACTGGATTCAGCGTACAGTGACTTTCCCGGACGACGACAGCCGTATCTACCGTGGTGCCGAGATGGTTGAAAAACGTTATGGGCTTCACTGCGTGACCGGTCTTAGCGGCAAGGCAATGGTTGACAAGTATGGCCTGAAGCTGTTCCATACCTACAACGAGTCTTTCGCTCCTCTGTATGAGTTCATCCCTCTGACCGACGGTCAGATCGAGAATATCCTGAGGGATTTCGGAACCTTGATGGATCCGGATTTCCTCTGCATCCTTGTCGATTCCGAGGACAACATCGTGGGCTTCGCGGTCTGCGTGCCTTCTCCCGCGAAGGCGCTTCGTAAGAACAAAGGCAAACTGTTCCCGTTCGGCTGGATTCCGCTTCTTCGCGCCGTCAAGGGGCACAATGAAGAGTTGGAGGCCTTGATGATAGGCGTTCATCCCGATTATCAGAACAAGGGCGCGTTCATGCCCATGTTCCGGTTCATCCTCGACAGTTGTAAGAAGAGGGGAGTGAAGATCATGTACAACAACCCCCAGCTTGAGGACAACTATCGCGTTATGAATATCTTCGAGCCCTACAACCCCCAGTTCTACATGCGCCGCCGCTGCTATAAAAAATCTCTTTAGGTACTTCTCCCCCCTTTTTTACGGGGAGTAGTAGAAAAATAACAGCCAGTGCCTCAGAGCCGCATTTTCCCGGACTAGGGTCGCCATCCGACGCGAAGCGTCTCCAGGCGATAGCGGTCTCTGAGGCACTGGCTGTTTTTGGATCCGCGGCGCTCCTGATCGTATTTTTTTTGTATATTGGTATCCGGAAACAATCATTAAAGATATATGGCGAAGATTTACGATTTCAAGGCGCAGTCGAACAGGGGCGCCGAGGTGGATTTCAAAGAATATGAGGGCAAGGTTCTTCTGATTGTCAATACGGCTTCGAAGTGCGGGTTCACTCCGCAGTATGATGGGCTGGAGGAACTTTATCAGAAGTACAAGGAGCAGGGACTGGTGATTATCGGTTTCCCTTGCGACCAGTTCGCTCATCAAGAGCCGGGCAGCGACGAGGAGATAGCGGAGTTTTGCCGCATCAACCATGGCGTTACATTCCCGCTGATGGCGAAAACCGATGTGAATGGTCCCGAGGAGCATCCGGTGTTCACCTATCTGAAAGAGGTCGCTCCCGCCGAGGAGTACGTCGGCCTGAAAGCGAAGGCTACCAGGACCATGCTCAAGGGTATCAGCAAAACCGCCAAGAAAGACAGCGATATCCTCTGGAACTTCACGAAGTTCCTCATTAACCGCGACGGCAGTATCGTCAAGCGTTTCCCGCCCATCGCTGAACCAGCTTCTTTTGAAAAGGATATTGAAGAAATGCTATAATGAGCCGCAGTTCACAAATAATCAGAACTAGCGTAATTGGTATAATCACCAACGTTCTGCTTGCGGGGTTCAAGGCGCTGGTTGGCATTCTGGCGCAGAGCATCGCAATTGTGATGGATGCCGTCAACAACCTCAGCGACGCGCTGTCCAGTGTAATCACTATCATCGGCACCAAACTCTCCCAACGGCCTGCAGACAGGAAACACCCTTTCGGCTACGGCAGGGTGGAGTATTTCAGTGCGATAATCATATCCGTCATAGTTATAGTGGCGGGTGTGACTTCGCTTATTGAATCCGTTAAGAAGATTATCGAACCGACCGAGCCCAGCTATACTAAGGTCACTCTTATTGTTATTATAGTGGCAATTGTGGTCAAGTTGCTTCTCGGCTGGTATGTCAAGAGTCAGGGCAAAAAACTGAAAAGCGATGCCCTTATTGCCTCCGGTTCAGATGCACTTTTCGATGCCATCATCACCCTCGCGACCTTAATCTCAGCTGGCGTGATGCTCATCTGGAGTTTCTCGCTCGATGGTATACTCGGCACTCTTATATCAATCCTGATCATCAAGGCCGGTATCGAGATGCTCGCCTCGCCGGTAGGTGAGCTTCTCGGCTCGCGCGTTTCGCCCGAGCTGGTCGCGGATATCAAGAAGGATGTCATGGCCTTCGACGAGGTCCATGGCGTTTATGATATCATCCTCCACAACTACGGCCCGGACGTTATGATAGGCTCGCTCCACATAAGCGTAGACGACAGCCTAACCGCCCAGGACATCCATGGCCTTTCGCGCAAAATCTCCATTCTGATGTACCAGAACCATGGCATCGTGATGACGGTAGGCGTGTACGCGGTCGCGACCGGCGAGAACCAGCGCAAGGAAATTCAGTCGCTGGTGATGCGCGCGCTGGCCCAGCATAAGGAGCTGGTCCAGGTCCATGGCTTCTTCTATTCGGAGGCCGAGAATCTGGTGACCGTGGACGTGGTCCCCGACCTGTCAGTGAAGGACGAGAATGCGCTGTGCGCCGACCTGTATGGCGAACTGAGCGCGCTGGTCCCCGGGAAGACCATTCTCATCACGGTCGACCACAACTATAGCGAATAATTGAGTATCTTTGGGGCATGAAACTGAAGCTTATAGCTCTGGCGCTTTGCGTGGTCGCGGTGGCGGCTTGCGGAGGGCGTGCTCCGAAGAAGCAGAAGGCTGTGAAGACGGTCGAGCTGGAGGTCCCGGTTCCGCCTATGA
The DNA here is from genome assembly GCA_017617035.1 of Bacteroidales bacterium. Lineage (GTDB taxonomy): Bacteria > Bacteroidota > Bacteroidia > Bacteroidales > UBA932 > Cryptobacteroides. The sequence goes on from JAFZWV010000033.1 coordinate 15,530, forward strand.
TGATGGAGGATCCGCAGGAAAGGTCGGAGTTCGTTCTCGAACACTACTGGGATAACTATAAACCTGAGGTCGACAGCGTCTCGCTTGAGCAAGCGTTCTCGAATTGGTGTGCCCTAACTCAATATGCTGGCCGTGCAGTCGCGACTAAATCCCTGCTGAAAGGCTATGACAAGGCTCCGGAGCGCATAATGCCTCTTGCCGACAAGTATCTTTATGATCCGAACTCCCCGATGAGGGATGAAGATTTCTATGGCGCGCTGATGGCCCATACCGGAAATACTGAACTCGCGGTGTTGTGTGCATTGAATGCCGTCGGTACCAAGGCCGCAGACTTCGAATTCGAAGATGCGCGAGGCCGTAGACACAGACTCTACGATATCGAGGCGCCTTTCACCATCCTCTTTTTCAGTAATCCAGGTTGCCAGGCCTGCAAGGAAATAATCGACGATTTGTGCGATTCTCCTGCCATTTACGCCAACATGTCCACAGGGGCGGTGCAAGTATTGAGTATCTACATCGATGAAGACCTCGATGCCTGGCGCGAATATGTGCCCAATTATCCCAAATCATGGATAGTTGGCTTCGATCCGTCGTTTACTCTTCGTACAGACGACATTTATCATATCAGGGCCATCCCTTCGGTTTACTTGTTGGGCTCAGACAAGACCGTCATCTTTAAAGACGTCCCCACCGAGAGGCTCATCGCTTACCTTGAAAACATATTGCTATGACACCTTATATCCACGAAGTCAAATACTACGAGTGCGACAGAATGGGAATAGTTCACCATTCCTACTACGCACGTTTCATGGAAGAGGCTCGCATCGACCTCCTGAACCAGCTTGGATATCCCTTCGAGAAAATGGAAGCCGAAGGTATCGTCTCGCCCGTGGTGTCATTGAGCATTGATTTCAAGCATCCCACGACTTTCCCCGACAAGATCTCGATTGAAGTCCGCGTCAAGGAGATGTCGGAGCTGAAAGTCACCTTCTCCTACACTATGAAATGCGCCGGCGCCCTTGTCTGCCGCGCCACCAGCACTCATTGTTTCCTTGGTCCTGACCATCGTCCCGTCGTCTACGCCGACAAATGGCCCGACCTCACCGCCAAACTCGCAGAACTCACAATCTAGACAGTCTCGCTAAAAACAGCCAGTGCCTCAGAGACCGCTATCGCCTGGAGACGCTTCGCGTCGGACGGCGACCCTAGTCCGGGAAAATGCGGTCTCTGAGGCACTGGCTGTTATTTTTCGACTTCTCCCCGTAAAAAAGGGGGGAGAAGTCCAAAAATGGAAAGCGGAAAATTGTTATATTTGTAAACTACATAAAGGAAACACTAAACTGGATGAGAACGGAATACGATGTGATCATCATAGGCGGAGGCGCGACGGGAGCGGGAACGGCCCGCGACTGTGCGATGCGCGGCCTGAAGACGCTCCTGGTGGAGCGGGCCGACATCGCGGACGGAGCGTCCGGCCGTAACCACGGCCTTCTCCACAGCGGCGCGCGCTACGCGGTTAACGACCGCGAATCTGCCGCGGAGTGTATAGGCGAAAACCTCATTCTAAGACGTATAGCTGCGGCATGTGTTGAAGAGACCGAAGGTCTTTTCATCACTCTTCCCGAAGACGATCTTGAGTATCAGGCGAAATTCGTCGAATGCTGCAAGGCCGCCGGAATCAAAGCGGAGGCTATAGATCCGAAACTAGCCCTCAAACTCGAACCGGAAATCAATCCCGAGATCATCGGCGCCGTGAAGGTGCCGGACGCGTCGGTCGATCCGTTCCGGCTCGTGGCCGCGAACGTCCTCGACGCAAAACTTCACGGCGCCGACATCCTCACCGGATGGGAAGTCGTGGAATTCATCAAGGAGATGGTCACCATCACCGGAGTCAGAATACGCAACGTAAAAACCGGCGAGACCAAAGCCATCAGAGCACACTACACAGTAAACGCCGCAGGTATCTGGGGCGCGCACATCGCCGAACTGGCGGGCGTGCATATCGGAATGCTCCCTTCGAAGGGCGCGCTTCTCGTTTTCGGACATAGAGCCGCGAAGATGGTCATCAACCGTTGCCGCAAGCCGGCGAACGCGGATATCCTCGTGCCGGGCGACGTAGTGAGCGTAATCGGTACAACTTCAGATAAAGTTCCTTTCGAGGAGTGCGACGATATGAAGGTAACCCGCAGGGAAGTGGAGATACTGCTTACCGAGGGCTGCAAACTCGTGCCCTCGCTCGCGACTACGCGCATCATCCGCGCGTACGCGGGCGTCCGGCCTCTTGTCGCCGACGACAGCGACCCGTCCGGACGCAACGTAAGCCGCGGCATAGTCCTTCTGGATCACTCTAAGCGCGACGGCATCAGAGGCTTCATCTCCATAACGGGCGGAAAGCTAACGACTTACCGTCTCATGGCCGAAATGACCACCGACCTGATCTGCAAGAAACTCGGACTCGAAAAACCTTGCGAAACGGCGATCAAACCTCTGCCCGGCTCCGAACCTGAAGCCGCAAACCTCCCGCACAAAACCTGGACGGTGGGGCAGAAGGCCGCGTTCAATCGCCACGGCGGCTGCGTCACTCAGATGGACTTCGCCCAGAACAATACAGAAGAAATCTGCGAATGCGAGCACGTCACCCGCGCCGAAATCGCCTACGCGGTACATAACCTCGGCGTGAAGACGCTCGATGACTTAAGAAGACGCACCCGCGTGGGCATGGGCACCTGCCAGAGTTCCTTCTGCGTCCTCAAGGCTGCGAAGGTCCTGGCCGAGGAGCTCGGCACCCCCGACGCAGCCCAACAACTCGTCAGGGACTTCCTGCGCGAGCGCTGGAAGGGCATCAAGCCCGTCTGTTGGGGCGACCAGATGCGCGAGGCCGAGCATATGAGAAACCTATATAAGGAGGCAGCGAAATGAAATACGACGTAATCATAATCGGCGGCGATCAGCGCGACGCTGAATTCGGCCTCCAATACCTCAAGGCCGGCAAAACGGTCTGCCTGATCGCGGAGGGCGGCATCATCGGCTCCCCTCAGGCGCGTGCGGCCTACGCGAAAGCGGGCGGGATAATCTTGATGGCCGACAAAGTCGAAAAGGTCGACGTGAACCCGGACGGTACCGTGGACTCGCTAAGGACCGCCAACCTGGGCGCGACCCCGTTGAAAGCTGACCTCTACATTCTCGCCTCCGGCCGTTTCGTCGCCGGCGGCCTCAAATCTGACATGACCCATGTCTGGGAACCTATCTTCGGCGCCGACGTTCAGTTCGCCGAAGACCCTGAGTCATGGTGTAAAGAAGACTTCTTCGCCCCCCAGCCCTTCGAATCGTTCGGAGTCAAGACAGACAACGACGGCCATGTCCTCAAAGAAGGTAAACCCATAGCCAACCTCATCGCCATGGGCTCGATAATAGCTAAACAGTAAGGGATATGCAGGAAACCAACATTAGCGCAGCGAATCTGGAGTGTTGCCTTAAATGCAACCTCTGTACTGAAGTGTGCCCGATGTATGCGGTCAATCCGCAATATCCCGGCCCTAAGCAAGCTGGTCCCGATGGCGAACGCTATCGTATCAAGGACCCCGAATTCTTCGATTCAGCCCTGAAGTACTGCCTTAACTGCAAACGCTGTGAGGTTGTATGCCCTTCAGGAGTGAGGGTGGCGGATATCATCGCCGTGAACAGGCTCAAATATGGCAAGCCCTCGCACCCGGTTCGCGATAAGATGCTCGCCTCGACCGACTTCGTGGGCTCGATGACAGTCCCCGTCGCCGGCCTCGCGAACCCTATGCTCGGGCTCGGCATTACCAAATCCGTAATGGACGGCGTCCTAGGCATCAGCGAGAAACGCACCTTCCCCAAATACGCGACGAAAAAGTTCGTGACCTGGTTCAAACACCACGCCCCGGACCAGACTCAATATTCCAAACAAGTTCACTATTTCCATGGCTGCTACGTCAACTACAACTACCCGCAGCTCGGAAAGGACTTCGTTAAGTTGATGAACGCCGTCGGATATGGCGTGAAACTACTGGAAAAGGAAAAGTGCTGCGGCGTAGCCCTCATTGCCAACGGCTTCGGCGACCAGGCGAAGAAACAGGCGCAAGTCAACCTCGACAGTATAAACAAAGCTGGTACTGAGGTCCTCACCACCTCGTCGACCTGTACCTTCACCATGCGTGACGAGTACGCCCACGTCCTCGGCCTCGACAATGCCAAACAACGCGACAAGATACTCCTCACTACCAAGTGGCTTTTCGATAAGATAGAAGCAGGGGAGATCAAACTGGCCTTTAAGCCCGACTTTAAGTTGAAAGCCGTCTACCACACCGCCTGCCACATGCAGAAGATGGGCTGGCAGCAGTACTCGATACAGCTGCTCAAACTAATCCCCGGTCTGGATCTAACCGTTCTGGACCAGCACTGCTGCGGTATCTCCGGAACCTTCGGCTTCAAGAAGGAGAATTACGAATTCAGCAAAGAGATCGGCGCAATATTGTTCGACGACATCAAAGCAGCCAATCCCGAAGCCGTCATCACCGACTGCGAGACCTGCAAGTGGCAGATAGAGGCGTTTACCAACATCCAGACGCTCAATCCTATCAGCATCCTCGCCGAGGCCATAGACTACGAGAAAACACAACAACTGAATGCAAACTAATAAATCCTTCAAGTTCTGGCAATGGTGGACTATCATCGTCTCGATGGTCGTCTACTCAATCTTTTACTTTGTCAGGAAAAACTTCTCCATCGCCATGCCGGGCCTCACGGCCGAATACGGCATCAGCAATACCAGCTTCGGTATCATCATCGCCATCGGTGCGCTGATCTACGGCCTCAGCCGCTTTATCAACGGTTTCATAGTCGAGCGCGTGAGTACGAAGGTGTTCATGGCCATAGGCCTGCTGCTTTGCGCGGCCGCGAACTTCTGCTTTGGCTTTGGCGTTGACCTCAGCTACCTCATCACGGGCGTACATGAGGGGCCGCAGTTCGTGAACATGCTGATTCTGGTCATGGGCATTACGATAGTGCTGAACCAGTATTTCCAGGGCTTCGGCTACCCGCCGTGTGCGCGTATGCTCCCGCAGTGGATCGCCCCCGGCGAGCTCAGCACCAAGATGAGCATCTGGAATACCTCCCACTCGATAGGCAGCTTCCTGGCCGTTATCATATGCGGTATGATCATGACCGGCATGGGTACGAACATGACCGGCGATCCGGAGGTTATCAGCCGAATCGCGGGGAACCTGGCCGTGAGCATTAAGGGCTGGGACAGCCTGGCAGCGGCCGATCAGACCACCCGCATCATGAGCTACGCCGGCCACTACGGTGCATGGCGAATGTGCTTCATAATCCCGGCCGTGGTCGCCGTGGGCGCCGCTATCCTTTGCCTGCTTGCCCTCAAAGACACGCCGCAGAGCGTGGGCCTGCCCGAAATCAAGGGCACGGAGACCGGTAAGGAGAAGACCGAGAGCATCCCGGGCGCGCACAAGAAGTTCCTCTCCCACATGGTGTTCCGCAACAAGTGGGTCTGGATCCTGTCGATCGCGAACGTGTTTGTATATGTTTTAAGGATGGGCGTGCTTGACTGGGGCCCGAAGTTCCTGACGGAGGACCGTGGAATGAACATTAAGGGCGCGGCATGGTCGGTTGCCCTCTTCGAGCTGTCGGCCATCGTCGGCACCATCTTCGCCGGCTGGGCCTCGGACCACATCTTCAAGGGCAAGTCGCACCGTATGTGCCTCTTCTCCATGGTCGGGGCGGTCCTGTTCCTCGGCCTGTTCGCGCTGGTCGATATGCCCGTCGTGCTGTCGACCGTGGTGCTCGCGATGAGCGGCTTCTGCATCTACGGCCCGCAGGCGCTTATCGGCATTGGCTCGGCAAACCAGGCGACCAAGGAGGCTTCGGCCACGGCGAACGGCCTGGCGGGCATCTGCGGCTACGTTGGTTCGGCCCTGTCGGCAATCGGCGTGGGCTTTATCGCCGACCATTTCGGCTGGCACTGGGTGTTCATCACCTTCATAGCCATGGGCCTGGTGGGTGCAGTCATCTTCGCGACCATGTGGGGCGCGCCCCGCGACGGTTACGAGCGTTCGCGCAAGTTCACCGAGGCTCTCGTGGCAGAGCATGAAAAGACGCTTTCCGAATGAAACACTATCTGATACTTTTGGGCCTTTTCGCCGCGGTGTGCTGCTGCAATCCGCAGCCGGTTAAGCCTGAGCCCGGCCCGGAGCCTGAACCTCAGCCGAAACCGGATACGGTGGACGTGACTCTGATTACAGATTCCACCGTCATCGCTCATATGTGGAAGCCCAGGTATGCGGATTCCACGACAGTGGGGGATGCCGCTTCCGTTAAGGCAGCACGCTGGCTGGTCGACGGAGAGTACAAGCATACGTACAAGAACGAATGGAGGACTTCGTCTGTCGATCTCCGCTACGAGTTCTATACTGATGAGTATCTCAGATTTGTAAGCGAGAGCGATGGTTATGCACTGTCGATTCCGATGTCGCTGAATCCCAAGGCGGATTATATCCTCGCGAAATACGGGCAGAGATTCTATTCCGATAAGTTTAATCTCAGGGTGACCCTGGAAAAGGTAACTCCTTATACTCCCAACGAACACTACTGGGATGTTTATACAGGAGAGTGGCTGGATCGTTATATTTCGAACTACACCTACGTCACCCAGAACGGGATGAAGTATATCACCAGCACCACCAAGAACGACGAGACTCTAATCGAAGGATACAGCGTCAATCTGTATTCAATCAATGCAGTCGGACTTGAGGCCCCGCTATATAAGATTGCGATTATCAGACCTTTAGGGCAATGGTCCAAGTTCGGTTTCCTGCTGTATAAGTGTTCTTCTTCGGCCGACGTTCTGGAATTTGCTAAGATACTGAAGTCGTTCCGCGTCATAGATACCTACGGTCGTTCGAAGAACTTCCTTCCTGTTCAGGAGCCGAGACCCAACCCCAAGTGGAACGCGGAAACGCGGGCTTATTATCAGAAACTGCTTAATCAGCAGACCCTGGATTTCGGAGTGTTCTCCGCGTCGATGGTTCAATCGACTTCCGGTTCATTTAACACCAACCACGACCGCATAGCCGCTGAGAAAACGCGTCTGGAGGCGGCTTTTGGCCATGGCTACGAGATCATGCCGACCTATTCGCATCTTGCATGGGGTACATCACTGCATGAATTCCCGACGGAGATGGCCGAAGAGTTTGCTGGCGGCGACGGTTTCAACGGGAAGCCGGTTCTGCAGTTCTCCTATCAGTATACGACGAATAACAACAACGTAAGTCCGTCGAACACTACGTCGTGCTCGACGCCTATGTTCGACATCCTTCGCGGGAAGTACGACGCTCCGTTAAAGAAATTGGCCGCCCAAATTAAGGCTTACGGCCATCCTGTCCTGTTCCGCCTGAACAATGAGATGAACTCCGACTGGACTTCTTATTGCGGAATGATGACGCTGTGCGACCCGGATATCTTTATCGACACCTGGAAGTATTTGTATAACATTTTCGAGGAAACCGGAGTAGACAACTGCATATGGATCTTCAATCCTATCGCGGTTTCTTGCCCTTACAGCAACTGGGGTGAGGATTTGGCATACTATCCCGGCAACGATTATGTCCAGGCTCTCGGTCTGACGGCTTACGAATCCGGCAACAGCCTGCCGCTGGTATCCTTCAGGGAGCATTACTCGAAGCTTTACAATAAGAATTGTAATCTCTTCGGGAATATGCCGTGGATTATCAGTGAGTTCGGCTGCGGCGCCGGCGGCGCTGCGTCGGGCGATGAGAAGCGCAACGCCGCCCAGCAGGCAGCCTGGGTTCGCGCTATGTTCTCCGATTTCGATCAGCGCGCGTCTTTCCCTTACCTAAAGCAGATAAAGGGAGCTGTCTGGTTCAGCGCAAACGACTATTCCGGAAACAAAACTTCCAACTATTACGAACTTTCAGCTGACCTTACGGAAACCCTCAAGGCCTTCCACGACGGTTTTGAACAAATGTACGGCAATGAGTAACACACACATAGTTATTATGGCTGGGGGCGTGGGATCGCGTCTCTATCCGATCAGCACTCCGGAAAAGCCGAAACAGTTTTTGGATTTGTTGGGAGTGGGGAAGTCGTTGATTCAGTTGACGTATGAGAGGTTTCTGGCGGTGGATCCTGATGCACATTTCTGGGTAGTAACTTCGGAAGCATATCAGAAGTATATCAAGGAACAGTTGCCGGCCATTCCGGATGAGCAGATTCTGCTGGAGCCGGTTGCCCGCAACACAGCGCCATGCATTGCCTATGTTTCGTGGAAGATCGCCGAGCGCTATCCCGACGCCCGCGTTATGGTCGCTCCTTCTGATGCCTACGTTCCCGATGTTGCTGCTTTTGCCGTGACTGCAAAGCAGGCGCTGGCGTTTGTCAAGGAGATCTCTCCACGCGCTTCGCTTGGTCGAGATGACAGTGAGGTTGTCATTCCGAGCGAAGCGAGGGAATCTGGTCCTATCGTTACGATTGGCATCCGTCCCGATCATCCGGACACGGAGTATGGCTACATTGATGTCCGCGCGGCCCTTGGCTCTGTCATTTCGAGCTCTTCTTCTGTCCTTTCGAGCTCTTCTTCTGTCATTTCGAGCGAAGTCGAGAAATCTCCTATAGTCAAAGTCACCGCCTTCAAGGAAAAACCTACCCTGGAGGTCGCTGAGCGCTATCTGGGCGAAGGCGGATACTTCTGGAACGCCGGAATCTTCGTCTATGGTGTCGAGACTATGATAGCGGAGCTGCGCAAATTCGCGCCTGGCATCGCCGCGCTGATGGACGAGCTGGCCCCGTCGCTTTACACTCGGTCGGAGCAGTCCGCTCTCGCGGACATCTTCCCGCGCTGCGAGAAGATCTCCATCGACTACGCCGTGATGGAGCGCTCCTCCCTCGTCTATATGGCCCCCTCCAACTGGTCCTGGTCCGATCTCGGCTCCTTCGCCGCCATCGAAAAGGTCACTGGCCGCAAGATTGTTTTCTAAACGCCCGGCGAACGCGTAAAGTGTAACTGGCTGTAAATCAATCAATTGTTAAAAATCGCCTGCCGAATAATAGGGGGGCGATTTTATGTAAATTGGTGATAGTTAGGGTTTTACACTTTACGGTAATGTGGACAAAAACGGTTGGTGACTCGGACAAAAGCGGTTGGTGAAGCTTACCGCTTTTTCTTCTTTTCATTAGCAAAGAAGAGGTACCACTTGATGAAGTTGTTGCGGTGCTCGACAGACATCCCGCGATGTATT
>JAFZWV010000004.1 GCA_017617035.1 Bacteroidales bacterium
AATCAACCGTCTGGTGAAAAAAGACGGTCCCGACAAGCCTAGGGCCAGGGGACCGTTCAATCGCAAGAATAAGAAGGCCTAGCTTTTCTTTACCAAGCCGATATTAATCAGCAGCTGCGCGGCGTAGTAGGTTCCCATCACTGCGAAATCTTCTACGACGACTGGGATGTTGCTGTCCGGCACGAACGAAGTCCACGCGATAATCGAATCCGAGGCCATAAAGACCATGGCACCGATAATCATGGGCCAAACGCCCTCGCGGCTCTGCATAATTGCGCTAAGGCACATGACCGAAATAACGACCATGTACGCGCCGACTGCGTAGCGGAACGCCGCAGACTCCACCTTCGGGATGATGATATTGCTGTAGACCAGCAGGAAAGCGGCTACGGCGGCCATGCAGAACAGTCGGCCTGCAGTATCACCCTTCGTCAGCCCTTCGGGCCTGGGACGGCCTGCAAAGCGCATGAACGAGGCGATGTAGACGAAATGCGCGGCCATGAAGAAGAAGATCTGCAGCAGGAACGCGGTGTCCTTGAAGGCGCCGATCTTCAGGTCTCCGAAGGTATCGCCAACGGCCGAGAAGCACAGGGCTACGACCGGCAGTATCCAGGTAGCACGCTCGGCACCGGAACCGCGCTGAGTGCGGATGATCGCCGCGATAAGCAGCGCGAGCGGGATAATCTTGAACGGCGCGCACCATGGCTCCGGGATGAAACGGATGCAGACGATATACCACAGTCCAGCGGCGATGAAGACGGGGATGAGCCCCTTACGTGTAAGTAACGCTGCCATGGCCTAGAATACCCAGATAAACAGAAGTGCTGCCAGAGCGGCGCCCGCGAGAGGCCCCGCGACGGGAATCCAGGCGTAGTCCCAGTCGCTGCCTTGCTTGCCCTTGACGGGCAGCAGTGCGTGGGCGAGTCGCGGGGCAAGGTCGCGGGCCGCGTTCATCGCATAACCCGTAGTAGCACCGAGCGACATACCGATGGAGACTATGATCATGGTCACGGGCCATGCGCTTACTCCGCCGGGAGCGGGGATCTTGTAGGTACCAACGCAGAAGATCAGGAACACCAGCACGAAGGTCGCGACCATCTCACTGAAGAAGTTCCTGCGGGGATTGCGGATTGCAGGAGCGGTGCAGAAACAACCGAGCACGGCAGCGGGTTCGTCGGCGGTAGCGTCGAAGTGGTCCTTGTAGAAGAGCCATACGAGGCAGGCGCCGCAGAAGCCGCCCAGCATCTGGGCGATGACGTAGGGGATGACTCCGGCCCAGTCGAACTGGCCTGCGAGGGCAAGGCCCAGGGTCACGGCGGGGTTTAGGTGTGCGCCCGAATCGTGGGCCACGAAAACACCGCACATAACGGCAAGACCCCAGCCGAATGCGATAACTACCCAGCCGGCGCCCTTTGCTTTACATCCTTTGAGGGTAGTGGCGGCGCAAACGCCGTCGCCCATTAAAACAAGTATGAGGGTTCCGAGGAACTCAAGTACACAATTATGCCACATAGTTATTTGGATAATGAACGTTTCACTGCATCTGCCCAGCCTTCGCGAAGCTCTTTGACTTTGGCTTCGGGGAGTTCGGGCTTAAATGTCCTGTCGATTTCCCACTGGGCCTTGATATCCTCAATGCTGTCCCAGAATCCCACTGCGAGGCCGGCCAGGTAAGCTGCGCCTTTAGCGGTAGTCTCTACACAGGTCGGTCGCACGACATTAGTCTCAAGGACATCGGCCTGGAACTGCATCAGGAAGTCGTTGCGTGACGCTCCGCCGTCGACCTTAAGGTCGCCGAGGGGGACCTCAGCGTCCGCCTGCATCGCTCCGACGATATCCATCGTCTGGAACGCGATGCCCTCGAGCGCCGCGCGCACGATATGGCCGGCTGTAGTTCCGCGGGTGATACCAGTTATGGTTCCCTTTGCGAACGGATCCCAGTGGGGCGCTCCGAGGCCCGTGAGGGCGGGCACGAAGTAGACTCCGGCGTTGTCGGGCACGCTGGTCGCCAGGGCCTCGGAGTCCGCGCTCGAAGCGATGACCTTCAGGCCGTCGCGAAGCCACTGCACGACGCTTCCGCCCACGAAGATCGACCCTTCGAGCGCGTAGTTTACCTTGTCGCCTATCTTCCAGGCTATGGTTGTAAGGAGGTTGTTCTTGGAGGTGATGGCCTGTTCGCCAGTGTTCATAAGCAGGAAGCAACCGGTTCCGTAGGTATTCTTAACGTCGCCAGGTTGGGTGCACATCTGCCCGAACAGAGCGGCCTGCTGGTCGCCCGCGATACCGGCAATCGGCACGTCGAAGGAGAAGATGCGGGCATGGGTGTAGCCATAGATCTCGCTCGAACTCTTGACCTCGGGGAGCATGGAGCGGGGAACGCCCAGCAGCTCGAGCATTTCGTCGTCCCACTCGAGGGTGTGGATGTTGAAGAGCAGGGTACGGCTGGCGTTCGAGACGTCGGTTACATGGTGACGGCCGCCCGTGAGGTTCCAGACCAGCCAGCTGTCGACTGTTCCGAAACGGAGCCTGCCGGCCTCGGCCTTTTCGCGTGCGCCGGGGACGTTCTCGAGTATCCAGCGGACCTTTGTTCCGCTGAAATAAGGGTCGAGGATGAGACCGGTCTTGTTGCGTATCTTTTCGGTGAGACCCCGGGCGCGGAGCTCGTCACAGTAGTCGGCTGTCCTGCGGTCCTGCCAGACGATTGCGTTGTAGACCGGCTCGCCAGTCTGGGCGTCCCAGACTATTGTCGTCTCGCGCTGGTTGGTGATGCCGATGGCGACTATGTCGCTGCCTTTGGCGTTGACGTTGGTGAGCGCCTCGGTCATAGTCGTAGCCTGTGAGGCCCATATTTCCTGGGGATTATGCTCGACCCATCCCGGTTTGGGGAAGATCTGGGTGAACTCCTTCTGGGCTACGGAGCGTATGTTTCCTTCGTGGTCGAAAAGGATGGTGCGGGAACTGGTTGTTCCCTGGTCGATAGCTAGTACGTATTTCATGAGTTTTTGCTGGTAATATCTTTGATTACGAGGCCTGCCAGAGTCATGCCGAAGATGGCCGTTATAGGGGCCGTACTGCCGTTGGTGACGGCTTTCTTAGACTCCATGGGGTTATCTTCTGCCGGAGCCGGGGCTTCGCCTTTGTTGTCCATAACCTCTTCGTCGTAGACGCAGTAGATGTTCTTATGGGGGAAAGTCTTGGCCTGGCGCATACGCTTTCTCATCATAGAGCCAAGCGGGCAGCCGCGGACGTCCCAGAATTCTGCGACCTTGATCTTGGTGGGGTCTACCTTAAGGGCGGCGCCCATACTCGAATATATCTTGGCGTGGGAGCAGGAAGCGCGCAACAGAAGCGAGATCTTATCCTTGAGGGAGTCTATGGCGTCTATTACGTAATGATAAGCGTCGAAATCGAAGTCGTCGAAGTCTTCGTCGTTGTAAGCGGCCTGGAGGGTGATGATCTGGGCGTCGGGGTTTATTTCCTGGAGCCTGGCCTTCAGGGCTTCGACCTTAGGCTGACCAATAGTCTTCGTAGTAGCCTCGAGCTGGCGGTTGATATTGGTTGGATTAACCTTATCCGGGTCAACTAGCGTAAGGTGCTTGATGCCCGACCTGACGAGGCCTTCGGCGCACCAGCTGCCGACTCCGCCCACTCCGAAGATAATAACCCTGGCCTCGCTGCAGGCCTCGAGCCCGTCGGGCCCAAGCAGCAGGGAAGTCCTTCCAAAGATGGTTTTTTCGTCTGAGGTCGTCATCAGTTATAGTGGTTTAGCAAATTTAATATTTCTGTTTTACATAAAGAATGATTACTTTTGATAAAATTAAAATATTAACACTATGAACAAGTACGCAGGAACCAAGACAGCAGAGAACCTTGCTGCCGCCTTTGCGGGAGAATCGCAGGCTCGAAACAAGTACACTTATTTCGCCTCTAAGGCTAAGAAAGAAGGTTTTGAGCAGATTGCAGATATCTTCCTTAAGACCGCCGACAACGAAAAGGAACACGCCAAGATGTGGTTCAAGGAGCTGGACGGAATCGGGACTACCGCCGAGAACCTCGCCGCTGCAGCAGCTGGTGAGAACTACGAGTGGACAGACATGTACGAGGGCTTTGCGAAGACAGCCGAAGAAGAAGGCTTTCCCGAGCTCGCAGAGAAGTTCCGCGGAGTCGCAGCTATCGAAAAGCGCCACGAAGAGCGTTACAGGGCTCTGTTGAAGAATGTAGAGACCGCCATGGTGTTCGAGAAGTCGACCGTTAAGGTTTGGGAGTGCCGCAACTGCGGTCATATCGTAGTGGGAGAGAAGGCCCCCGAGACCTGCCCCGTCTGCAACCATCCTCAGGCCTACTTCGAGCTCCACTCCGAGAATTATTAGTAGATGAAAAAGTTTAGCCTTATCCTTCTCGCGGTGCTGCTCTTTGCGGCCTGCGAGAAGGATACTGAAAATCAGTACACCCTTAAAAGGCTTGCCTCAATTGAGGAGTATTCAGCCGACGGAAAAACCGCCCGCGTCTCGTCATATGCCTACAATGATAGCGGTTACGTCATTTCTACAACCCTTAACGGTTCGCTTGAAAGCGTAAGCAGTATTTCCTATGAGGGTAACCGCGAGATTCAGGTCGATTCGCTGGTGACGGAAGGCGTTCTGCAGCCCAGTCAGACAATTACTGTTTACTATTCTGATTCGTACAGGAATCAGATAGACAGTATTCTGGTAACCAATCCGGCAGGGGAAGTCACTCAGGTAGACGATTATACTTACGACGGCAATTTCACTACTATCGTAAGTTATGTGAGTGGAGTGAAAAACACTATGAAAGTGGTCTACTCCTACTTCTCGACTATTTCGACCACTACATATACCTACGACACCGAGGCTGACGACTGGAAGTATGTCAGCAAGGAGGAAACATCTACGAGCTACGACTATGATCTTACCATCGTGACAACCCTCTTAAACGGTGTCCCCAGCGAGAAAACCGTCTATCAGACTTTCGGCCACAAAGTCGACTTCAAGCATTATTCTACTCCCGACGGCTCAACCGTGACCCTAACCTCATACGGATCTTACATCTACGAGACTATCCAGTTGTAGTGCATTTTGATAAATGATAGCAAATGTGCTATCTTTGCGGTCGCTATGAGTACTAAAATCGTAAAAGTCACCAATAGGAGACTTATGAACCGTTGGGTGGACTTCCCGCTGGACCTCTATAAGGACTGCGAGAATTATGTCCCCGCCCTCAGGGGTGACGAATTCGACACCTTCAATCCCAAGAAAAACGACGCCTACGAGTACTGTGAGGCCGAATGCTATCTCGCATACAAAGACGACAAGGTGGCAGGCCGTATCGCAGCTATAATAAACCACAACGCAAACAAGCGCTGGGGCAAGAACGAAGTCCGTTTCGGCTGGATAGATTTCATTGAAGACATGGAGGTCGTAAAGGCCCTCATAGGCGCTGTAGAGCAGTTCGGCCGCGAGCGCGGCTGCACCGAAATCACCGGTCCTCTGGGATTCACCGATATGGACCGTGAAGGCCTTCTGGTCGAGGGTTACGAGAATCTCTCCTCCTTCACATGCATCTATAATTACCCCTACTACGATAAACTGCTGAGCGAACTTGGATTCGCAAAAGATGTCGACTGGACTCAGAGGACGGTAGAGATTACCGAGGAGCGTCCCAAGATGTTCAAACTCGCCCCTTATATCGCAGAGCGCAGCGGTCTGAAACTCGCCGAAGGGAAAAGCATGCAGGACCTCTCAAGGCGTTATGGAATGGAGATATTCCATATGTACAACGAGAGTTTCGCTCCCCTATATGGCTTCGCTCCGCTTACCGACAAGCAGATCAAAGGCTATCTGGCCACCTATATCCCCATCCTCGATCCGGATTTCGTATCGGTGGTAGTAAATCAGGAAGACAAGCCCGTAGGCTTCGCTTTTTGCGTCCCCTCGCTGGCCATTCCTATCAAAAAGTCGAAGGGTCGCCTTCTGCCTTTAGGCATATTCCGCATACTCCACGCGCTCAAGCACCCCACAGGCCTTGAGGCTCTTATGATAGGTGTTCTGCCCGAATATCAGGGCGCAGGCGCTCCCGTGCTTCTTTTCCAGAAGATCCACGAGAACTGCCTGAAACGCGGAGTCCACAAAGTCATTCTCAATCCTCAGCTCGAGGAGAACTTCAAGGTTCAAACATTATTCGAACAATATAAGCCTTCATTCTATACCAGAAGGCGTTCATACGTCAAGACAATATGAGAGCAGCAATCTACGGCGCAGGTTCGTTAGGAACCATCCTCGGCGCCTTCATCACCAGGAACGGTGGTCAGATAGATCTTATCAACCACAATAAAGCCCATGTCGCAGCCCTGAAGAAGGACGGCGCCAAGGTAGTCGGGACCCTCGAATTCACTCAGAAGGTCACAGCCCTCACCGACGAGGAGATGACAGGCAAATACGACGTTATATTCCTTCTTACCAAGCAGCAGAAGAACCGCGAGGTCGTTACCTTCCTAAAGGATTTCCTTGCAGACGACGGCGTCATTGTGACCCTCCAGAACGGCATCCCGGAGCTCCTGATCGGCGAAATCGTCGGCGAGGAGCGAGTGCTCGGATGCACGGTAGCCTGGGGCGCCACTATGCAAGGCCCCGGCGTGTGCGAGCTCACCTCCGAGCCCGACAGCCTTACCTTCTCGCTCGGAAGCCTCTCCAAGAAGCCCAACCCGCACATGGACGAAGTCAAGGCCATGCTGGAGCTCATGGGCCCGGTAGAGATAGATCAGAACTTCCTCGGCACCCGCTGGAGCAAGCTCCTTATCAATGCCTCGTTCTCCGGAATGAGCACGGTCTGCGGTACCACCTTCGGCGGCGCAGCCAAGGACAAAGCATCGCGCAAGATAGTCCAGGGCATCATCAAGGAGTGCATCGACGTATGCGCTGCGGGCGGTATCAAGATTGAGCCCATTCAGGGCAAGGATATCGTCAAGCTTCTCGACTACCATTCAGGATTCAAGAAATGGCTGTCGTTCCAGATTATCCCTATCGCAATCAAGAAGCACGCTCTTCTGAAGGCTTCAATGCTACAGGATATCGAGAACGGAAAGAAGACCGAGGTCGACGCCATCAACGGTGTTGTATGCGCCTACGGTCGCAAGATAGGCTTTCCCACTCCTTACAACGACAAGGTAGTGGAGATTATCCACAAAATAGAAGAAGGAGAGCTCAAGGCCTCCTTTGACAATGTAAAACTGTTTTAAGGTTCTTCCGGAACAGTCCAGTAGGGGTCGCGCTGAATAAGTGTGACCTCTTGCGTGTGAAGAGAGGGGTCGTAGGTAAACTGGAAATACGCGCGGTTGTAGATTCCGCCCTGGAGCTCGCCTATGATGATATAATAGGTGTGGAAGGGCTTCAACCTGCCGGCGTAATTGATTTGCTTGACACCGGTATAGGTAATGCTGCTCAGCAATCCGTATTCTACGGCAACACTATAAGCTATCTCGCTGTACTTGTCCAGACGCTGTTCGGTTGTCATGGGCAGCAGAGGAACCGCCTCCAAAAGATCCATGGCATCTATGATGCCTCCAGTATAGGGTATATCCTCGATAATCTCGCCGCCCTCCTCCGAACGCGGATACATATAGAAATATGAGCCCTGGACACGGGTATCGAACCAGGCCCGGCACGTACTGATGCTGTCGGTGTGTACTGTCTGCAGCCACAACTCATCGAAAGGCTCCTTAGTACTTGGATCGACGACAAACGCGTAGACCCAATAATCCGAATCCGGCTCGAGGTTCTGGAAGTACTTCTCGGAGTCGCCGTACTGAAGGCTGTGGGAGGCGAAATCAGCTATATAGTCTTCCTGATCCCTCAGATACTCGTAGCGCCAGTCAAGATATTCTATATAGAGCGAATCGACCATCAAAGTCATAAACTGATCGGCTTTGTTGACAGGATCGTAGTCATCGTTGATAGGCATACACCCCGTCACATAGTATGCGGTAGTCGAAGGATAGAAGTAGGTGTGGATATATCCCCTCGTTACTTCAGCTACCTGGATATCGAACTTGACTCCGATGAGGTGATACTTCGACTGAGTCGTGCAGCCTGCCAGCAAAAGCAGGAGCGCCGTTATAACCGATGCCAACTTTCTCATAAGCCCAATTCCTCCTCTGCAAGCATGGTTTTAACGGTGTAGATAAAGCGTAACGCCGTCGGGACATGGCCGCCGTAGTGGCCGAAGTTGTAGGCGATATTGGCATCGGACCAGCGGGCCCGGGCATGCATGGCGTTGATAAAGTCGACGGTCTCGTCGTCCATGGAATGGAGCATGTAGACCGGCGCCTTAGGAACCCACTCCCGTTTGACTATGGAGTTCTGGTTCATGGCCATATAAAGCTCCGCCACCTCGTAGGTCGTACGGTCCAGGCCGGCCGCGGAGATGAGGTCGCTGGTGGTGTAGGTTCCCAGCAACTTGTTCATCTGCTTGGTCGTGTACTTTTTCGAGTTGAACCACTCGTCCAGGTGTTCGTAGACCAGCGGGGTGGAGAATGTGTCCATCGAAAGCGAAAGACCGGCTCCCACCTGCATACCCTGGACTACCAGAGGCACGGCGCAAGGATAAGCGGCATGGTTGGTCGTTATGAACTGATCGTAGGTCGCAGTAACATCGTAAGGGCCTCCTCCCGCGAACACGCGGCGCAGTTTGATCTGGTCTGCGTACTCCGTCTCTATCAAGCGCATAAGGCCCATGGTGTTAGCCCCGCCCTGCGAATAACCCATAAGCATGATATCGTCGAACTCCGGCTCCAGCCCGGCCGCCTTGAGGAACGGCTGCACGGCCAGGTACATGTCCAGGCAGTTGCGGGCAGTCAGGTCGAGCGCGAGATAAGGATGCTTCATGTCGGCTGTAATGCCATAGCCAAGGTAGTCCGGCACGATTATACAGTAGCCCAAAGGCACAAGTACGCCCTCAAGCGAAAAGCAATTTGAAGGCGCTTCAGCATTGGAGCCTATAGTGTAGTGCGAGACTATTATAAAACGTTTGAACTTGCCGTTGGAGGGCAGCATTACCTTGCCTGAAAGAGTGATAGGACTACCATGGGTGTCGACAGAGGTATAAGTTCCGGCTATTTCTACGATTTGGGAGCCATGTGCAACATCCAGAAGGCGCTGTACGAAGATAGGAGCGCTGGTGCCGGTCGCCTTAGTCTGCGTGAGATAATCTTCCAGAGGGGTACCGTCGGGGACATAGCAGTCCGAAGGAATACCGTCTTTGTCCAGATCGTCCGTCTTCTGGGAAAAGACCTTGAATCCGCCCTCGGTAATCTGGGACAGATCCGTAAAGTCGATCCAGTTTTCCTCATCGTAGTTGCAGGAGACAACCGTCAATGCGGACAGCAAGACTAAGAACAGTATTTTTATTCTAGAAGCGGACACCTGTAGAGATACTTACGATTTTACTTAAGGCTGAATAAACGTTGAACTGATCCTTGAACGCGAAATGCGAGCCCAGCTCGCCCGCTACGAAGAAATGCTTGTAGGAGTACTGCACACCGAGCAAAGTGGGCTCAAACGCGAGTCCCACTTCGGTTTTCCGGCCATACATATCCTTTTCGGAACCAGTGTTGATATCAAAGCCCAGATGCAGGGATGAATACACTCTCCACTTATCGTTGTCGCGGTTCCAATTGAAGCGGACATGACCCATCACGGCGTAGTTATAGCAATTCGCATTGTCTATGCTTACCGGGTCGTCAGAACCGCCTACGTAGCTCACATTTTCCCACTTAAAGCCGAAGAAATCCATCTGCACGCCAAAACTCCATCTTTTGTCGGGAGTCCAGTTGTATTCTGCAAAGAAATGCGGGAGGAAGGTATGATTCTGCTGCTCGATATAAGTCAGCCCAGGGCTGTACATCGAGTAAGGTCTGTGAGGAGTATCTTGGAAAGCGATAGTATCGAAGAAGCCGTCGCCAACGCCCAGGCGGATTTCGTGTTGATAGGCCGGCGACTTAGCTGCTTTATTTTCGATTATTTCATGGTTCTCTGCGATCACTTTCGCGACTGTCGAGTCGACTTGTTGGGCCCGGGCAGTCAGTGACGACAGCCCCAGAATAACCGCGAATATGAACTTTGCGCCCCGCATCTAACGCAAATATAGCACATTTGCCGCCATTTATCAAAACGCTCACGTGTGGCTCTTCCCACGGCGCCAAAAAGGTCGAAAAAAGCGCCAGCGAGGCATCAAACACCCTCACCGGCGCCAAAATCGCTCAAATCGGCGCCGCGATACTATTTAAGAGTTGGGAACAATTGGTTCACAACGCTGATATCCAACTTAACTATACGTGAAATCTGCTTATTCCCGGCATTATACTCGTAATGGAGTTTCTTGGCAAATTCCTGCTTAGCTTGAACTGGTAACTGAGATGGTGCTAGTTTATATTGCTCCTGGGCAATAGCAAACGCAATAGAGAATAATTCATCGTCTGTGTAGAATACCTTTTCACCAATTTCCATAGCGATCTTTTTTTGCGATTCTACATTTTTCGTTAGAGAGTAATAATAGTGCCTGTTATTCCTGAATAAATGCTCTCCAACCGTAATATCGCAATAGCAGAAGGGACATATATAACCGTCAATCATGTAGACCTGTTGATCAAGTTGCCTCACGGAATGCGTGTGGGCCAATCTTTCTAAGTCCTTTGCGCGCATCGTGACTCGGCTTGACTCGTAGTATTTCCTGGCAAGAGGGTTGAAATAATATGAATTTGCCCCATACGGATAGGTGTAAGGAGAATGCTCGGGATGAACCAGATAAGCATTACGGTTGTTGTAGATAATAACAGTTCTCACATCATTGATGTCTTCCAATTGTCTGAGCTGCATTTCAAACGCAGTTGGCAGTGCACGATTCCCTTGCGATTTCAGGTACTTGCAGAGAATTGTTCTAAATAGATTAAAGAAAGCGATGATATCTTCTCGTCTGCCAGATAACGTCGCATGAATGTGGTTGCTCATCAATTCGAACGTAATCACCTTGACCTTCGGGTTTAACAAGGCGGCAATACCGAAAAGATTCATCCCTGCCTTATAATCAGAGTGAGTAGTGAAAATGATCGGACAATTTTCTGGTGTATAGAGGTGCCAGCAGTCACCTAATTCGGAATAAGTAAGTTGGCAGCTATACTCTGCCTCGCTGAAGTTTGACATAGCTAATAGTATTGTTGGTACAACGACAAAAATAACAAATAATCGTTTCCTACGGCGCCAAAAAGGTCGAAAAAAGCGCCAGCGAGGCATCAAACACCCTCAACGGCGCCAAAAATGGCCAAAATGGCGCCCGTATACCTATAATAGTTTGTCGGAAATGGCGTGTGTCATTTCCCATGTGGTCGGATTGTCGCCTTCCCAGTTCCAGAACATCATGCCGCGAAGGCCTTTTGCAATGACATAGTCGGCCTTTAGGCCTATGGAGCGGGGATTGTCATAAGCGAAAACCATGGCTCCGTCAGAATCGACCAGATAGGGGACCTTCGCCGTGTCGTCCCATTTCTCGGTGTATTTGACAAACAGGGAAGACATCTTGCAGTAGTAGGTCCCGTCGCCGTCCATTCCGCTGGGGGTCTTGCCGTAGAAGGGGGCACCGACGACTATCTTCTCGTCAGGTACTCCCGCGGCCCTGTGGAGGGCGACGGACTGGTCGACGCTCAGACTGGTCTTGTCGGACTTGTACAACGCTGAATGATGCCTGGGCGGACGACCCATGTCGTAGGTCATCAGGTTTACGAAATCCATGTACTGGATGCAGTTCTTGAAGTCGACATACTTGGCATCGGCCGATGAAGCCATGGTAATCAAATATGTCTCACCAAGAGCCTCGCGTAGGTCCTGAAGCAGCAGAGTATAGTTGTCGGTATCGTTGGGAGAGCTCGAAATGTCGGCCCAGTCTATAGTAGGATATTCCCAATCGAGGTCGATTCCGTCGAGACTATAAGACTTGCATTTGGCCAGGCAGTCCGCGCAGAATTGTTTTCGCAGCGTAGCATCTGCAGCCATCTCGCTGAAGTTGCCAGCGCCCCAACCGCCTATGGACAGCAAAATCTTCAGATCAGAGTTCCTTTCCTTGAGGGCGACCATCTGCCTGAGACGCGCCGGATTACTGATCTCCACCGAGTTGAAACTGTTGGAAACCTTGCCGAAGGCATAGTTGATATGGGTCACCAGCGACGGATCGGGAATAACGCTGTCCCAGTAGGTCACGTATGCAACTATGACCTTCTTTGGGTCTTCTTTTTCTTTCTGGGCGTTGTTTTCTTCTGTACATCTGGTGCAGGAAAACAGCGACAAAAGCGCGCAGAGGCAGAGGAGTTTCTTCATTATAATATTACAGTTTCTTGGCCTGTCTGGCCTTGCTTACTACCAGACGTCCGTCAGGGAGGCTGACGCGGTGATCAACTGAATCTATATTGACCAGCAGATACACTTTGCGGCCCTTGGTATTGAGCCATGTCGCGCCCATCACGACAGGCGTCTTCTGGTAGCCCGGAATATCCTTGACAGGGTTGTCTCCACCAGGAATAAACTCTCCAAGGAACTGTCCGCCCTCGAAAACGTCGTGGGCTCCGCGGCGGAACTTACCCATGTCTTTAAGGAATGCGGCCTGTTCTGCGTTCTCTGACTTAAGAATCGAGTTGGGCCATATCCAGCCAAGCTGCGAGCCCCACAGAAGGCTCTTCATAGTCATATAATCGAACGAGCCGTCATTGAGAGTCTCAGGGAAATAAGTGAATCCGCTGTAGACGCATCTGTCGGAGTAAATCAAAGGGAAGAGCGGAACCATTTCAGTCCAGGAATTGTGCGGCGAGTTAACGACCAGCATCATATCGAAGAGGTCGATATAGCACTCGGCGTTCTCCTCGGTTGTCATCGCCTTATCGGGAGTATAGACCTCACGGCGTATCTGCTGGAGCATTTTGCGGTAGGATAGGTGCCACCACTCTCCGCCGCCCGGCGAGTGCGGGTGGTTCTCAGCGTAGCACGCCTCGCCCTTCGCGGCGCCCACCTGATCGATATAGACGCCGTCTACTCCCAGGCTGTCGAGCAGTTTCTGGTTGAGTTCGCGGACTATGTTCTGCCATGTCGCTGTCGAGGGGCATGTGACCGTGTTGGGGACCCTGGAACCGTAGATCTCGGTGTATAGGGTACCGTCACGCCTGCGGCAGCTGGCCTGGGCACCGCCAAGCTCCGCGTAGGTGTGGTTGGCCGTGTCCCAGAGGCGGCCGTTGATGTACGGGGTGACATGGCCGCCGAGCTTCTGAACTTCGGCGACAAGTTCCTTGAAACCGTCCTTGGCGGGGAAGTAGTCGGGGTAGTTGGTGTCGTAGGCGTTGTGGTGCCACTGATACCAATGAACACCAGTTCCCTTGCCGTAGTACTTGAGGCATGCCTTCAGGCTCTTGACCGTCTCGGGCTCGATTCCGACGGGGCGAACCCAGACGTCGGATTTCAGTATCCATGGCGCTATCTGGCGCTCTGCGAGGCTGTTGCGGCCCCATTTGGTGGTGAGTGCCCATGGCCTGTACCACTTAAGCGCGGTCTGCTCCCACCCTTCGCGTGTGAAGCCCATGACGGCCGCCCATGGTATCTGGAAGATGCCGAGCTCGTCGGTCCACTCGTAGGAGGCGATGGTCTTCTGGAGGAAGATGCAGGCATCGCCCTCGCCGCCGATGAAGAAGACCTTCTGGCTGGCGTCCTCGTCGCGCGTGGAGAAGAAGACCGTGCCTTCCGGGCTGTTCATCATGGTCATCTGCATGCTGCCGGTGCAGGACGGGTACTCGGAATGAAGCCAGTTGCTGACCGGGGCGTCGTAGCGGGTGCCATAGCCAACCGGCAGGATGACCTTAGCGCCCTCGGGCCTGCGGACTGCGATGCGCGGGAACTCGGCCATGGAGACGGTCCAGCCCTTGGGAAGAATCGCGTCGCAGTGGAACTGGGGAAGCTCCATGTCCTTGTCGAGGGTCACGCTCATCAGGACCATGTACTCGTTGCTGCCTTTGAGCAGGAGGCGCCAGCTGAAGTGGGCCGTTTCGTAGCGGACGTAGCCTCCGCCGTAGTCGGCCATCCATGGCTTTACGACGGGGTTTTCGCCGTTGGGGCCTATGAGTTCGAGCTCCCAGGGGTGAGTGGTCTGGCTTGCGGCTATGTCCACTCCGTCCATCACGAAGCTCTTGATGCGGAACTCATTTCCGCCGTCGAATACTATTCTGGCGTGTTCGTTCTCAAGCACCAGATCCTCTGCAAGCGCGGTGAGCGGCAGAAGAGCCAATATGAAGGCTAATAATCTTTTGGTCATTTTATATAAGCGACAGCGCCACTTCCATCATGTTGGTAAAGGTAGTCTGGCGCTGCTCTGCAGTAGTCTTCTCGCCAGTAAGGATATGGTCGGAAATGGTGAGGATACCGAGGGCTTTGTTGCCGCTGCGGGCTGCGTTCATATAGAGCGCTGCTACCTCCATCTCGACAGCCAGTACGCCCATCTTTATCCAACCCTTGGTGTTGGGGTTTTCACGGTAGAAAAGGTCTGAAGAGACTACATTGCCGACCATGTAGTTGAGCCCTTTTGACTCGCAGGTTTCGGCCGCTTTGCGGAGCAGGTCGAAGTCGGCGATGGGGGCGAACATGCCGTCCAGCTGATACTGGTCTGCATAGTTCGAGTCCGTACAGGCGCCCTGAGCCAGGACCAGGTCTCCGAGGTGGAGATTCTTGTGATAGGCTCCGGCGCTTCCGACGCGGATGATGGTCTTGACGCCGTAGAAATGATAGAGTTCGTAAGTGTAGAGGCCGATGGAGGGCATGCCCATTCCGTGGCCCATCATACTGATGCGCTTGCCTTTGTAGGTGCCGGTAAAACCGAGCATTCCGCGCACTTCGTTGAAACAAACGGGATTCTCCAGATATTTCTCGGCCATGAACTTTGCGCGAAGCGGGTCGCCGGCCATGATGACGGTCTCCGCTATGTCGCCGTATTTCGCACCGATGTGCGGGGTAGGGGTGTTATCCATAACTATGCTGCAAATAAGGCTCCGAGGGCGCCTAATGCGGCTATGCCAAGAACCAGGATTGTGATAATGAGTATGATCCCTACCAGACTGAGAATAAGTCCGGCGACAGCGAAGCCCTTAGGCTCCTTTCCAAGGCCAATCAAGGAGAAGATAAGGCCGAGAAGCCATACTATCCAACGTGCAAAGGGAACCCATGAAGAGAAGAGGGCCACCAATGCCAGCACGAAACCGGCTATGCCCATTCCGTTGTTTTTTTGCGCCTGAGGCGCATTCGTAATTTGATCGCTCATATTGTCGGTGATTTTAATGTCTTTCTGTTCTTACTCTGTCTTTGCTATTCTCGAATTCGCAGCCGCATCGGGCGCAGCAACGTCCGACCAGGTAGTGATCCGTATGTTTGGTTTCCACCCAGCTTCTGTCTCTGTAATAGTCTGTGCGTACGTTGCCGGATGTTTCGCTGTGGTCATAGACTCTGTCGCTGTGGTGAATGTTCTGACTGGTTGTACCCACATATTCTTCACCCAGTTTTGCATGTCCGGCGTAGTAACCGCACCTGGGGCAGATGTCATCTTCAAATTTCTTGGTCATAAAGCGTGTGAACCATATGGTTACAGTGCAATATGCCAGGAACAATATAATATGGAGAATCAGCGACTCATGCATGAAGATTTCATTTACGAACATGACGTAAATGCTGCCACCGATGCCGATAATATATTGGATTAGAGGCACTGACCTGGAGAGCGGAGTATAGAGAAGGGGATAGGTAAATACTATTGCTGCGACGGGTATCGCGAGTCCGTACAGTAGTCCGGGACCTTCGGACAAATTTGCGAGGATGAAGAGATAGACCGCAAACACGGGCAGGACTATCGCAGGGCCCATCCAGCGTCTGCGTATGATTCCGGGAATAAGGAATAATAGCGCGAAGGCAATAGCCGCGATAGCCGCATATTTGTTGACAGCAAGAAGAATTGGCCTGAGCTTGCTCCAATGCTTCACTCCCCACTGGAAGAACTTTCCATCGCGCTTAGAACCGGCTATTTCATCATTCATATGGGCAACGCTGGATGCTTTCTGAAGATCTTCATACGAGAAGCTTCCGACCTCTTTCAAGCTTTTCATCGGAACCCAACCGAATCTTGTATAAGTCTTTCCGTCGTCGCCGGTATAAATGTATCGTCCAAATCCCCAGCCGTTCTTCTTATTCGTGATCTGAACACGCTCTCCCTTTTTAAAAGTGACATATTCAGAAGGGAAGCCGGGTCCAAAGGTAAGTATCCGGTCTTTGTCGGATACTCTGGGGTGCTTGTAGGCTATCAACTTGTCTGGTATTACCTCGTATGTAGGCAGAGCGACATTCTCATCTACCGGGCCGCAAGGAACAAGTTGGCTGAGTTTTACCCAGCCGTGGTAATCGAGCAGGAGCGGAATCTTCTCGGAGAAGTAGCCCCACTGCCCGGTTTCATCGTATTTAGTAATCCCGATAGGAACGGGAAGATTATTATCATGGAAGACTGCGGAAGGGACATCAAACTGCTTTTCGTCATAGCAGTTCGGCCGTATGCAGATGGCCTTCATGATGACTTTGGAGGTATCGGAAGGATATGCGCGTACATCCACCGGATCGTAGGTAAAGTAGTAAGCGATATACTTTCCGTGTATCGTGCACGAAGAGGCTATAACAAGGCTCAGCAGCAAATATATGAGTTTCTTAGTCATAAATAATTGGTTATTGTTCCTTACAAATATAAACAAATCGCCGGATAATCGTTATATTTGAAGTATAGTTAAAACGACAGATATGAATACACTCGGAAACTTCTTCTGGCTGATCTTCGGCGGCCTTCTCTTCTGCATCACAATTGTCGGAATTCCCCTCGGTCTCCAACACTTCAAGATGATCCTCCCCGCCCTCCTTCCTTTCGGCAAGAAGATTCAGTAAGATGGTATCTACATTGTCAATCATTCTGATGGCGGTGGGCGCGGTTATTGGCGTCGCGCTGCCTCTATTGATGTCCTTATGGTTGGTCAAGAGGCATCACGTCAGCCCTGCGACCATTATTGTCGGTGCGCTCGTATTTATAGTGTTCGCGCTCGGACTTGAACCAGTAGTCCATCAGATTGTACTTAAAGGTCCCAAGGGCCCGGAGATTCTGGACAACATCTGGCTTTACGCCCTGTACGGTGGATCAATGGCCGCACTATTTGAAGAGACAGGCCGTTTCGCCGCCATGAAATGGGTTTTGGGAAAGGCTCCATCCAAGGTAAAGACCGGTGTGGCGTACGGTTTCGGACATGGCGGTATTGAGATGCTCCTGCTGTTCGGTATAGGTTTGATCTCGAACATCGTCATGTCCCTGATGATCAACGCCGGGAAATCGGACCTGTTGCTCGCCACCGCTCAGCCGGATGCCCTTGCCGAGGCTCAGGCGCAGCTTGACGCTCTTAAAGATATAACGGCCTCCAGTATCGGCTTCGGCCTGCTCGAGCGTTTATCAGCCTTCCTGCTTCAGGTCTCGATGTCTGTGATGATGTGGATAGGTATTCGCAGGGGCGGGAAATGGTTATGGCTGGTTCCTGCAATGTATTTGTTGCATTTCCTGGTGGACGCCTGCTGCGTGGTGCTAGTGAAGAATGCATCGATAGCTGCGACCGAACTCATCGTCCTTGCCCTGTCGCTCGCTGCAGGCGCTGCAGCATTGCAATTGTGCCGGAATTCAGAGAAAAATGCTTAACTTAGCAAGACCAATAACCAAGCCGAGCCCGAGATGGACGAAGTTAAAGTAATCGAGATCAAGAAAAGCGTTTTCGAGGATAACGACAAGGATGCAGCGAAGCTGCGCGCGGAACTTAAACACAGGGGAGTATATCTCCTGAATCTGATGTCCTCGCCCGGAAGCGGGAAGACCACGACGCTTATCCAGCTCCTGAACCAAATAAAGACCAAACTCAGAGTCGCCGTAATGGAGGCCGATATCGATTCCGATGTCGATGCTGTCAAAATCAAAGAGCAGACAGGAGTTGATTCAATTCAGCTTCATACTGGCGGCATGTGCCATCTCGACGCCGAGATGACACGCCAGGGTCTGGACAACGTGAAGCTCCAGAATCTGGATCTCGTGATTCTTGAAAATGTCGGTAATCTCGTCTGCCCGGCTGAATTCGATACAGGAGCGTGCCGCAACGCGATGATTCTCAGCGTCCCTGAAGGACACGACAAGCCCCTGAAATACCCTCTGATGTTTTCGGTTTGCGACCTGGTCGTCATCAACAAAATCGACGTTATGCCTTACTTTGACTTCGACATCGAAAAATGCCGAGAATACGTCAAGATGCGTAACCCCAAGGCCGAGATCATCCCCATCTGCGCCAAGACAGGCGAGGGCGTAGACAAACTCGCCGAATGGATACTCAAAGAAGTAAATAACTGGAAAACCACATAATATGCCCGAAATGTCAAAAGCTTTTGTCCCCAAGCACTTTGGCGACAAAAACCCGAACCCGAAGCTCATCAAGCTTGTCCGACACATCACCGACCGTGTCCCCGGCAAGATTAAGATGACCACCGAAGCCCCGGAGTACTGGGGCCCCGCCTGCATCTTCGAAGACGAGATGGATCCGATCACCCGTGAGGCTTCGCTTGACCTCCTTCTCGACATGCTTCCGAAGAGCCCCCTGAAGGTCCGCAAGCATCATCCATACGCACTTCTCCACGAAATGAATGCGAAGAAGCACTACACCCCGGATGACGCATCCCTTGACGAACTTCTCGATAAGCTCGCTTACTTCGGCATGCTCGAATACGACTACGGCGACAAATACACCAAGGACGGTCCTATTCCCGGAACCACCTACAACAGGGAAGACCGCGTCTACTGGGTCCCAATCTTCGTCCCTGGCAGCGCCGAGTACACCAACATGAGCGTCACTCTGATGGACAAGCATCCTGAGCTGGCCATGTTCTTCGAGCGTATGACCTTCCTCCCGCTGGAGCACATCACCCCGCTAATCCCCATGGGTGGCTCGGGCGTCGGCATGCACGTCATCCCTGTGGAAAAGGCTATCTCCATGGAGAACCAGTCCATCGATATCGAGCACCTTAGCTACTGGCTTAAGCGCTACGAGGGCCATCTGGGCGTAGGCATATGCTCCTGCCGCTACGGCCGCAAGAAGCTCGACGAGGGCTGCGCCGACGACTACCGCGACTGGTGCATCGGAGTCGGCGACATGGCCGATTACTGCCGCGAAACGGGCCGTGGCCACGACATTACCTACGAAGAGGCCATGGCGATTCTCAAGAAGGCCGAGGACCATGGCTTCGTCCACCAGATCACCAACATCGACGGCGAGGGCAAGATTTTCGCCATCTGCAACTGCAACGTCAAGATCTGCAACGCCCTCCGCACCTCGCAGCTCTTCAACACCCCTAACCTCAGCCGCAGCGCTTACGTAGCCGAGGTGGACCCGAAGAACTGCGTCGCCTGCGGCCGTTGCGTCGAATATTGCCCGGCCGGCGCCGTGAAGCTCGGCCAGAAGCTCTGTACCAAGAGCGGCCCGCAGACCTACCCTAAGCAGGAACTGCCGGACGCCGCGAAGTGGGGCAAGCACAAGTGGAACGAGGACTACCGCGACCGCAACAGGATCAATTGCTACCCGACCGGTACTGCCCCATGTAAGACCGCATGCCCGGCGCATATCGCGGTCCAGGGCTACCTGAAGAAGGCTGCAGAGGGCAAGTATACCGAGGCGCTGGAACTCATCAAGCGCGAGAACCCGTTCCCGGCTGTGTGCGGCCGCATATGCAACCGTCGGTGCGAGGACGCCTGTACGCGCGGCACCATCGACCAGCCTATAGCCATCGACGCGGTGAAGAAGTTCATCGCCGAGCAGGACCTCAAGGCCGAGACCCGCTTTATACCCGAAGTCAACATCTGCTCCAACGTCCAGGACCGCTGGGAGGAGAAGATCGCCATTATCGGCGGCGGCCCCGCAGGACTAAGCTGCGCATACTACCTCGCGACCATGGGCTATAAGCCGACGGTATTCGAGAAGAACGAAGAGCCCGGCGGCATGCTTCGCTACGGCATCCCGTCCTACAAGCTCGATAAGGAAGTCATCAAGGCCGAAATCGACGTCATGCGCGAGATCGGCGTCGAGATCAAGACGGGCGTGGAAGTAGGAAAGGACGTCACCATCCAGAGCCTGCGCGAAGAGGGCTACAAGGGCTTCTACGTTGCGATCGGCTGCCAGGGCGGACGTCTGCCCGGCATCCCCGGCGAGACCCTTAAGGGCACGACAACCGCTATCGACTTCCTCCACGACGCCAACTGCGGCAAGGTGAAAGTAAAGGGCAAGGTCGTGGTTGTCGGCGGCGGAAACGTCGCAATCGATGCAGCCCGAGTGGCCATGCGCAGCGGCGCCAGCGAAGTGACCATGCTCTCCCTCGAGACCGAGGACATTATGCCCGCATCTCTCGAAGAGCGCACGGAAGCCCGCGAAGACGGAGTCGTCCTGAACCCCGGCTGGGGCCCGAAGGAAGTGCTCGGCGACAAGAAGGTCGAGGGCATAGTCTTTAAGAAGTGCACCTCCGTATTTAACGCGGAGCACAAATTCGCCCCCGAATACGACGAGAACGAGCTGATCAAACTCGACGCCGACATGGTCATCTTCGCAATCGGCCAGACAGTAGTCCTCAAGGACCTCCTGAAAGACACCAAGGTCGAGTTCTTCCGCGGAGTTTACCCGATTGCCGACAAACTTACATACCAGACCGCCGAGCCTGACATCTTCGTTGGCGGCGACGTCTTCACCGGCCCCAAGTTCGCAATCGATGCTATCGCAGCCGGCAAAGAGGCAGCAGAATCGCTGCATCGCTACGTCCAGCATGGCCACATGACTATCGGCCGCAACAGGCGCGACTTCATAGAACTCAACAAGCAGGATATCCAGGTAGAGTCTTACGATAACTTTTCTCGCCAAGCCCCTGAGGACTACAAGCCGAAGAGCAAGTTCGCCGAGTACCACGGCACCCTTACCGAGGAGCAGGTCAAGAAAGAGACCGCCCGCTGCCTCAGCTGCGGCGCTTCTGTCGTCGACGAGAACCGCTGCATCGGCTGCGGCGTCTGTACTACCAAGTGTGCCTTCGATGCAATTCATCTCCACCGTGAGCACCCTGAGGCCAGCGTCATGAGGACCTCGGAAGACAAATTTGATGGCATATTCCCTTATATGATAAAACGAACAGGGAAAATATTGTTTAAACGTAACAAATAAGATTTCTCCACGCGGCCCTGCGGGCCTTGGTCGAAATGACAGCGCTTTGTCATTTCGAGCGAAACGAAGTGGAGTCGAGAAATCTCATGCACGAACTTGGCATAGTCTTCTACATCATCAAGGACGTCAAAGAGGCGGCCGAGGCAAACGGCGTCAAGCACGTCGACGCCGTGGTGATGGACATAGGCGAAGTGTCCACGATAGTCCCGGAGTATCTCCAGGATATGTGGCGCTGGGCGGCCGACAGGGAAGAACTGCTGAAAGGCGCAGAGCTAAAGATCAACATAATCCCGGCCGTGACATGGTGCGACCACTGTAAGTGTGAGTATCCTACTGTAGAATACGGCAAAACTTGCCCGAACTGCGGCAGCGGAGAAACATGGCTGCTTCGCGGCAATGAAGTAGAAATCAAACAAATAGAAATCAAATCATAATGGCATGTTTTATCGCGCCTCTTGCTGAGGCGATAGTAGTTACCATAATACGCAAAGCCAACAAGCAGCCGGTCAGTACGCTCGGCCGCCAGTTGCCGGCCCTCGAGAAGATGCTCTGGGGCGGTACGCTCATGCTTATCGTCGACCATATCATCAACGGAGAACTGACGTGGAAGTTCCCGTTCTTTACGGCCCTCACCGAAACCGACGGCGCCTCGCTCATGCTTCGCGAGATACTCGTTGTCGGTGTCCCCATGGCCGCAGTGCTTACTGTAGCCTGGGTCGTTTGGGCCCTCATTCGCGAACCAAAACACTCTTTAATAACCAAATAACCTAATCAATTATGTTCTTTCAAGTTTACGGAGAGCATGCTCTCTCACAATGGCTGATGATGCTC
This sequence comes from Bacteroidales bacterium, assembly GCA_017617035.1. Taxonomy (GTDB): domain Bacteria; phylum Bacteroidota; class Bacteroidia; order Bacteroidales; family UBA932; genus Cryptobacteroides. The sequence continues at coordinate 22,172 of JAFZWV010000004.1, forward strand.
GTAGTACTAGCGGGCCTCATCCTCTTCAATGAATTTGCACGTCGTACAAAGTTCGGCGGCATCACCATGTTCTTTGCCATTCCGGTAGCCCTCACGGCTTACTTCCTGGCTATCTGGATCGGCGTCAGGACCGGTGCACAGTGGGCCCTTGAAAACCAGACCCATGTCTACATGGCCGGCTGGTTCCACTATGCCAAGCTCTATGCCGCTACCGCCGGATGTATCGGTTTCATGATGATCAAGTACAAGTGGGGAATCGGTGCAAAACACTGGTTCAAGCCCTTCCCGTTCATCATCGTCGCAATCAACATCCTGATCGCCTGCGCCTCCGACTTCGAGTCCGCAGCAATGGGCTGGAACAAGTGGTGGCTCACCTCCGAAGGTGTATGGCAGTATGGCGGCTGGCACAACGTGATGAACGGTGTTGCCGGTCTTATCAACATCTTCTGTATGACCGCATGGTGGAGTGTATGGCCTTCCAAGGATAAGAAGGATATGATTTGGGCCGACATGACCTGGGTTTACATCCTTGTCTACGACATCTGGAACTTCGCCTACACTTACAACTGCCTCCCGACCCACAGCTGGTACTGCGGTGTCGCTCTTCTCGTTGCTCCTACCGTTGCGGCTCTTCTGTGGAACCGTGGTGGATGGATCCAGAACCGTGCTAACACCCTCGCAATGTGGTGTATGTTCGCTCAGATCTGGCCTCTCTTCCAGGAGACCTTCAAGGATGGCCGTCAGTGGCACACCTGGGCAACCCTGCCAGTTCTCTATCCTGAGGGAGTTCAGACCATCGAGAAGCTTTACGCAGCAGCCGGTCAGCCCGCAATTGACGGTGTAGTCGGCACTACAGTAGATCCTTCGCTTGTCGCAGCCAACCCGTCGATGATGGTATTCATCAGTGCACTTGCACTCGTCACCAACGCGGCCGCACTCTGCTGGATCATCTGCATCGCAAAGAAGCGCCACATCAATCCTTACAAGCAGGATGTGTTCGTGGATCAGAAGTACTACAAAGACGCTATGGCCCGCGCAGTGGTCGACTAATTAAGATTTCCCTATGCTGATTGCTCTCAAACTCCTGGGCTCGATAGCCCTGCTGATATATGGAATGAAGGTCATGAGTGAGGCCCTTCAGAAGATGGCCGGCCCGCAGTTGCGCCACCTCCTTGGGGCCATGACCTCGAATCGCGTGTCCGGAGTCGCGACCGGAGCTCTTGTGACCGTAGCTGTTCAGTCTTCGGCCGCTACCACCGTCATGACGGTCAGCTTCGTCAACGCCGCCCTCCTTACGCTGAGTCAGGCTATATCCGTGATTATGGGAGCAAATATCGGCACCACGATGAGCGCGTGGATTATGTCCGCGGGCTTTTCGTTCAACATAGCCAACGTCGTCTGGCCGGTTTTCCTGGTCGGCATTATACTGATCCAAACAGGGAAGCACCGCTACATCGGTGACTTCCTGTTTGGACTCAGTTTCCTTCTTTTCGCGCTCGGAATGCTGAAAGCTACCGGCGTGGAGATGGACCTCGCCAGCAAACCGGCCGTCGTTGACTTTTTCGCGCGCTTCAAAACCAATTACGGTACGATCCTGCTGTTCCTGCTGATCGGAACGCTGCTTACCGCCATGGTCCAGAGTTCGGCTGCGCTGATGGCCATCACCATGGTCCTCTGCGCCACCGGCGCAATAACAATCTTCCAGGGTATCGCGCTCGTCATGGGCGAGAACATCGGTACCACGGTAACCGCCAACCTGGCCGCCCTCAGCGCCAATACCCAGGCCCGCCGGACCGCTATGGCCCACCTCCTGTTCAACGTCTTCGGCGTGGTGTGGGTCCTGATTTTCTTTTTCCCGTTCGTCCGCATGGTCTGCGGTATCGTCGACCTTGACCCGGCGTCGGGGGAGATCGACCCCACCAAACTGTCGTTCGCACTGGCGACCTTCCATACCTTCTTCAACGTCATCAATACGGCTGTTCTGATCTGGTTCATTCCTCAGATAGAAAAGGTTGTCTGCAAGCTGATTAAGCCGAAGAAGAGTGAAGAGGAAGACGAATTCCGCCTCAAATACATACGCGGCGGTCTCATGAAGACCCCGGAAATCTCCGTCTTCCAGGCGCAGAAGGAAATAGTGGTCTTCGGTGAGAAGATGCAGTTTATGCACGGCCTTCTCCTCGAGCTCTTCGATACAGTAGATGAGGAAGAGTTTGTCAAGGGCTTCGAGCGTATCAAGAACTACGAAGACATGTCTGATAAGATGGAGAACGAAATCGCGAAGTACCTCAGCGATGTAGGAACAGCCCATCTGTCAGACGACACCAAGAAAAAGATCAGCGCCATGCTTCGCGAAGTGGGCGAGCTCGAAAGTATTGGCGACAGCTTCTTCAACCTCGCCAGAATCCTCAGGCGCGGACGCGAGAACAAGATTCAGTACACTGATGATCAGAGGGCTGCAGCCCGCAAGATGTACGACCTTCTCGAAGAAGCCCTTACCCGTATGAATGCAATTCTGGCAGACCAGAAGGAGCAGCATAGCATCGAAGAGTCCAAAGAGATTGAGATCAAGATCAACGCCCTTCGCGACGAACTTCGCCGCAAGAATTTCGAGGACATCGACAAGAACGCCTACGGCTACACTACCGGCACCGTCTACATCGACTATGTAAATGAATGCGAAAAAACGGGCGACTACATTATGAATGTCGTAGAGGCCCGTCTCGGAGTAGACCACAAAGGTCTTATATAGTCTTTGCTCCCATAGTTGTTGGAGGTATATTAGCAATCATGAATCCGGTATTAGTAGCACTGTTGATACCCTTCCTTGGGACTGCCCTGGGATCGGCATTCGTGTTCTTTATGAAGCGGGATATGCCCGCGCTGCTGCAGAAAGTGTTGTTAGGCTTCGCCTCCGGCGTGATGGTTGCGGCCTCGGTTTGGTCGCTTATTATACCGGCTATAGAAATGGGGGAGGGAGTGTCCGCTGTTGTGCCGCCGGTAATCGGGTTATTGGCCGGTTTCGCGTTCTTGCTGCTTATCGACTATATTACTCCTCACTTGCACGCTAATGGTGAAACTGAGGGTCCCAAGAGTCGCTTGTCCCGTACAGCTAAATTGGCGTTGGCCGTCACGATCCACAATTTCCCGGAGGGAATGGCCGTAGGTGTCGCCATAGCAGGCGCCCTAACGGCCGATTTCAATATGGCCGGAGCGTTTGCCCTGTCGCTGGGTATCGCGATTCAGAATGTCCCTGAGGGTGCAATTATCTCGATGCCACTTCGCGCTGAAGGGAACTCGCGCCTTCGCGCCTTCGGGATCGGTGCTTTAAGCGGCATCGTTGAGCCACTCGGCGGCGCGCTGGTGCTGGTGTTAGCGACTTCGATTCTGGGTATTATGCCCTATATGCTGGCCTTCGCCGCCGGCGCAATGCTATATGTCGTAGTCGAGGAGTTAGTCCCCGATTACTCCCAGGGCAAGCACTCCAACGTTGGCACCATAGGTTTCGCCTTCGGCTTCGCCCTTATGATGGTCCTTGATGTCGTTTTAGGATAATTTTTGGACTTCTCCCCCCTTTTTTAGGGGGAGTAGTCGAAATTTTCATAGTTTTAAGCCATGAAAGTATTGATGATCAACGGAAGTCCCCGGCAGAAGGGGAATACTTCGATTGCATTGGCGGAGATTGCCAGCCAGCTGTCGAAACTCGGAATAGAGAGTGAAATTGTCTGGATAGGCAATAAACCCTTCCGTGGCTGTATCGCCTGCAATACCTGTAAGTCTAAGCCTGGAGCGTGTACTTTCGATGACGATATCTGCAACGAGATTTCGGAGAAGATGAATGGCTCTGATGCGCTAATCGTCGGATCACCGGTGTATTACGGCCAGCCCAATGGGGCCTTGATCGCCATCGTCCAGCGCATGCTATATTCCAACGGCGACGCCTTCCGCGGCAAGCCCGCAGCTTCGGTAGCCGTTTGCCGCAGAGGAGGAGCCACGGCTTCTTTCCAGACGCTCAATATGCCTTTCCAGATGATGAGCATGCCGCTGGTCGGCTCCCAGTATTGGAACATTGTTTATGGTCGCAATTCAGGCGAGGCTTCGCTCGATACCGAAGGTTTGCAGACCATGCGCACTCTTGCCAACAATATGGCCGCGCTGCTGAAGGCGACCGGCGGCAAGCCCATGCCCGGCAGCGACGAACCCTGGGAAGGAATGAATTTTATCAGATAATATGAAAAAGCACGCAAGAATTATTGAGAGAACGTGATACTTTCTATTCTCAATCGCAGGATTCCTGAGGGGACTTGAGCTTCGGCGATTTCGCCGACTTTCTTTCCCATCAGGGCAGCACCGATAGGGGATTTCAGCGAAATCTTGCCAGCCTCCAGATCCATCTCGTGGGGGCTGACTATCTCGAAAGTCATACGGGTGTTTGTTGCCAGATTCGTGAACTCGACCTTGCTCAGAAGGCTAACCCTGTCTTTTGGTAGTGCTTCGGTGTTGATTACGCGGGAATGCTCCAGAATCTTCTGCAGATAACGGATACGGCTGATGGTCTTCCCCTGGTTTCGCTTTGCTTCACGATAACCGGCATTATCGCTCCGATCACCTTGGGCGCTCATCTCCGCGAGTTCTTCCGCGACCTTTGGATAAACATCATTAATCAGATGATTCAACTCGGCCGCAATCTCATCGTATCGTTGCTTTGACAAGTATTCCATGGCTCAAATTTACTTATTATTCAGGGGAATTTATTACCTTTGAACAAGTCGCGTATCATGAAATATGAAAAAAGGGCTATTTCTGTTTTTACTCTTCTTGTTTTCGTCATGCGTTTCTCCCGAGAGCCGCTTTGTGAAACTACGCGATATAGATTTCTCAAGACATAGCGACTATTCTGTAATCGACTTCCGTGAAGGCAACTATTATACAATTCATTATCAAGGTAACAAATACTGGATCCGCTATCCGCTCAGAAGTAATCAGATTATTGAACTGTGGAGATATTATACTGAGCGTGAGCTAGACTCTTTATCTCTAAAAGAAGGCCGGGACAAGATTGTGGAGGTCCTTGAAACTGATACGCCCCTTGCATCTTTATTCCAAGATATTTGCGATACCTATAAACAGACTTGGCGAATTGATTATAAACGGTTATACGTTCGAGGGGTATTCGTCAACGCTGAGAATGATGTGTTTATGACCATCATATGGAAGCCAACTAATGAAGTATATCGAATTCTTCTTTCAGATAATGGCTTAGATGCATTGAAGTCATTCGAGTGTTCTGACCTATCCCCAATGCTCGAATACAAAGAGATTGAGCCAGGCCTTTACTATAGGTGCGAGGGCAAAGAGTGATTACAATCCGTTCTATATACATCATTATTTTCCGATGCAGGAAACAGGCGCCGCAATTGAATTGAAGCGCCTGGGATATAAATTCGAAGCTGTTTAAGCCGCCTTCGCGCCCATCACACTCTGGGAGATGTTGATGATGAAATCTCCCATCTTCTCGAGGGTGTTGACTATATCCATATAGAATGATCCGGTCTCGTAGGGATACGAGGACTTTTCTATATTGGACAGGTGTTCGTTGCGCAGGCGGTCGCGATACTCGTTGATAGCCTTTTCTGCCTCGTCGGCATTGCGTATCTCTTCGATCTCGACGATGGGCGTAGACAGGTTGTAGTCCATGGCAACGTAAGCCTCGTCTACCAGATCTATCATATGGTTAAGACGGCTCAGCATATGCTCGGTGAACTTGCCTTCGTGGTCCCACACGCGGGCCATAATCTTTCCGACCGTCTCACCGCTATCGCCCAGCGATTCCATCTCTCCGATAATACGGTAGAACTCACGTACGCGGGACATACCGCTGACGCTGAGCTCGTGTTTAGAGACCTCGCGCAAGTAAACCGCGATATCGCGCTCGATATTGTCGGTGATATCTTCGTAGTGGATCAGTTTCTTATCGGCCTCTTCGAACTCGTTCTGAGTCTTTGCGTTCACCGCCATTCTTATGTATTCCAGGTCTTTGCGGCACAGTCGGCCAAACTCTACGACCTCCATCTTAGCACTGTTCAGGGCGATATCGCCGGTTCCGATATTGCTAAGTCCGCCGATATACTTGAGCCTGTAGCTTTCCTTGCCGTCGCCCTTCTGAGGCACCATCAGTGTAACCATCTTTTCAAGCTGAGGGATGAACCAGACGAGGATGAGGGTAGTGATTACGTTGAAGACGGTATGGAGCACGGCGACGCTGTACGGCAGGGAAGAGACCAGCGAAGCCTGGGTCTCGGCATCAGCGGTAGCGAAATCAATCGTGACCGGGTTGGGGAAGCCCAAGGCGGCTACTGAGAGGCCCACAAGGCCGAGGAACGGCTTGAAGAACAGCAGCGTCAGAATCACTCCGAACAGGTTGAACAGGAAGTGTGCCCTCGCCGTTCGCTTGGCGCTGAGGTTGGCTACGGTTGCGGCTATGTTGGAGGTGACCGTGGTACCGAGGTTGCTACCAAGGACCATGGCCGTTGCCATCGTGAACGGGATGTATCCCTGGGCCACCAGCAGCATAGTGATGGCGGTCGCGGTCGCGGAGCTCTGGAGCATCAGGGTGATGACGGCGCCGGCGAGCATGTAGATAAAGATACTCCATATCCCATGGCCCGAAAGTGTCGCCAGGAACACGCGCACGCCCTCGTTGTCGAGCAGCACGGTCGATGTCTCCTTGAGGGTGGCGAGACCCAGGAACAGGAGGGCGAAACCCATCAGGAACTCGCCCAGGTTCGAGTACTTCTTGATGCTCATCGCCACGAAAGCGAAGAACATGAGCGGGATCGCGATTGTCGCTATGCTCCAACTGCCTCCTCCGAAGCTCAGGGCGAAGATCCAGGCGGTGACCGTCGTACCGATGTTCGCGCCCATGATGACGGCGATTGCGCGTCCCAGGGCAAGCAGACCGGCGTTGACGAAGCTCACTATCATAAGGGTAGTGGCGGTCGAACTCTGGACCATGGCGGTAACGACGATACCCGTCAGGATACACTTGAAGTTGTTGGAGGTCATCTTGGCCATGAAAACCCTCATGCGGTTTCCGGCCATCTTCTGCAAGCCTCCGCTCATGAGCGACATACCGTAAAGGAACATCGCCAGCGAGCCAAGCAGGGTTAAGATCTGTAATAACATATTATTTATTCCAGGTTAGTCTTAGTACATATTCGTCTCCGTCGTAGACGCAGCCGTCGGACCATTCGCGGCCCTCGATTTCTTCGTAGTACTGCACTTCGGAGCCGGGAAGGATTAACTTCGTCCCTTCGTCGGTCTGAATGGTGATGCAGTTTTTCTGTATGCGGACTACATTGTAGGAAAAGAAGCCGCTGAAAGGCAGGGAACCGAGCTGAACTTCATATTCACTTTCGGTATAGTCCCAATCGTGGTCCGAGCCGCCGGCGCTCCAATACTTATGTCCATGGCGGGCATGGAGGATGATCGGGCCATCGGCAGCTTCGGGCTCTTGATAAACGCCCTCGACGAAAACTCCCTCCTGCACGATTCCGGCCTTTTCATTCGTGAAACGGCCGATTCCATGGCAGAGCCCGTCGTGGAACTGGCCTTCGTAGCGCGAACCCTCGTAGGAGCTGCCCTCGCGGCCGTAGAGCACACCATTGCCTTCCGGGCGATCGTTTTCTATCGGCCCTTCGTAGATCCACGAATAGCCGTAGTCTATATAGCCGTCGGCCCATACCTTCGCCGCGGTATCGAAAACGGGCGCGAGCGGCATGGGGATTTCGACTTCCTTACTCGCAAGCGGGTCGCGCATCCACTCCTGGTCGTCCGTAAGTTTTCCGTCTTTCCAGAGTTCAGTGCGGTAGCGCATCTTGGCTGCATCATGGACGGTGAGATAGCCATCGAACGGCTTGAGCCATCTCAGGTCGTCGCCGTAGTGGTCGATCGAATTGCCGTTCGGGTAAAGAACGGTTACTCTCGTGGCGGTCTCATAGATATACTGATCGTACTTGTTGCAAGTGTATTTTCCGCCTCTCTGAACGATTGTGTAGGCCCCATCCGCTCCGCGGAGCTTAAGTGTAAGGTCCAGTAGACCATCATCCGGTTTCTCGTCCATCGAGTAATCAAGGAGTTCCCATTTGCGACTCTTGGGCGCCTTTTCATCGGCATACCACTCTAGAATGTACGGAGCCTCGTCAAGCACGAGTTCAAAACCGTAGCGTTTGTTCCCAAGGAACATCGCGATGCTGTCCGGTCCGCCGGGATGCTTAACGCGGAACTGGCCGTGAAGGGCGAAATAGCCGCCGTCGGAAGAGAAGTCTATCCATGCCTTTTCTATGTACGAGCCGTCAGCGAAATCGTAGCGGCCGTCGGCGGCATAGGCCGGACCGTCGATATGGGCGAAATTGAGATGGAAAAAGCCTTTAAAGTGATCTCCACTGGGGAAGGACACTTCTCCTTCTCCTTTGGGACCCTCCAACTTCTCGAGAATAACGGACTTGAACTGCCAGTCTCCTTTGTAAACGGGATATTTACTATCAGCCATACGGTTTGTAAAGATAGTGAAAATCTGCATTAATGATTTCTGCAGAACAACAATAACGCGAAGATCTTCCCCAGATCTGGTTATTTTCCGATGCAGTCTATAAATTTGATTGATAATCAATTAGTTAAGTCGTTCGCGGCTCAAATATGGTTCAGAAAAAACGGGTATCACTTGTCACTAAACCGGACTGTTTTGAATCCATTTTCGACGCGGGGAGGTGTTGAAAAAAAATTCGGACACCTCGTCGGTTGCCATCTTGCTGGGCTAATTCTTCCGGTTTATCAGGCTCACGACTACTTTGACCATCGTGTCCATCTCGTCCGTGTGGCTCTCGGCAATCATCAGCGTCAGCGCCACGAGGGATGCATCGGATATGCGTTTTGTTCCGTCGGCGCGGTACAGGATGCCGTTGTTCTGCATAAACCAGAGGAACAGGGTGGCGGCAATTCGTTTGTTACCGTCAACGAAGGAATGGTTCTTTACAACAAGGTAAAGTAGCATTGCAGCCTTTTCCTCGATGCTGGGGTAGAGGTCGCGTCCTTCCCAGGTCTGATAGATCTGGCCGATGCTGCTGTGGAACGATGCGTCTTTCTCGACTCCGAACAGGTCGCTTGCTCCGAATTTCTCCTTCAGGCTCTTGATGGCTTCGATGGCATTCTCGTAGGTGGCGTG
>JAFZWV010000005.1 GCA_017617035.1 Bacteroidales bacterium
GAAGGCCACCTCATACTCAGCCAGTCCCATGCTGTGCGAGAAGGGCACGTCCGCATACTTCACTCTCGATGCCGCTTCGGGCGAAGGCGGCAATGCCAGCTCCAATGCCGTCGATCCTCGCTTGTAGACAGGGTTGGGACCCTGCCCGTCGTCGGCGAAAACAGCGAGGGGCAGGCAGAAAATGAAAAGATAAAGAAGAAAGACTTTAATATGCATACGTATTCTCAAAGTTAAGCAAAATAATTACTAAATTTGAGAACTATAATAAACCAAACCTGTAAGATGGAGGAAAACCTGAAATCCACCTGCCTGTGCGACCGACATGTCGCGCTTGGCGCCAAGATGAGCCCGTTTGCGGGTTTCCTGATGCCAATCCAGTACTCCGGAATCACCGAAGAGCATATCGCAGTCCGAACCAAAGTCGGAGTGTTCGATGTTTCCCATATGGGAGAAGTGTTCATCAGCGGCCCCGACGCAGAGAAGTACATAAACCATATCTTCACTAACGACATCCGCGCAAGCAAGCCCGGCCAGGCGCTCTACGGAATGATGCTCTACGAAAATGGCGGAACCGTCGACGACCTCATCGTCTACCGCGAGTTTGAGCCCGACCATTTCCTGGCGGTGGTGAACGCCTCCAATATCGAGAAAGACGTCGACTGGATGCTCCAAAACGCGAAGGGTTTTGACGTGAAGATCGACAATCAGTCGGAGAAATGGGGCCAAGTCGCAGTCCAGGGCCCGGAGGCCGAAAAGACGCTCGTCGAGGTCTTGAAACTAACGAACGCCCCCGAGATTGGCTTCTACGAGTACGCCGAAGGTAAGTGGAACGGCGCGCGCCTTATCATCAGCCGCACCGGCTACACTGGCGAAGACGGCTTCGAGCTCTATACAGATATCCCCGGGACGCAGGACATTTGGGACAAACTCATCGCTGCGGGCGTGACCCCGTGCGGACTGGGCTGCCGCGACACCCTACGTTTCGAGGCGGGCCTGCCGCTTTATGGCGACGAACTCTCGCCCGAAATCTCTCCGGTCGTCGCGGGCCTGTCGATGTTCTGCAAGCTCGACAAAGATGAGTTCATCGGCAAGGAAGCCATCGCTGCGCAAAAGGCAGACGGGACACCCAGGAAAATCGTCGGCCTCGAGATATTCGACCGTGCCATCCCGCGCGCCGGCTACCCCGTCGAGCTCGAAGACGGTACCGAGGTGGGCGTGGTAACTACCGGCTACCATAGCATCTCGCTTGACAAGAGCATCTGCTTCGCCCTGGTCGACAAGGCCTACAGCGCCCTCGGCACCAAACTCAACGTCCGCATCCGCAAGAAAGTCTTCCCGGGTGAGGTCATTAAAAAGCGTTTTTATCAGACTAACTACAAAAAATAGAATACTATGTCAAAGATTGCAGAAGGATTGCTCTACAGCGAATCCCACGAATGGGTCAAAGTTGAAGGAAACATTGCCGTCATCGGCGTATCCGATTTCGCTCAGGCTGAAATGGGTGACATCACCTATGTCGACATGCCCGACGAGGGCGACGATGTCGAGAAGGGTGAGGATTTCGGCGCGCTCGAGAGCGTGAAGGCATCCAGCGAACTCTATTCGCCGGTTTCCGGAAAGGTCGTCGAGGTCAACTCAGAACTCGAAGACGCTCCTGAACTCATCAACGAAGACGCATATGCAGCATGGATCATCAAGGTCGAAATGAGCGATGCAGCCGAGCTTGATGAACTCATGGACGCCAAAGCCTACGCTCAGATAGCCAAATAGCAATGAGCACTTTCCCTTATTTTCCCCATACCGAGGAAGATATACGGCAGATGCTTCAGCGCATAGGGGTGTCCTCGATGGACGATCTCTATGCCGACGTACCTGCCGATTTTATCTTCAAGGGCGAGTATAACCTGCCGGACGCAAAGTCGGAACAGGAAGTACGCGAGCTGTTCGACGCCCTCGCCGCAAAGAACCCTAAACTCAAGGTATTTGTAGGTCAGGGCAGCTACGACCACTACACTCCGTCTATCGTTCCGTATCTGCTCTCCCGTTCTGAGTTCCTTACTGCTTACACTCCTTACCAGTGCGAGATATCGCAGGGCACGCTCCGCTACATCTTCGAGTACCAGAGCATGATCTGCAACCTCACGGGCATGGATGTCAGCAACGCCTCGATGTACGATGGCCCTACCGCCGCTGCAGAGGCTATGCGCATGGCTATCGCCTGCGCGAAGAAAAAGAATACCGTCCTGGTTTCAAAGGGTCTTTTACCCAATGTGATCGAGGTTATAAAGACTTACGCCAAGTACTATGGAACTACAATCGAAGAGATTGAAGTCAACGGCGGCCAGACTTCGCTCGAGTCGCTGAAAGCGCTCATCGCGAAGGGCGATGTCGCCGGCGCGATAGTTCCTTCGATCAACCGCTACGGAATCATCGAAGACCTTACCGGCTTTGCAGATGCCCTCCACGAAGCGGGCGCGGTCCTGGCCGAGTACTGCGATCCTTCGGCGCTGGCGGTCCTTAAGACCCCCGCTGAGTGGGGCGCGGACATCGCTGTAGGCGATGGCCAGTCTCTCGGCATCCCTATGAGTTACGGTGGCCCGTCGGTCGGCTTTATGGCCTGCCGCAAGGAACACATGCGCAAACTTCCGGGACGCATAGTCGGCCAGACGGCCGATGCGTCCGGTCGCCGCGCATTCGTTCTAACCCTGCAGGCTCGCGAGCAGCATATCCGTCGCGAGAAGGCGACCTCGAACATCTGTTCGAACGAGTCGCTGATGGCCCTGTTCGTAACGATCTATCTCTCGGTGATGGGTCCGAAGGGTATGCGCGAAGTCAACGAAAAGTCGACTTCAGGAGCGCATTATCTTTACAACGAGCTTCTGAAGACCGGCAAGTTCGAGCCGGTGTTTCCCGACAAACCCTTCCTGAAGGAGTTTGTTCTGAGGCCGCTCGTCGACCTTAAGTCGCTGAACGCCAAACTCGTAGACAGAGGCTTCTTCGCCGCCATCCAGACGGAGGAAGGCTACGCCAGCTTCTGCGTCACCGAAAAACGCAGCAAAGCGGAGATTGACGCGCTTGTAAACATAATCAAGGAGGGCTAGGCTATGAAATACTACGATAAACTGATATTCGAGCTTTCTAAGCCTGGCCGCGCTGCCTTTACTCTTCCCGACAACGGATGTCCGGCAGCCGCACTCCCCGCTGACCTGATGCGCGCCGAACCCGCCATCCTCCCGGAGGTGACGGAAGTAGACGTGGCCCGTCATTATACCGCGCTCTCGCAGATGAACTTCGGCGTGGACACCGGATTCTACCCGCTCGGCAGCTGTACGATGAAGTACAACCCCAAGATTAACGAGGAGATCGCCGCCATGCCCGCTTTCCAGGGCCTCCACCCTCTTCAGCCTGCCGAAACGGTCCAGGGCGCGCTCGAGGTCTACTACGAGATGGACAAGGCCCTTGCGACCATCACGGGCATGAAGCGCTTCACGCTCAACCCCTGCGCCGGCGCCCATGGCGAGTTGACCGGCCTCATGGTCATACGCAGCTACCACCTCAGCCGCGGCGATTTCGCCCGCACGAAGATCATCGTCCCCGACAGCGCCCATGGCACCAACCCTGCCTCGGCGGCGGTTTGCGGCCTCGAGATCGTGGAGGTGAAATCGGGCGCTAACGGCTTGGTAGACGTCGAGTCGCTGAAACCGCTGCTCGGCCCCGACATCGCCGGCATCATGATGACCAACCCCAACACCCTCGGCCTGTTCGAGAAGGACATACGCGAGATCGCTGAGCTGGTCCATGGCTGCGGCGGCCTGCTCTACTACGACGGCGCTAACATGAACCCGCTACTCGGAATGGTGCGGCCCGGCGACATGGGCTTCGACGTGATGCACATCAACCTGCATAAGACCTTCTCGACGCCCCATGGCGGAGGCGGTCCTGGTTCCGGCCCGGTCGGCGTATGCGAAAAGTTGGTCGATTTCCTGCCAACGCCGCGCGTGGAGAAGCAGGCAGACGGTAAGTTTACGGTAGTCCGCTCGGTTGCTGGTGCTGCCGGCCAGGTGTCCGCGTTCATGGGCAACTTCGGAGTTATCCTGCGCGCGTACGCCTATATCCTGATGCTCGGAAAGCAGGGCATCAAGCTCGCCGGCAAGTACGCGACCCTCGCGGCCAACTACATCAAGGAGAGTCTGAAGGACGCCTACAAGCTCCCGATCCCGTCAGTCTGCAAACACGAATTCGTCTACGACGGCCTGATCGACGACGGCTCAGCTACCGGCAAGCCCGGCGCGACTACCCTCGACGTAGCGAAGCGCCTGCTGGATTACGGCTACCACGCTCCGACTATCTATTTCCCTCTGCTTTTCCACCAGGCTCTCATGATCGAGCCTACGGAGACGGAGTCGAAGGAGACGCTGGATGAGTTCATAGAGGTGATGCATAAGATTGCGAAGGAGGCCGCAGAGGATCCCGACATCCTACATGGCGCTCCGCACCTCGCGCCCATCAGTCGTCCGGATGAAACGGCTGCTGCACGTAATCCTATTTTGAAGTTTGAATAATGTTTAAATAAAAGGACGTGCCCCACGGAGCCGCTTTTTGCCCGGACTAGGGTCGCTGTCAGACGCGCTGCGTCTCCAAGCGATAGCGGTCTCCGGGGGCATGTCCTTTTATTGTAATGATAACCATATGAAAATTATTATCATCGGAGCGGGCCCTGGCGGTTACGAGACCGCGGTCGAGGCTGCCAAGAGGGGAATCGAAGTCGTTTTGGTGGCTGGCGGGCCGCTTGGTGGAACATGCCTTAACGAGGGCTGTATTCCAACCAAGACTTTTTGCCATTATGCAGAGCTAATCGAAGGCATGTCCAGGGCTGAGGCTTTAGGCATTACCGCGGCTCCGGCGTTCGATTTTGCTAAGGTAGCTGAGCGCAAAGATGCTGTTGTTGTGCAGTTACGCGAGGGAATAGGTCAGTTGTTGAAGAACAAACTAATAACCGTCGTTGAGGGTAAAGCGTCGTTGAAGGGTGCCCAGACGGTGGTTGTTGATGGCGTTGAATACTCCGGTGACAAGATTATTATTGCGACAGGATCTGTTTCGGCGTCTCTTTCTATTCCGGGAGCAGATTTGCCGGGAGTTATTACTTCGAAGGAGATACTTGAGCTTACTGATGTTCCGAAGCGCCTTATCGTAATCGGCGGCGGTGTTATCGGATTGGAGTTCGCGTCAATATTTAAAAGCTTCGGCAGTGATGTTACCGTTTTGGAATATGCTCCGACTATCCTTCCTCGCTTCGATACCGACCTGGCGAAGAGGTTGAAGCTCGCGCTTGGCAAGCGTGGTATCAAAATCGAAACTGCTGCGCAGGTAACAGGTATCGCTAAGGCGGGCGGCGGCCTCGCCGTCTCGTATGTCGCCAAGACGGGCGAAGCGTCCGTCGAGGGCGACCTGGTCCTGATGGCCGTCGGCCGCCGCCCGAATCTCGAGTCTCTCAACATTGCCGACCTTGGAATCGAGTTCACTCGTCGCGGCATTGTCGTCGACGAGAACTTGCAGACCAACGTTCCAGGCATCTACGCCATCGGCGATATCGTCGGCGGAATGATGCTTGCCCACGCCGCGACCTTTCACGGCCTTCGCGCCCTGAACCACATCTGCGGTGTATCAGATTCAATAGATTTCGGCATCATACCTGCCGCAGTGTTCACCATGCCTGAAGCTGCTTGCGTAGGTATGACTGAAGATGAAGCCAAAGCCGCCGGCATTGCGGTGAAGTGTCTGAAGTCCCAGTTCCGCGCCAACGGAAAGGCCGTGTCGATGGATGATACCGAGGGTTTCTGCAAGATAGTGGTCCGTGAAGAAGACGGCGCCCTTCTGGGCTGCCATCTCTTCGGCCCACATTCAGCGGATATCATTCAAGAAGTCGCCGCGCTGCTCACCCGGCACGCAACACTATCCGACCTTCAGAGCATCATTCACGCCCATCCCACACTCGGAGAGGTTATCCAGTCCGCCGCGCACATATAGATTTCTTGACTCCGACTTCGTCTTCGCTCGAAATGACAATAACAATGTCATCTCGACCGAACCTCCTTTGTTATCTCGACCGAGCCTCCTTTGTCATCTCGACCGAACCTCCTTTGTCATCTCGACCGAGCGCAGCGAGTGGAGAGATCTATAGCAGATCTAGGATATCAATGATTTCGCTTTCGGCGAGGGAGATGCCGCCGAGGACGCCGTAGCCGCCGGCGATGTTGGTGTAGGCGACACTCGGAGGGCAGAAGCCGAGCATGGCGAGCCAGTTGCTTTCGCGGTTATACAAAGAATTGAGATATCCGTAGCTCTCGTCGGAGAATTTCAGAACCTGGATCTGTAACTTAATAGAAAGCGTTACCGTGACGGGCGGCAACTCGTTGCCTTCGTCGTCGTAGCGGTTCTCTTCCCAGGTGTAGTCGCGCGGGTCGTACATCATAATCGCGTTAAGCGAATTCCCCTCCATTTCTTCTCCGCTGTACATTCCGAAATAGAAGGTCTCAGGGCAGCCCTTGACAGACAGGCTCTGTTCGAGGACGATATCCCCGTTGAGCATAGTCGGCGCTGAGGACATTTCGTACGATTGATCTTCCGAGCCGTCGTCGCGGTGAGTGGTCATGTACTGTTTAATTGCGATTCCGAAGCGGTCGGTTGGCGTCACTTCATTCTGGAAATTTATAATGAACTGAATATACGGCATTATCGGTCCTCCAACCATTTCTGCGGTCATGGTGAAGGACGGTTTAACCGGCACTGTAGTCGTCGCGCTTACCGGCGCGGTCTCGGCAGTTTCCACCTCCAGGTCAAGTTTTGAGCCGGCAGGGATAGGGTCCGGAGTCCAATATAGACTCTTGGTTGGTGGAATGGCTCCTGAAGACAGGAATAAGGTATCGGTGATCGGCTTCAGAACAACCGATGCGCCGCCTACCTTAAGATTCATGCGCTTCAGGGTGTAATCTTCGCCGTACGAGGCCTTTGCGTTGACTGGCATGGCCTTATACAGGCGAATCAGTGTCGTATCCGACAGGCCCGCGTAGCACTCGACGTACATCTTCGGCTCCCCGCCCACGTCGTTGAGCTCAAAGCGCTCCTCGCAGGAGCAGAACCCCAGCGCGGCAATAAGAATCAGTGCAAATCTCTTCTTCATAGGGCGTCAGAACTTTAAGCAGAAGCTGATTGTGGGGATAATGGGGATGATACCATAAGATACTCCGACCATCCTGCCCTCATGCTCTTCGGTAAAGCCGAACATGGGGTTGACGTGGTTGTAAACGTTATATATGCTAATTGTGGTTGTTGAGTCGAAGCCGTGGCGCGTCTTTTTATGGAAGTTGAGTCCGACGTCCATCCTGTGGTAGGCCGGCAGTTCGAAGTTATTCGGCGAGCCGTAGAGTTCGTAACCCATTTCGTAATCGTAGCCGGAGTCGTTGGCCCAGATGACGCCGGTCTTGCCGGTGAAGCGGTTGCCGCTGTGGTAAAGCCAGGCGCCGTAGAGTTCGAACTTCTTATTGAAACGGTATGAGGCCGTGAGCGTAATCTTATGACGGTTGTCGAAACGGTCGGGATACCAATCGAACGAGAAAGTGCGGAACAGGCGCTCGCTCTTCGACAGGGTGTAGTAGGCAGCGGCCTGGAGCTTCGGCGTCTCGTATTCGACGCTCAGCTCAGCTCCGTACGCGCGGCCGATGCCCTCTTCGAACATCTCCTCCCACTGGTTGATCTGCGGCAGGATGGCGTTCGTGCCCGTGTATTCGTAGAGGTGCGTCATGGACTTATAGAAGGCCTCGATATCGAAGGAGAGGCCCACGGGCAGTTTGAGCGTGCCGCCGAGGACGTACTGGTCGGAGTGCATGGGCTTAACCTTCGCCGTAGATGGCATCCAGAGGTTGGTCGGCAGGTCGAGGTAGACCGCTGAAACCTGGTGCGCGAACTGGTTCATGGCCGAGTAAGAGCCCTTGAAATCGAGGTAGTCCGTGGCCATGAATTTGATTGCGGCGCGCGGCTCGAGGCGATTGTAGACCTTGCCGTCGACCAGGTACAGGGCGTCGCGAAGGCCCAGGTTGAGGCGCCACTGGCGGCCGAGCGTAATCTCGTCTTCCGCGTATGCGGCAATCTCGCCCCCGAGGTAGTGCTTGGCCTGCGAATCCGGGGTCATGTCGGTCATGGGCATACCGTTCGCCTTCACGCTGATGCCGGAATCGCGCGACGGGTCGTAGGTGTGGACGAGTGCGTTGCCGCCGAAGCGGAGGTGGTGGCCCTCCCAGCGCTTGTTGAAGAAGTTGACCTTCCCGCCTATGTCGTAGACGCGCGAGAGGTTGTTCTCGAAAAGGTTGAGGTTGATTTTGGTGACGTTGCCTTCTTCGTCGCGCTCGGTCATGGACGCGTCGACTACGGCCTCCATGCGGGAGGTGTAGTTCGTGTAGAAGAGCGATGCCTCCATGTCGAAGGTCTCGGACCACTGGCGATCCCAGGTGAGCGTGCTCAGGATGTTGCCCCACTTCAGGCGGAAGTCCAGGTTGGCGCGGGTGGTGGAATTGTCCTCACGCTGGTTCACGATCAGGCCGGCCTTGAGCAGGTCCTGGCCATAGTAGCTCGACCAGGAGAGCTTGCTGACCGGCGAGAACTTATGGACGAGCTTGAGGTTGAAGTCGCCGAAGTCGTAGTGGGTCTTGCCCGCCATTTCTTCGGTGTTCGGGTTCTTGATGAAGAGCATGGCTATGCTCTTTACTATATCGGTCCATGTCCGGCGTGCGCCGAAGTTGATAGAAGTCTTGCCTTTCCATAGCGGGCCCTCGATCTGGAAGTGGCCGTCGACCAGACCGAGCGAGACCGTGCCGTGCCAGTGTTCGAAGTCGCCGTCCTTTACGCCCACGTCCACGACCGATGATAGTCTGCCGCCAAAGCGGGCAGGGAAGCCGCCCTTGTAGAAGTCGGCATAGTCGATGACGTCGGTGTTGAACGACGAGAACATTCCGACAAAGTGGCTGATCTGGTACATGGGGACCTGGTCCAGCAAGAACAGGTTGTCGGATCCGTCGCCGCCGCGGACATACAGACCGGAGGAGAGTTCTGCCCCGCCCGAGACGCCAGGCATCATCTGCAGGGTCTTGATAAGGTCGGGGGCACCGAGCACGGCGAAGTTACGGCCGATCTGCGAGCCGTCGATACGCTGAAGGCTAGTTTGAGTGACAATCTGGCGTATAGTCTTCTCGTCACGGATGACCGCAGCGTCGAGAGTGTCGACTGAGACCATTGAAAGGCTGTCCAGCCTCGTTAGTTGCGCGAATGCGAGAGACGGGAGAAAAAGGAGAAGCAGTGAGAGATTAAGCTTCATCAGGCAACCTCGGCCTTTCCGAAATCCGGTTTTGCTGTAGGGTCAATTGCGACGCAACCCTGGGCGAGGACTCTGACTTTTGCGTTGGGGTGCGCTTCAGAGGTCATCTTGGCGCAGTTTGCGACGCAGTAGTCGTAACACAGGCCCACGACGTCAATCTCGACATTGTCGTCTTTTGCGTCTGCCAGAAGATCAACTCCATATTCTTCTTTCTGCGGGTCGCGGCCTTTAAGTATAATCTCATCGGCTGCGTCCTTGAGCATCCAGAAGGGCTCAGCGCCGGGAGTTCCTTCGACGCAGTGCTGCGGCCATGGTCCTCCTTGAGGTGCGAACGAACAATGGTCGGCGGGGTGCCAGTCCTTGGTCATGACGACCTTGTCGTAGCCCCCGTCTTGAAGCAGTCCTTTTATATATTGGAGTGCAGTAACCCACTTGGCGTAGCCTACGCCAAGCGACCCGTCGACGAAATCATTCTGCGGGTCGATTAAAGCAAGTATTTTCACTAGACTTTATGCCTGAGCCAGAAGTAGTAGAGAGCTACGCCAATCCAGCTGAGTGCGAGCACGAAAACGATGAAAAGGATCTTGGTGATGAGGGATACATTCTTCTTGAGAATGTCGAGAACGCACCAGATAGCGGCGATAACACCAAGGATGTAAATAATGGTTCCGATCATAGTAGTTTTTATTTAAATCGCGCTAAGATACCACTTTTTATCTATATTTGCAGAACACAGACTAGTTAACCTTATGAAAAAGATTATCTTCGCGGCTCTCGCCGCATGCGTATTTTTCGCATTTTCCTGCACCGACGAAGGCGAGGGAACTATCAATGAATCCAAGCTGGTAGGTACTACCTGGTATATGGTGGGTGAGGAGTATCATCCCATCATCGCCACCTTCGAAAAGGGCGGCAAGTATACATGGGAATATGGTGGCATAACCGGTTTCAAGGATACGGGAACCTATACCATCAAGGGTAATGTCATCACTATGAACATTGCCGATTTCTGGGAGATTGAGACAGATTGGATTGACGGCGTCCCCGGCCATGCAGAAGGCAGCGAGTGGACCAAGGTTGAGGACGAATATACAAAAGAGCGTTCCAAGACTCGCACGGCGACCATTTATGTCCAGGAAGAGCGCTTCCTTATCTGGGGCGTTGAAAACGACTGGTTCATGGCTGGCGAGGGTGATGGCCCCATGGTCGTGTTTATGTCAGATGATTTAAAAGAGTTCCATGCCAATAAATCTGTTTCCCAGTCCGATCTTCAGGGAGAATGGGAAGGACACGATGCAAGCGGAAACCTCAATGCAAGACTTATCATTGAAGGCGATAAGTTTACTGCTTATGCGCTTAACCTGAATTATGAGTATAATTCTGAAACCAAGGAGACAACCACTCATCCCTACGTTACGAAAGACACTGGTACTTTCTCAGTGAGCGGCGGTAAGATTACCCTCAATTTCCAGAAGTCATACACCTCAATGGTTTATGTCCTGGAAACCAATGAGTATAGATATTCGGGATACGATGCTAATACTCTTGAGGCAACCGAATGGCTTGCCGATGATTCCTGGACCTATTCAGCGGAGTTCTTCGTCTATCGCGACGGCCAGAATCTCTACTATGGAATGAGCATGCACGGCGTCGCCCTCAAAAAGAAATAGCGCGTGGGAGGTAACCTCCAGACACACAGACAGTTAAATAAATTAGGTGCCCCAAAAACGGGACACCTAATTTATTTAAATTGCTGACTACTAGCGACTTATCCTCCACGCAAAAAAGAGGGTTGATATGGTCTGAATGCTGGTCGTCGGCGTCATCCGCCGTGGCGCAGAAGTGGTTGATAATCAGCCAGATCGTAAAACTCGACTCCGCGATTCTCGGAGTCGAATATCAGGAATTTGCTGAGTGTCATGGACTTACGTGCCACGCCATAGAGAGCGGATTAGAGTCGCGAAGCGACGATTGGCAGGGGGTCTGGGGGGTACGCCCCACAGTGCCCCGGTGGGGCAGCTGCGAAGCAGCGGGGGTGGTAAGCGGCCAGTCGCAGACTGGCATGCTCCACACGAAAAAAAGCAGGCCTGAAAGCCTGCCAATTTCGTGTGGAGCATACGAGGATCGAACTCGTGACCTTTAGATTGCGAACCTAACGCTCTACCAACTGAGCTAATACCCCATTGGGACTGCAAAAGTAATACTTTTTCTGGATATATTTGCATTTGGTATGGAAACCGAACGAATTCTTCTGCGTCCTTGGCGCGAGGCGGACGCGCCGGCGCTGTTTAAATACGCCTCCGACCCGGAGGTCGGGCCGCGCGCCGGCTGGCCGCCCCACACATCTGTTGAGGAAAGCCTCGAGATAATCCGAACTCTGTTTATGAATGACACGACCTGGGCGATCGTGCTCAAGGAGACCGGCGAGGTTATCGGAGCCATGGGCTATGGCCCTTCGTGCGACTGCGCGCTACCCGCTCGCGAGGGAGAACCAATTTGCGGCTACTGGGTAGGTCGCTCGTACTGGAATCAGGGAATATGCACCGAGGCGCTGCGGCTGATGATTGAACATATCCGTCTTACGACCTCAATCCCTTCGCTGATCAGCGGCCACTTTATCGACAACCCCGCTTCCGGCCGCGTGATGGAAAAGTGCGGTTTCATCCCTACCGGCGAAACCGTCGTCGACCCCTCTCAGGGCCGCGACACTCCCATTCGCGTACTAAGGCTGGAATTGCGATAATCGGCCCCGTTCCAGCACTTTTTCTTTTTTGATACTCCGTTTATTTGTTGTGAGACCTCACGTGTGCGCGTGAGGTCTTATTTTGTCAAGTCAAATGAAATCTATCCTAAAGATGAGACAGAACTATTCAGCGCCGGAGTGTGAGGTTATCGATCTTGAGTATTCCGGTCCTTTGTGCAAAAGTGGTCAGACAGAAGGTTACGTCTATGGTCCCTCGTACGGAGACAGCGATTTTAATTAATGGGAGGACGCTTAAATGAAAAGAGTGACAATCATTGCGTTCTTTGCGCTTCTTTCAGTCGCTTCCTGCGAACTTGAAATCAGTCCGAATGTTAATCATCAAGCCCTCGTCTTTACCGCGTCTGTTGATAAACCCGTTACAAAGACATCCCTTGACGGAGATGATCTTTCAGGTTATTCGGTAAACTGGAGCAATGGGGATGCAATTGCTATTGTAGACGGGGCGGCCCACGTCGGCATATACTCAACGACGAGTACGTCCAGTTCGGGTACGTTCACTCATAGTAGCGGAGATGAAGTAACTACCGCGGATTTCGAGGCATACTATCCGGCATCTATCTACAATGGCGGCATTCCAACGCTCCCAGATGTACAGAGATATACCCCAGGGAATATAGCAGAAGCCCCTATGTATGCTTCCAGCAGCACGACAGATCTTCAGTTTAAGAACCTCTGCGGTATCCTCAGGCTTAATATCAGTACGAGCATGGCTTCGCAAAAGGTGCGGAGCATAGGTCTTTTTGCGAATCAGAAGCTAAGCGGAACTTTTTCAGTCGAGAGCGACGCTGCAGTCATTTCCTCAAGCTTGGATAAAGACAATTTTGTTTCTCTGGACTGCGGAGAAGAAGGCGTGAACATTTCATCTACGCCCACTTCCTTCTATTTCTCACTTCCCCCCGGAGACTATACCAATTTGCAGATCGGCCTTTACACGACCGAAGGTCTTACCCAGATCAAGTTCCTGAAGTCGGACAAAACCGTCGTGATTGAACGAAGTGCCATTACAGACATTTCGCTTTCATACAACTCTCTGGCTGTAGTCAACCTCGCATCACCGTCTCCGTGGTCGTCCACTCCCAATAATTTTTGGTTCGGTCCTCTAAGTTATGTAAAGCTAACCGGCAGCAATTCCGATCATGTTGTCCGTGTCGGCCACAATTCGACCGTTCTTCTGGACAACGCTACCCTGAAGCGTTTATATTCCTTCGGAGATATGACGGTGGTCCTCAGCGGGAACAATACCATCGCGATTGAAGACGGAAAGCCCTTCTACGTCGCTGACGCATACCCGGGCAACATTACCATCCGTGGAGACAAACTCGCCACCTTACTCTCGCAGACGGGAGGACGAAGCACTTACAGTATGGGGTCGGCAGGAACGCTTGACGTGCTCATTGAAGGTGGCAGGATTACAGCACAACAGTGCTATTCCGAGCAGATTTCCACCGGCCTTTATGCCAGGAGCCTCACTGTCACGGGTGGAAAGTTTAAGGCGGATGCGGGCTGGAGTTCGAAGGACTTACATCCTGGCGTACAAGTCTCTGGAGACATCCTAATCACAGGTGGCATCGTGTACGCCGAAGGCAAGAATGGCCTTAACGCCGGCGGGAATATCACAATTACCGGCGGCAATGTCACCGCATGGGGGCGCAACAATGAGTACAATACCGGAGACTATACCGGCATTACGGCCTTGGGCAATGTTCTTATTAGCGGTGGAACCGTTCTGGCCAAGGGCGGTCCAGGCAGCCCCGCCATCGGAATCCGGAATAGGGCTGCTTCCTGTGGAAATATTACGATTACCGGCGGAACCGTGACTGCAATTGGAGCCACTGAAGGCACAGGCATAGCGGCCGCGATAGGAACTGGCAGTTACGCATCCGGAGTTTGCGGCAACATAACCATCGGCCCCAGGATTACAAGGGTCGTGGCAAGAAAAGGTCCTAGCACGGACGCTGTAGAGCCGGTAGGCCTGGGA